>CAITIX010000407.1 GCA_903892565.1 uncultured Acidobacteriia bacterium
CATCGGCCTTCAGCGTGCCCATCGCGTAGTCGATCTCTTTCAAACTGCCTTCGGTATCGGGCAAGGGCACCGACGCAAAATATCCGAAGCGCCCGCGATGATCGGCAACCATGCGCGCGCCGAATTCGTTGACCTCACGCGATGCGGCGCGGCTCGCTTCGATG
The DNA here is from genome assembly GCA_903892565.1 of uncultured Acidobacteriia bacterium. GTDB lineage: Bacteria > Acidobacteriota > Terriglobia > Bryobacterales > Bryobacteraceae > Palsa-187. Next base: position 165 of record CAITIX010000407.1, read on the forward strand.
TTGCCGTTCCAGGTGCCCGGGCCTCCGCACGTGACAATTGCGGTGGAACATCCGGTCTTATCCATTTCGTCGAGCGCCGTCTGCGGAGTCCAACTCAAAAAGCGCGCTCCGTTCGATTCTTCCACTTCTTTCTTGAATCGATTCATCCACGCCGGAGCGAAATAGTGATGATGGACATCGATCAGCTTTCCCGGCTCCGCCGCCTTCAGCGAATTCAGGCCAAGCCCCGCGGCGAGCGATCCGCCAAGTGCCAATGCCTGTCGTCGTGTGACAGGACGTGTGACAGGACGGGTAACAGGATGACTGACGAGATTCGATTCCATTGAGAGGGCTCCTCTGACTTTGATATTCTGGCTTAAACCGCCGCTCAAAAAAGTAGCACCATTGTACACGCATTTCTACATACATTCGACTCGCGGCGCGACGCCGGACAAATTGCGAATCCGCGAGCGAATTCTTGTCAAAAACGGCGTTGTGCCAAACCGCGACCTGTACTTTTCCGCAACCCTTGCGGCTGCAACGGTGTTCACCGAATTTTCGCCAAAATCGAGGCCATCGACGAGGGGTGGGTAAGGGGTAGGGTGCCGGAAACCGCGAAAATCGCTCCTAGGTGCCCTAGCGGCCCAGGAATCGGCAATCGCATTTTTGTCGTGTTTCGGTGATATGGACTGATTTGCGGCATAATGGACTTCGTTGCAGCCCGCACCCGGGAAAGCCACGCGCGAAGGTCCGCACGAGGCTCATCTGGCGATTGAGCGCTTTCTCAAAGCCAGCCAAAAACCATTTTTACTGGATCCGGGCGAGGATCCACTCGCGATTACGCCCGATACGTTTGCTTTGACCAAGCGCGGCAACATCGTGACGCTCGCTTGCTGGAGCGAGTCGCGTAATTTGACGCGTCGCGTCACCGGCGTGAAGCTCGAAAAACCCGGACGTCTGGAGCTGGAGATCGAACGCTTCGGTGGGCGCCCCGGAATCCTGAGCCTGATCGATATGGATCGCGCGGCCAACCAGGACGCCACGCGCCGCGGCACGCGCCTCAAGTATCGCGAGCGCTTGCGGCACTCCCTGCACCGCCAGTTTCCCGATTGGCGCATTGTTGAGATGAGCTCGGAACCGGATCTGGAGCACAGCTTGTCTCCAAGTTATCCCCGGGCACTGTTGCGCAAAGGACTCAGCGGACTCGCAGTGATCGGCGCACCGGAAGACTCACCACAGCCCGAGGATTGCCTCACATTCGGATTAATTTGGCTCGACTATTTGCGGCAACGCGAGCCGAAACTGGTGATCGAAGGGTTGGTGGTCTTCGTCCCGGCCGGTAGAGAGGCGGCCACCTGCCCTCGCGTCCGCTATTTAAATCCCAAGGCCGCGCGCTTCCTGGTTTACGTGCAACTGGTCACCTCACACGAAGGCAGCGCGGGAGGTTGGGAACAGCGCGTGAATCCCGGAGACTACACAAACCTGGATACGCATCTGGACCCCTGCAAACACGCCCTCGCCGAGGCTACGCCGGAAATCCTTCGCTGGACCGAAAAGATCGGCGCCATCGAAGGAGTCGAGCGGCGCGAGCGCCCCGATGGATCGATCAGCTTCGCCACCCGAGGTCTGGAGTTTGCTCGAGCCAACGGCGACGAACTCGTCTACGGACTGGATCGCAAGCACCCGGTTCGCAGTCAGACGCATTTAACGGAATTGCTGGGCCTGGCTCGCGGATTAGCGCGCACCAGAAATGCGAACTCCGCCGATCGGCAGAATCCGTTGTATGCGCGGCATCCCGAAGCGTGGCTGGAATCGCAGGTACGGGCGCAGCTCGACGTGATCGATGCGTCGCTCCTGCCCTCGCCCGTATATGGCCAGGTTCCGGAGATGGCGTCGGGAACGCGCGGAATCCTGGATCTAGTAGCGGTGGATCGCTCCGGGAGGCTCGCGGTGGTGGAGCTGAAGGCGAGCCAGGATATCCACTTGCCGCTGCAGGTCCTGGACTACTGGATGCGCGTGAAATGGCACCTGGTTCGCGACGAGCTGCAGCAAAAAGGCTATTTTCCGGGCATTCGACTGAGCAAAGACGCGCCCCGCGTGGTGATGGCGGCGCCCGCGCTCGAATGGCATCCGGCGAACGAAACCGTCCTCAAGTATTTAGCCCCGGAAATCGATGTCACGCGCGTTGGAATTGGGTTAAAATGGAGACGAGGAATCGAAGTGATGTTTCGCTCCCGGGCGAACCTTCGCTAACAGACCATGGCCCTCGCCGTCCTGAGTCAGCTGAAGCAAGCGTTATCCACGCTGAACCCGACCGAACTACGGGAACAGGCCGAACGGCCGATTCTCGTAGGCTTGGTTGCCGCCTCCGCCGAAGACCTCGGCGAGATGGAACAGTTTTTCGCCCCCGCCCATTTTTCCGCCGAAAGGCGCGCGCAAGCCGCTCGTGTGCTGGTACGAGGCGGCAGCGTCGACTGCGACATCCACATTTACCACACGTCCCTGCAAAAACCATCGAACGCGTTTTGGTTCGATCCGGAAGCCCCAGAGGATTGTATCCGTTCTATCATCCGCAATCGGGAAGATTTGATGATCCCGCTGGCCCGTCAGTTGGAGCCCTTCCGCAAGCCCGTCTCTCACCGCATTATCCGCAGTATCGCTAAAGAAAACGCGCTCTTCGCCCTGGCAACGGCATTGCCCGACGTTGTGCCGAGCCTCACCATGATTCCGTGGGCGGTGGGCGAGTTCACGTCGGACACGGCATTCCTCACGATGAACCAAATCCGCATGGCGTTTATGCTGGCGGCGGCGAATGATCGCGCCATTGGGTATCGCGAACAGAAATCCGAAATCGCATCCATGATTGCGAGCGCCTTCGGTTGGCGCGCCTTGGCGCGGGAACTCGTGGGCAAGATTCCCTTCGGCGGCGGCTTGATTCCCAAAGCGGGCGTGGCTTACGCGGCCACCTATGCGATCGGCATGTCGTTCGAGCGCTTGTATCGCCTGGGATACGGATTCACCAGGACCGAGCGCAAGGCCGCCTACGAAGATGCGCTGGATCACGGAAAAGAAATCGCCAGCATGTTGCTGGGCGGACTTCGGCAAAGAAAAGCCAGCTGAAGAGAAAAGCCGGTTGAAGCGGCCGGCTCCTCCGGCCCGTCTTTTGTTCCGTAATTGTTCTTTGAAGCTTCGCGCCACAACCATCCGTCACGATGAGATCAGGGGTGATCTGATCGTGGACAGACCAACGTAACAGGAGGGATCACTATGCGAATTCTGACGATATTGCTGCTGGTGGCGAGCATGAGTTTTGCCGACACCGTGACGCTGCGGGATGGGCGCACGATTCGAGGTTCCTTTGTGGGCGGTGATGCCCGCACGATTCGAGTCGCCATCGGCGATCGCGTAGAAACCTTTTCAGTCGGCGACGTCACTAACATCAGTTTTGATACCGCGCCGGCATCGAACAATATGCCGGAGCCGGAGCCGCGCGTGTTCCGTCCCGAGCGGCGAGAAGAAGCGCCCCGGCGCGCCGCAGAAGCGGCCCCGAGAATTCCTTCCGGTACCGTTTTGACGATCCGTATGATCGATAGCGTCGATTCCGAGCGCGATCAGGTCGGGAAGATATTTCGCGCGTCGCTCGACGAACCGGTGGCGGACACGTCCGGGAATACGATCGTTCCTCGCGGCACGGATGTCGTGGTGAAGTTGGTCGACGATAAGCAATCCGGCAAAATCGAGGGCCGCACCGTTTTGACGTTGGACGTGGTTTCGCTCCGCATCAACGGGCGTGACGTGGATATCGACACCACCAGCATTACCGAGCAGAGCGATTCCCGGGGCGCGAAGAGCGCTAAAGTGATTGGCGGAACCGCAGCGCTGGGCGCTATCATCGGTGCAATCGCGGGTGGCGGCAAAGGCGCGGCCATCGGAGCGGGCGCGGGTGCGGGCGTGGGAACGGCAGCCCAGGTGATGACCAAGGGCCAGCGCGTGCGCATCCCTTCGGAAACGCGTTTGACGTTCACGCTGCAACGTCCCGTCAATTTCTAAGGGATGCAAGCCGGTGTTAAACTGACGGTGTTATGGCCATCAGTAAAGAATTGCTGGAGATCCTGGTCTGTCCCTTGTGCAAGGCGCCGGTCGAGCTCAAGCAGGACGGAAGCGGCTTGAAGTGTTCTCAATGCAAGCGCGTCTATCCGGTGCGCGATGACATCCCGGTCATGCTGGTGGATGAAGCGGTCGTCGAGTAAACGCGGCAAGCCCGCTCCACAAATAAATGTCGCCATTGCTTGCAAGCATCCCGCGAGGCGCGCGCGTCACCGTCATTCGCTTGCGCTCGTTAGGCGATTGCGTTTTGACCACTCCAGCATTGGCGCTATTAAAAGCGGAGCGTCCGGATCTCACAATTCAAATCATCGTGGACCCGCGCTTTGCAGCGGTGTTCGAAGGCAGTTCCGATGTGGACGAAATCTGGGTGAATGCGGGCCTGATTCGCAAATCGCGCCCGGAACTGCTCTTGAACCTGCACGGCGGCACGCGCAGCATGACGATGACGTTCACGAGTGGCGCAAAGTATCGAGCTGGGTTCGGCCACCATCGCTACAGCTTTATCTATTCCCACAAAATCCCGCGTGCGCAAGAGATCCTGGACCAGGAACGGCCCGTACATACGGCGGAGCATCTCGCGTCCGCCATGTTCTGGATGGGCGTGCCACAGCAGGAGATCCCGCGCGCGAAACTGGTGGCCAGCGCTGCGCCGAACGATTTTGGGAACTACATGGTGTTTCATCCTTACGCGTCGCTGCCTGAGAAGACATGGCCTGCCGAGCGATTCGTGGCCGTTGCTCGCGCGCTGCGGGAAACCTTGGGATACGAGCCCGTGTTCCTGGCAGGACCTGCGGACGATCCCGCGCCGTTCGCGGAATTTCGCGTGTGGCGCAATGCGCCGTTGGCCGACGTCAAGAGCCTGCTCGCGGGCGCATCGCTGTTTATCGGCAATGATAGCGGCCCGGCGCATGTGGCCGCGGCGTTTGGAGTTCCCGTGGTGGTGCTATTCGGGCCTTCGAATCCGGTGACGTGGGCGCCCTGGAAAACCGAAGCGCGCGTGATCACCTCGCGCGAAGACATCGCGAGGATTGAAACGACGGAAGTGCTGGAAGCAGGACAAAGTTTGAATGCAAAACAAGGCTTGAAAGCAACGCCAATTCAACGCACGAAGGTGAAGGCATGAAGGAACTTTCGCGCCTGTTGCGCTATTCGCGTCCCTACACTGGACATTTGTTTTTCTCCGTAATTCTGATGGCCTGCGTGGGCGCGGCGCAAGCATTGACGGCGCTCTTGATTGGACCGATCTTCGATCGCGTGCTGAATCCGGCGTCGGAAGAAACGCCCGTATCGCTCTTCACGATTCCTCTGATCAAGAAACAAATCATGCTGGGCGATTTGTTGCCGGCCTCGATCCACAACGTCTGGACCATGGTGGCGATCGCGATCCTCGCCGTGTTCCTAATCAAGGGCTTGTGCGATTACGCCGCGAATTACCTGATCAACTATGTGGGATTTTCGGCGGTCACCGATTTGCGGCAAACCGTGTTTGACCGCGTGTTGCAGCAGGACGCGCAGTTCTTCGAATCGAACTCCACGGCGCGCGTGATGTCGTCAATTATGAACGATCTGGAAAAGATCCAGGTAGCGCTGTCGCACATCTTGGCGGATTGGCTGCGGCAGACGTTCACCGCACTGGGATTGCTTGCCGTTTTATTGCAGACCGACTGGAAATTGGCCTTCGTCAGTCTGACCGTGTTGCCCTTTGTGTTGGTGCCGACGTTGCGCTTGGGACGGCGCATCCGCCGAACCACGCGAGCCGCGCAGGACAACGCCGCCGAACTGAATCAGGTGTTGCAGGAGACACTGAGCGGGCATCAGGTGGTGAAATCGTTTGGCGCCGAGGATGTCGAGTCGAACCGCTTCCGCGATCGCGCCGAAAAATTGCGGACCACGAATTTGCGCTACGTCGCGCAGCAGGCCATTGCCAGCCCCATCATTGAGTTTTTCGGTGCGCTGACGATTGTCGGATTGTTGACCTACGCGCGCCTGCAGATCAAAGCCGGGCAGATGACCACGGGCGAATTCACAAGTTTTGTGATCGCGCTCCTGATGCTCTACGAACCGGTGAAGCGCTTGACGGGCATCCACAATATTTTCCAGCAGGCGCTGGGTGCGTCCCAAAAAGTATTTGAGTATCTGGACAACGAGCAGCAGGTGCGCGAACGTCCACATGCCGTGAAGCTCGCGAAATTTGAGAAGGCGATTCACTTTGACGACGTCGTGTTTCGCTATCCCAGCGTTCCAGACGGATTCGTACTGGATCACATTCAGTTGGAAGTGAAGGCCGGGCAAGTGGTCGCGCTGGTGGGTCCAAGCGGCGCGGGTAAGACGACGTTCGCCAACCTTGTGCCGCGTTTTTACGACGTCACCGATGGCGCGATCCGCATCGACGGCAAAGATATTCGCGATCTGAAGCTCGATTCGCTGCGCGACAAGATCAGCATCGTGGCCCAGGATACATTCTTGTTCAATGACACCGTTGCCGCGAATATCGGCTACGGTTTGCGCCACGCGACGAAAGAACAAATTCAAGAAGCCGCGAAGAATGCGCTGGCCGACGAATTCATTGAACGCCTGTCGGACGGCTACGAAACCATGATCGGCGAGCGCGGCGTGAAGCTTTCCGGCGGACAACGGCAGCGGCTGGCGATCGCGCGTGCGCTGCTGAAAAACGCGCCGATTTTGATCCTGGACGAAGCGACATCGCACTTGGATACGGAATCGGAGCGGCTGGTTCAAAAGGCGTTGCAGAATCTGATGGAGCATCGCACGGTCATCGTGATCGCGCATCGTTTGTCGACGGTGCGACGCGCGGACAAGATCGTCGTGCTGGAGCGCGGGAAGATTTCCGAGATCGGAACGCACGAAGATCTGGTCAGCGGCGGTGGGATTTATCAAAGACTGCATGAGATGCAGTTCTTGGAAGCGGATGTTTAGAGGCGGCAGTTTGCCTCCGTTCTAGGTAGAATCTGTTCATGAGCCGGAATCTTAACGACCTGTTTCGCGAGGCCGCGCAATTGCCGGAAGAGGATCGTGCGACCCTTGCCGGCCTCTTGATCGAATCGATCGAGCCGGGTCCCGAGGCTGACGTTGAGGCCGCGTGGACCGCCGAGATCGCCAAGCGTTCGGCTGAAATCAAGACCGGCGCGGCTAAGACGATTCCCTGGGAAGAAGTGCGCAAAGAGTTGTTCCGCTCGAAGACGTGACTCTGCACTTTCACCCCGCTGCGAGCGAGGAACTTCAAGAGGCGCATTTCTGGTACAAAGAGCGCAGCCCTCTGAGTGCTGCGGCATTTGCATCCGAAATTGAGGTGGCGATCCTTCGTATTGCCCGGGCGCCACTTCGATATCCTACGTCCGACGGCACAAGACGCTTTCAGTTACGCCGTTTTCCCTACACGGTAGTTTTCGAAATCTCGAAGGTTGGGATCGTTGTCCTGGCGATTGCACATCACAAGCGCCATCCGGGTTACTGGCGCGAACGCCAACTTCATCCATAATGGATAAATCTCCTCTATGGCTGCTCCCTTACGAAGCATGACCGGATACGCGCGGGTGCGGCGCGCGCTGGGCGATGGTGAACTCACGGTGAGCATCAAGGGCGTCAACCACAGGGGCCTGGATCTGCACATTCAAGCGCCGTCTGCGATTGATCCCTACGAAGGCGTGATTCGCGCTGCGGTGAAAGACTCCGTTGGACGCGGCCACGTAGAGGTTCGCGTGTCTGTCCCTAAAAGTGTGGCGGGCGGAGGGATCAGCGTGAATCGCGATCTACTGCGCGATTACTTGCACATTTATCACGCGGAGGCCGAAACGCACGGCATCGAGGCCAAGCCGGATTTGAACGCGACGCTGCGCATCCCCGGCATGCTGGTGGAATCCGACGAGCCGCAGTTGCCGGAGGAAACCGAAGCGCTGCTGAAATCGGCGATGCAGGAAGCGCTGGCGGCGTTTAACGAGTTTCGCTCGCGCGAGGGCGAGCAGCTGGGAGCCGAACTCAAAGGCCACAACGCGAACGTTTCGGCGGCGGCGCTGGAGCTGGAACAATTGCGCATGGGCGCGTCCGACGCATTCCAAAAGAGACTCGAAGGACGCTTGAGGGAATTGCTGGCGGGCTCGGCGATGGAGCCGCAGAGGCTGGTGCAAGAAGCCGCGATTTTGGCGGATCGCAGCGATATAGGCGAAGAGATCGCGCGCTTGAAGATCCACTCCGGGGAGCTATCGGAATTGTTGCAGCGCGGCGGCGAGGTCGGCAAGAAGCTGGATTTTCTGCTGCAGGAAATGAATCGTGAAACCAACACGATCCTTTCGAAGACGAACGGCGCAGGAGATGCCGCGATGAAGATTACGGCAAGGGCGCTGGAGGTAAAGGCGTCGATTGAGAAGATCCGCGAGCAGTCGCTCAACATTGAATAGACCGAACGAATAAATTTAGCATGACGACGGTATTTATCATCTCTGCGCCCTCCGGCTCCGGCAAATCGACGCTGACGTCGGCCCTGATCCGCACGGTGCCCAACATCCGGTTTTCGGTTTCCTACACGACACGCCAGCCCAGGGGCGAGGAAAAGGACGGCGAGGCCTACTTTTTTATCGGACGCGCGGAGTTTGAAAAGCGCGTGGCGCTGGGCGAATTTCTGGAGCACGCCGAGGTGTTCGGGAACTATTACGGCACTCATATCAGTGAGTTAGCGAGGGCGGACCGGGACGGGTACGACCTGGTGCTCGACATCGACGTGCAGGGTGCGCGACAATTAAAAGAGAAGATTCCCGCTGCGGTGTCGATTTTTGTATTGGCGCCCAGCCGGCAGGTTCTTGAGGAGAGGCTGCGTTCGCGGGGCCAGGATTCCGATGAGGTGATCCAGCGCCGCTTGCGGGAAGCCGCCGAAGAGATCCGGAATTATTTTCGGTACGATTACGTGCTGGTGAACCAGGAAGTGGCGGCGTCGATCGATTCGCTGGTATCGATTGTGAAGGCCACCCGGAGCCGGCGTGACAGGATGGAGGATTCGATCCGACCCATTCTGGAGACGTTTTTATAGAGTACGTTCTTATGAGACGCGTTCTTGTAAGAGAACGAAGATTTTTGCAAAGCAGCAACCTTGCGGCAGGGCCGCGAGCGAGACAGAAAGATAATTCCCATGGCTGAAAACGTACGGCAGAGTTCGCATAGCATGATTCCGGACGATCCGGAAGGGAGCGTCTACCGCTTTATCATCGTGGCGGCGAAACGTGCCCGCCAGTTGCAGGGCGGCGCGCGCAGCCTGTTGCCAACCACGTCGAAGAAGCCCACCACGGCCGCCATGGAAGAAGTGCGCCGCGGCTTGGTGCAATATTCCGATATCGCCATTCAGCACACCTTCGAGGTTCCGGCCGAGGAGTAGCCGGATTTGGCATGAACGTCGCGCTAGGCGTCGGCGGAGGAATCGCGGCATACAAAGCAGCTGAACTGGCGCGCGCCTTGATGGAGCGCG
>CAITIX010000408.1 GCA_903892565.1 uncultured Acidobacteriia bacterium
CCCGTTTGTTTTTTGGATTTGAAGGAGTGAATCCAAACGATGCCTAAGAATAAGACCGTAGAAAAAGTGTCGGCGAGTAGTGTCTCTACCGCTCGCCGTAAGGCCCCTATTCGGGCGGCCAGCGCAACGGCGACTCCCGCGAAAGCGGCTGCTTCCAAGCCGCGCGCGGCCAGTACGACGAAGAAGAAAGCTATTTCGGCAGCCACCGGCGATTTGCTTGTGCTCGCGGATAGCGTCAAAAATGCCGGTACCAACGGGCACGTCACCACGGAGCAGATCGCGCAGCGGGCCTATTTCCTGTGGCTGGAACGCGGCTGCCCGCAAGGAACGGCCGACCAAGACTGGATGGATGCCGAGCTGCAACTCGGCGTTCATGCGTAAGTAGTGTTTTCATTTTACTCGTCCCGTCGGCGAGCGATGCCGCCGACCTGTACCCCCTAGCTTTTTAGCGCCATGAGGCGCATTCGTTTTTTTTAAGGATCTGCACAAATGATCGAGCCTGGAAGTAAGGACGCCAACGTCCTGACGATCGAAGAGATTAGCAACCTCGCCGGAGACGGCGGTGCGCCCGCCGAAACGCTGATGAACGTTGTCGCGCTGATCGCCCGGCGGTTCAAGACGGACGTGTGTTCGGCCTATTTATTAGAGCCGGACCGTGCCAATCTGGTTTTGGCCGCAACTCTGGGGCTGCGCCGCGAATGCATTGGAACGCTCCGCTTGGGATTACATGAAGGTCTCGCCGGATTGGTCGCCGAGCAAGTTCGCGCCGTTGCCGTCGAACGCGTCCAGAACCATCCCAGGTTTAAGTACATCAAGGAATCGGGCGAAGAAGCGTTCCAGTCGTTTCTCGGCGTCCCGCTCATTGACCAAGGTGTGTTGCAAGGCGTGCTCGTCGTGCAGACCGCGGATCCTCGCGTATTTCGCGCAGATGAAGTGGAGATGCTCACCGCGGCCGCCGCCGAAGTTGCTCCCGTCATTAGCGAAGCGCGCGCGCTCGATCGCTTCATTGCTCCCACCCAGGAGAAGTTATGGTCGCTAGCCCGCAATTTGTGGTGGAGCTGGGATCACGATTCCACTAGCGTGTTTCATGAAATCGCACCGCCGCGCTGGCGCCAGCTGAATCAGAATCCAATTTCGCTGTTGAGTGAGTTTCCCCTGGCGAAGCTGGAGCAGCGCGCTGCGGAGCTGGTGCTGCACAGCCGCATCAACTATGCGTACCGTCGTCATCAGGAATACTTGCATGCCGATAGCACGTGGGGGGCGAAAAATGCCGGTGTGTTGCGGCCGCGGCCGGTAGCGTATTTTTCCGCTGAATTCGGTTTGCACGAATCGTTCCCCATCTACTCCGGGGGACTTGGCGTGTTGGCCGGCGATCATATCAAGAGCGCGTCGGATCTCGATATTCCTCTCGTGGCCATTGGCCTGTTCTATCAGCAAGGCTACTTCCGCCAATGGCTCGATCAATCCGGCTGGCAGCACGAGGATTACCTCCCCAACGAGGTCAATCAACTGCCCATGACGCCCGCGATTGGCCCCAAAGGCGAACCGGTTACCGTGCGCATCGACACGCGCGGAGCCTCCATCGCCGCCAAGGTTTGGCGCGTGAAGGTCGGCCGCATCGATCTTCTGTTGCTGGATTCGAACGTCGAAGGCAATAGCCCCGAGGACCGCGAACTCACGTCGCGTCTCTACGGTGGCGACGGCCGCGTGCGCATCCGGCAGGAGTTGCTTCTCGGCGTCGGTGGCTTCCGGGCGCTCAAAGCCATGGGGATCACGCCCGGCGTTCTGCACTTGAACGAGGGCCATAGTGGCTTTGCCGTCATCGAAGCAATTCGTAATCGCATGGAAGAGGAAGGGCTCAGCTTTGAAGAGGCCGCGCGTCACGTCTCCCGCGAAGTGGTTTTCACCACGCACACGCCCGTGCCCGCGGGTCACGATCGCTTCCACTATGGGTTGATCGAGGAACACCTCGGACCTTTGCGCGATAGTTTGGGGATTTCGCCCGAGCGCTTTATGGCGATGGGTCGCGTGGATCCCGGCAATCCGCACGAAGATTTCTGCATGACGGTGCTTGGATTAAAAATGTCCCGTCGTGCCAATGCGGTTTCCGCGCTGCACGGCGAAGTCTCGCGCGCCATGTGGACGGGGCTCTATCCGGGACGTTCGGAAGATGCCGTGCCGATTGGCCACATCACGAATGGCGTGCATGTTCCTTCGTGGCTCGCGCCGCAGATGTTCCGTTTGTATGATCGACATCTGGGCGCCGGATGGCATGAACACAGCGCCGAGGCGCGCATCTGGGAAGGAATCGAGAATGTCGACGACGGCGAATTGTGGGAAACCCATCTCAGCCTGAAATCGCAACTGCTGGAATTCGTGCGCTCTCGCGCGGTGGAGCAAGCCAGGCGCCGCGAAGAATCGCCGGAACTATTGCGCCGCCTGTCTCGCATTCTGAGTCCCGATACGTTGACGATCGGCTTCGCGCGGCGGTTCGCGACGTACAAGCGCGCCAATCTGGTGCTCGCGGACCTGGAACGCCTGGCCACCATGGTCAACGATCCGAAGCGGCCCGTGCAGTTTGTGTTTGCCGGCAAAGCCCATCCGCACGATGAGCCCGGCAAGCGCGTTCTCCAGCGGGTTGCCGAGATGATGCGCGATACAAAATTCGGCGACCGCTTTGCTTTTGTGGAAGACTACGACATCAACGTCGGGCGCCATTTGGTGCAAGGCGTGGATGTCTGGTTGAACAATCCGCGACGTCCGTTGGAAGCCTCCGGAACCAGCGGCCAGAAGGTCGTATTAAATGGCGGCCTGAATCTCTCCGTCCTCGACGGTTGGTGGGCGGAAGCCTACGACGGACTCAACGGATTCGCCATCGGCAAGGGACGCACGCACTCCAACATGGACGTTCACGATTCCCGCGATGGCGAGGATCTTTATCGCACGCTGCTGGACGAAGTGATCCCGCTGTATTACGATCGCGATCGCGACGGCTTGCCGCGCGGTTGGATTAAACGCATGAAGCGTACCATCCGTACTCTCGGCTGGCGGTTTTGCGCGGATCGCATGGTCATGGATTACGTTCTGAAATGCTACATCCCTGCGGCCGGTGGCACATCGAGCGATATGACCGCGAAGTGGTAGCTGATGCTCTGCAACAGGTTTCGCAGAGTATTCCCGACCAAGCCGACTTGATTTATGGAGACTTTTGCGGTAGTGCGGCGTTGCGATCCATAAAGTGCTAAACTGAAGGTGTCTTTGTTAAAAGTACCCTCGCTATGGGGTGCGCGTTGCGTTTTGGTCCGCGGATTTCGTTCCAGCGCTGCGATTCGAAGATGATGTCGTTAGTTTAAGGGAGCGGAGTCTGATGACCAATATATTTGTCGGAAATTTGAATTTCCGGACGACTCAGGAAGAGCTGCACGCAGCTTTTGCTCAGTTCGGTACCGTGGAACGCGTCAACATCGTCACCGATCGCGATACGGGCCAACCCCGCGGCTTCGCTTTCGTCGAAATGACGGATAGAGGGGAAGCGGAAAACGCGATCAACCAATTGAACGGAGCGGATCTCAACGGCCGCGCCATGAACGTCAACGAAGCTCGTCCCAAGCCTGCGGGCGGTGGTGGCGGCGGCGGTCGTGGTGGATTCGGCGGCGGCGGTGGTGGTCGTGGCGGCGGCGGTGGTCGCGGCGGCGGCGGTGGTGGTCGTGGCGGCGGTGGTGGTTCCCGCTGGTAGTTTTTTATAGCCCCGCGGTTGAAAAATCGCGGGGCTAATCCTTGCTCTTTCTCGGTATTTGCGGAGCAGAGCCGGAGAGCACGTTCCGTTGGCCGCTCGCACTTTGCGAATGGCCTTCGCAAATATCAGTCGCGGTTCAGCGGCTGGGCACGGAACGCGTTTTTGTGGTCCACGGAAAGCGTCACAGACGCCTTCCGCAAATAGCCGTTGCATCCCAAGACAAATGGGTGTATTTTGGCTGACGTAGTTTAGTCGTCAGATCGTGAGCGCGCCGATGCAATATTTTGTTCGCACCATGGAAAAGCACAAAGACAGCGCTAAAGCTTTTAGCGCCGAGGTGCCTTGTGCTGGACTCGCTGCCGCCCAGGATAAGGCCCGGCAGATTGTGAAAGACTCCCCGCCTGCTATCATGCTGCAGGCCGATGCCTGCCTGCGGAATCGCAACATCGTCCGCACCAAGTATCGCTGCTGGATCAACGAGCGCGGCGAGTTCCAAGAGCGCGTCCTCGTTTAGAAGTGGTCCCCAAAAACCTGATTGCGCACCTACGCGCGTAGCGACGGAGCGCCTGCTCCGTCAACGCCGCGAACGTCTAGTTCCGCCATTATTGCCCGATCACAAGCAATCCGAACGATCCCGGGACCATTGGGCCTCTGCGGGGCTGCTTCTTGCCGGGCTCGGCAGGCGGTAGCGGTGCGAACGAGGCGGTCGGCAAGTACGCGCGCCCTGTCTTGCGATCCAGCGCCATGGTGCGCGAGTTGAGCTGCGTCTTCACCGTTTCCACGAGCGAGTATTTGTCCGCGCTGTCTTCGTGAAACACCCACATCGCGCCATCCGCACCGGTGGAGAAATAGACTAGTCCGCGGCCCGCATCGAACTCGGCCGCGTCCACGCCTTTTCCGATCGGCTGCATGGCGACGATCTTACCCGTCGCTCCGTCCACAACGGTCATCACACCACTGCGGCATCCGATGAACACGCGGTTGTGCGCGCGATCCATATCCATGCTGCTCGGCTGCTCGCACGGCGCCAGCTTCCACGTGTCGGTGACCTTCAACGTCTGCGTGTCGATCTTGAGAAGCGTCCCCAGATCCTGCATGTTGAGGAAGATGTGGCCCTTGTCGTCGGACACAGCGTGCTCCGTGCGGCCGCCCAAGTTCTCCACCGTGCCCACTACTTTGTTCGTCTTCGGATCGATCGCGCTGACGCGTTTGCTGTCGCGGTCAATCGTGAAGATCCGCTTGGTCTTGTTGTCGTAGAAAATCGCGTTAGGATCGCCGCCGACCGTGACCTTCGTGATGACGGCGAATGTTTTCAGATCGAATACGATGGCCGAGCCTGGATCCGTCGCGCTGATATAACCGCGCCCCAGCTCTTTCACAACAGCGATACCGTGTACATCCTCGCCCGGGATCTTCCCCAGAATCGCGTTTGTATCAAGGTCCAGTACAACAACTTCTTTATCGTGCGACACGTACAGCCGCCGTCCATCGCTATCGGCTGTGAGGTAGTCCCATTCGTAATCGCCAGGAATGGAGATCTTCTTGATGAGGTGATATCCACCAGCAGCGGAGATCGCGACGGCCGCCGCGAAGAAGGGAATCAAGTATCGAAAGTATTTTTTCATTGCGTGCCATTTCCAAAGAAAAAGGGGACCTGCTGCCAGGTCCCCTCGATTTTACCGCTTCGATCAGGTTAGAAAATGATCTTCAGACCCAACTGAATCGCGCGCGGACCACCCGAACCCAACACCGCGTTGGAGCTCGTGACGTCCGGCGTCTGGTTGCGGAAGCCGAATCCACCGACGCCGCCAAGCGCCGAAGGATCGCTGAACGTTCCGTCGCCACCGGGGCCGCCGATCACATTCGAGATGTTCGTGCGGTTCAGTACGTTAAATGCTTCCGCGCGGAACTGCGCAGTGAGACGTTCCTTATACTTGAACGTCTTGGTGATCGAGAGATCCAGATTGTAGAACGGGAAGCCGCGGAAAATATTCGGGCCACCCGTGCCGTAGCTGCCGTAGGCCGGGGGAATCAGGATCGAGCTTCCCTGGGCATAGCAACCGAGATTGGTAAGCGACGCGACCGCCAACGGTCCGTTGGCTTGCGCTTTCGCCAAGCACGCCGGGTTGGTGGTGCCTGCGAAATACGGGATACCCGTAGTGCCTTTGTTGGTGTTAAGCATGTCCCGCGTGGTTTTGAAGTCACTCGGGCTGCCGTAGAAGTTCCACTGCTCACCGTTCGTATTCTGGCCGGCGAGTTCATTGGTTCCACTGAAGTCCGTGCTGACGTCGTTCACGCCCCAGGGAGTGGCACTCTGCATGTTGAGGATGGAGTTGATCGACCATCCCTGCAGAATCTGTCCGGGCGACTTGATTCCCGGCAGCGCGTAGGTGAGAGAGGCCGTGAAGTGATGACGAATGTCGAACGCCGTCGACGAATACAGCTGCTTTTGATTCTGGCTGTTGATCGGCAGCACGAACCTCCAGTTGTCGGAGGATTCGCTGAGGGAGTGCGCCCACGTATAGCCGATCACATAAGACAGGCCGTGTTGCGTTCTCTGAGTCAAGGCGGTCTGCAATCCGTTATAGCTGGAAGAGTTGCTGTTGGAGAGCTGGTAGATATAGCTCAAGTAGGGGTATTGCGAGGCATACGGGCGCGCCGCGGTTTCTGCTCCCGTGTTCGGAGCGCAGTTGTTGTAGCCGCTGCTTGCGCTGGCAAGGCAGTTAAACGCCGCCGTACCCGGCGTGCTCGGATTTCCCCAACCCGGGCTGAATCCGCCAACCTGCAGAGGCTGATTGATGTCCGAGAGGCCCAGCAGCTTCGTCGCGTGGTTGCCGACGTAGGTGGCTTCGAGCGACAGGCTGTTGGTGATGGCACGCTGGATGCCCATGTTGTAGGTAGCGACGTAGGGAGTGCGGAGATTCGGATCCACGCCGAGCAGCGTGCACTGCTGCGGCTTGTACCCCGAAGGCAGCGTAACCGTACCATCGCCGCAGGACGGGCTCAGCGAATAGATCGGTACGTTGGCGCCATTGTTCGCCCATCCGTACTTTACGGTTCCAGGCGTGGTGGCCGAGCCAAGTGCGCCGCCCGTGAAGGTGATCTGGCCAACGTTGATATTGCCACCGTTGGTGAACGCCGTGCCGCTGCCGTTGGTGTAGATGTTCACGCCCGTAGGAACCGTACGCAGACCGAGCAGGTTGCCGAGCGCCATGAACGAGTCAAAGCTGCCCTGTTCGAAGTAGATGCCGCCGCCGCCGCGGATCACGGTCTTACCGTTGCCGGCAACGTCCCAGGCGAAGCCCAGGCGAGGTGCAAAGTTGTTGTGATCGCCGTTAAAGACGCCACCGAGATTCTTGCTGCCTGCTTGCTGGATCCCCCCGCCAGGAATGAAGTTTCCGATCAGGTTATTCGATTCGGTCAGGACCGTGGTGAGTTCATAGCGGAGACCGGCGTTGATCGTAAGACGTGGCGTGATGCGCCAGTCGTCTTGCGCGAAGAACGCGACGCCTTCATCTTTCAGGCTACGAGCCAAATCGCCCGCCGTGATGCGCGCCTGGTTCATGGTGCCGCTAAAGTAGCTGGGTAAATCCGCAAAACGCAGCGGACCTTTGGTGTTGGCGGTCACGTTGTTGTCGCTGGCGTTGATCAGGAATTCACCACCGAACTTCAGAGAGTGATTGCCTTTTTGAATCGAGATGTTTTCTGTGAATTGGCTCACCGTGTTCGGTCCCACGGTCTTCGGCCAGCTGGCTCCCAGAATCATTCCGTAACCCTGGAAGGTCATCGCGGGAAGTCCGAAGTAGAGGGGGTTCGTCTGACCGGTGTTGATGTTATACGTCGCACCGTTATACGAGTAGCTTTGCGGATTCTGCGCCGCGTCGTTGCTGGCAAAGACTTGCTTATACTTCGAATAGCCGACGCGGAAAGAGTTCACCGTCGTCGAGTTCACAATCCACAGCCAGTTGCCGGAAAGCACTTGCGACTTGGCAGTCTGGTTGGTCAACCAGGGCTGAGCAACTTGCGTGGTGGGCGCGTCGACGAAAACGCCTTCGCCGGGGCTGATGAAGTACAGGCCATTGAACGAATGCTTGTCGTTGAGGTGATAGTCGAGCTTCCCGACACCCGAGTAAATGGTGTTCGAACTGGCCAGGGCGGTACTCACGATGAGTCCGGTTGCGCCGCTGTTGACGGGGAACAATCCAGGGTAATTCGCCAGCGGCGTACAGGTAAGGCTCAAGCCTGCCAGTTGGGCGCTTAACGGCTTCAGTGTTCCGGCGGTCAAGTCCTGTTGGCAAGCGCCGATCAGGTTTTGCGCGGGATTCGTACCGACGCCAGCTGCCGTAATCGGTAACTTGTGCGATGCGGCCGTCGCAACGGAATACTGCTGCGATTCAAAGTTTCCGAAGAAGAATAATTTGTCCTTGATGATGCGGCCGCCGGCACTGGCGCCGTATTGTTCCATCTGCAGAGGCGCGATCGGAGCGCCCGCCGCGTTGGCGAAGAAGTTGTTGGCGTCCCACGAATCGGTACGTCCGTAGGCGTATGCGGTTCCGTGCAGCGAATTCGCGCCGGATTTAATTCCGACGTTGACCACAGCGCCCGGCTTCCATCCGTATTCGGCGCGCGGATTCTGGTTCGTCTTGAACTCGTCGATCGCATCGATCGGCAACATGGTTCCGGCGTCGCCCGCGGCCATGACCGCGTTCATCACGCTCTGTGCCATCCACGGATCGTTACTGTTGATGCCGTCCACCATGAAG
>CAITIX010000409.1 GCA_903892565.1 uncultured Acidobacteriia bacterium
GTGGTGGTGTTCACCGGCAGCGCCTGCGATCGCGCCTGCATGTATTTTTCGAGATTGAGCGAGGCGAGCAGCACGAACTTCGGCGCGCCTTGGTCGTCGCGCACGCCGTAGGCGATTTGCAACACCGACATGCCGGTCAGGCGGCCGAATACCGGTTCGACTGCGAGCGGGTTGCTTGATTTGAACGCATCCCGAAAATAACGGCGATCGGTCAGATTCAGCGCTCGGCCGGTGCGCAACGAGTCGCAGAACAGCTGGCCGTCGGGCTTGATGGTCAGAATGCCGGTGTATTGCGGGTGCTCGCTCAAAACGCCGGCGAGGAAATTCGAACAAGCGCGGCGGTCGTTGCCGTCGAAGTCGCGCGCCCGCGACAGGCCGGAGTGCAGCTGCGCGGTGCTGCGGATTGTTTCGGTCAGCGACTGTGCGACCTGCCGGGTGGTGTTGGCCAACTCCCGCTTGGCATCGGCGACCAGCGATTCGCGGTAATTGCGAAAAAACGCGCCGCCCACCAGCGCCGGGATCAGCGTGGCGAACAGGATCAGCAACAGCAGTCGGGCGCGGATACTCAAAGGCCGGTGTCCTTTGGCGGGGGTTGCGCGCGTGGCTTCGCGAGGAGGCCGGCCATTATGTTAGCAGCAAGGCTGTGGTGGAAAGGCATTGCCTGTATTTCGCAGAATCGGGTTACCCACATTAGCTCGCGGCGCCCGGGTCAATACCCCGAGAAGGCCCGCAAGGGCCCGTCAATTAGGTAACGGATGCGGCGGAGAAAGGCCGCTACTGTCTGAGCTTCCCTCGGTTTTTCGTCTTCCAAGGTCGTGGTCTTAAGCCGCCATTTTCTGCCCATGCTGCTTTGTGATCCAGTCCTGCAGGAACTGAACCGGCGAACGGTAGTCGAGCGTGGAATGACGGCGACTGCGGTTGTAAAACGCTTCAATGTATTCAAACAGGTCGGCGCGGGCGGCTGTGCGCGTGGCATAGCGCCGGCCGAACACCCGTTCGTTCTTCAGACTGTTGAAGAAACTCTCCGCCGGTGCATTATCCCAGCAATTGCCCTTGCGACTCATCGAGCAAACCATGCTGTATTCGGTAAGCTTGCCCTGGAACGCATGACTCGCGTATTGGCTACCCCGGTCAGAGTGATGAATCAGCCCCGCCGCCGGTTTTCTGCGAAACCACGCCATCGTCAGCGCATCGATGACGATGTCAGCTGTCATTCGAGGCTTGATCGACCAGCCAACGATCTCGCGATTGAACAAATCCAGCACCATCGCCAGATACAACCAGCCCTCATCGGTCCAGATGTAGGTGATATCTGCCGCCCACGCCTGATTGGGTGCGGCCGGGGTAAAGTTTCGATTGAGCAGGTTCGCTGCCACCGGCAGCCCATGTTTCGAATCCGTCGTGGCTTTGTAGCGCCGCTTGTGGCGCGCCCGAATGCCGTTCTCACGCATGAGCCGTTCGACCCGCGGCTTGCTGGCCGGAAATCCGCGCGCCCGAAGCTCACGCACCATGCGCGGCGAGCCGTAGGCGCTTTTGAGTTCCTTGTGAATGGCCCGGATCAGCGCCAGCATTTGCGTATCCGTCAGACGCTTGCGCTGCGGGCTGCCGCCGTGTTTCCACGCCCGGTAGCCGCTTACGCTCACCTCCAGCGTCGCGCACATCGCCGGCAGCCAATAGGCCTTCCGTTGCCCATCGATCCACGCGTACTTCACAGCACATCTTTCGCGAAGTACGCCGTCGCTTTTTTTAGGATTTCATTCTCCATCCTGAGCCGCGCGTTCTCCGCGCGCACGCGCGACAACTCCATCTGTTCAGCAGTCACCGCCTTTGCGCTCGGTGGATTGAGTTTTCCGGCCTTCGCCGCTTTGACCCAGTTACGCAGCGTCTGCTCGTTCATCCCGAGCTCCCTTGCGGTGGCCGCGAAACCTTGGCCCGCCTTCACGCGATCAACCGCCAATTGCCTAAACTCGGCCGTGAATTCCTGCTTCGGTATCTTGAACATATTTCTTCCTTCCTGTCAGTTGAGTTTATACCCACCTCTTGGAAGACGAAATTTCGGGGGAAGCTCACAGCCGTATTTGTTGCCGGCACCTTTGTTTGTGCAGTCATATGCGGGATTCGGATAGGAATCCACGCATTTTACGGCCTCGCAGCGTTTCATGCCCCACGGCCCGCGATGCCCGAGGTGCAAGTTTTAATTACGCCGCGGTAGCGACGGAATCCGGGGCGAGTGTGAAACGGAAGGTGGTTTGTTCGTCCGGCACCGATTCGGCGCTGACACGCCCTCCGTGGTGTTCGATCAGGCGTTTGA
>CAITIX010000410.1 GCA_903892565.1 uncultured Acidobacteriia bacterium
AGCCATTTTCATTCCCTATGGGGAGGGAGTTCTAGTGAACGAGCACACGGTACTTCAAGTGCGATAGGTAATTTTCAATTTCTTATTTTTTTTCTGAGTGAGCGAAATCCACCTAGCCCCCGCCTGCACTGGTCGGGACTCCTACTTTGATTTGGGGTGCCCCCCGTGCCTTTGCAGCGTGAATGTCGCTGACACAAAGACTCAGGCGACCTGCCGTTAGAGCCTCTGGTCAAGTGAAATTAGGGATTGTCTTTTTGGAGGAAGTGCCTTAATATTCAATACGAAAGGAGTGAGGCATCACTTCTTGGTCCCGAACCAGGCGCTCTACCAGGCTGAGCCACGCCCCGAGTGAGAACTGCAGGCGCTGACGGACGCGCTTGCCAATGTAAGTATAACAGCTTCCGCCCTCGCCACGCCGGGGTTGACGCCGTGTTGTTCGCACGTGTCCCCGAAATTTAGTGGCTCCCCTTGCGCGCACTTCTCTCCAGGGCGGATTTCACCAAGGCCGCTGAGCGATAGATTCCATGGACAACCTTGCCATAGGGCAAGGTCAAAAAAAGGAACAGCACCACCGCGAGGTGGATCACCAGGAGCGGCCCCATCGCGATGGTTTGACGCAGGATCAGCAGCGCGAGGCCCGTGACGCTCGTCAGAAAGAGGAGCAGGAGGAAGCTGCGATCACTAGGATCTTGCGCGGCGTCGCCGATGGCAGGATCGCGCCGGCGTTTTATGACATAGAGTCCCACGGGCCCTATCAGCAATCCCAGGCCGCCCAAGGTGCCGAGAATCACGGGAGCGCTTCCATAGGGATGCGGCGCGACGAAGCCCAGCAGGTGATCGATCGCGGCTACCGTCGTGGACGCGAAGCACAAAAAGAATCCGTAGAACGTGAAGTGATGGAAGATGCGGCGCGCCTGCGAGTGATGCTCGTCCGGATAGGTGCATCCTGCGCCACCGCTCGAAAGATTGTTCAGCGCCAACACGTCACGAACTGCCTGAATCAACGCAGACGGTTGGAAGAATCGCGCAAGGCTTTCGCCGGAATCTTTCCAAAATTTCGCAAAGCCAGCCAGATGCGCGATGCCGATCAGCGCAGAGACCGCCAAAAACACGGCGACCATGACCTCGTGAGGAATTACGTCGTAGAACGTGCGTCCTCGAAGGTCGTCAATCGAGGCGTTCAAGATCGCCGCGCCCAGAATCCAAACGACCCATTTGCCGCGGTCGAACATTTTCGCCAGCGGAGCAGGCCAGGCGTAATGTTTGTAGGAGTCCGCGCGGATCCGCGCGAAGACCTGTGGGACGTTCACGGCGAACTCGTGCGGCGGCGCATACTGACACGCGTAGTAGCATTCGGCGCAGTTATGACAGAGATTTGCCAGATAGCGCAGGTCGCCGGGAGCAAACGTCAGGCGTTTTTCCATGGCCGGAAAGACCGCGCAATACCCTTCGCAATAGCGGCAGGCGTTGCAGATGGTCATCAGGCGGTCGCCTTCGGCCAGATTTTCTTCGGGCGTCGGTAGGATTTTAAACACGGGCGGCACGGGCGGCCTCTCTTCCTGCGATGCGCCCGAAGACGCTGCCGATGGTCATGCCGAATCCAGCAGGATAGCCCTTGCCCAGAATATTGCCAGCCATGATTTCTCCCGCGGCGAACATATTCGCCACCGGCGCCTGTTCCTTCATTTGGATCTCGGCGCGGTCGTTCACTTTTACGCTGAGATACGTAAACGTAATCCCGGGCCGCAGAGGGTAGCCGAAGAACGGGGGCGTGTCGAGCTTCTGCGCCCAATGCGATTTGCGTGGGGTAAGTTCATCTGTCGTTTGGCAATCGTCCAGCAGGTTGTGATTGAACGTGCCTGGCCGCACCGCACGATTAAACGCGTCGACCGTGGCCTGAACCTTATCCACGGGCAGATCGAGCGCGACGGCTAATTCCGCGATGCTTGCCGCTTTGATCGCCGGGAACACGGACGGCATAAAACGGCCGATGACCTTCGAATCGATGATGGAATAGGCGATCTGCCCGGGCTGTTGCGCTACGAGCCTGCCCCAAATCGCGTAGCGTTTGGGCCACAGCTCTTCCCCTTCGTCGTAGAAGCGTTCACCCGCGCGATTCACCACAATGCCGAGCGGAACACAATCCAAGCGTGTGACGATGCCTCCGTCGAACTTCGGCGCGCGGCCGTCAATCGCGACGCAGTGGCCCTGCGTGGGATCGCCAATGGATGCGGCCCCGGCATTGAGCAGCAGCTTCAGAACTTTTCCTTTGTTGTAAGGCGTCCCGCGAACGATGAAGTTTTCAGCCGCCTCGCCCCAGGCCTCTTTCAACCACTCGATGTTCGCCTCGAATCCTCCGGCGGCGGCGATGAAACACTTGCCGCCGAATTTTGCAGGCTGGCCGTCTAGCAGCAGGGTTCCGCCCTTGAATCTCCCACCTTCTACGTCCAGACCAATGACTTCGGCGTTGTAGACAATGCGCACGCCCTGCTGGATGGCCGCTTCGTAATACGCGTTGATCAGGGCCTTTCCGCCGCCCAGGAAAAAGGCGTTCGTGCGGCCGAGATGCAGAGTTCCACCAAGCGATGGCTGGAAGCGGACACCGTGACGGCGCGCCCAGGCTTGCGCGTTGGGAGATTCGCGAATCACCAGCCGCGCGAGGGCTTCATTGGTCTGCCCTTCCGTAACGCGCAGGACGTCGGCGAAGTATTCGTCTTCTTTGTACGCGTCGGTCAGAACGTCTGTTGGAGCTTCATGCATACAGCGCATATTGCGTGTATGACGGCTGTTGCCTCCGCGATATTCGCGCGGCGCGGATTCCAGAACGGTGACTGAGGCTCCGGCCTCGCGTGCCGTGAGCGCTGCGCAGAGCGCAGCATTGCCGCCACCGGCGATGACGACGTCGGAGGACACCAGCGCGTGCGTCACATCTTCATGTTGTGTGGGCGTGTTCGTCGAATTCACTGAATCTGCATCCGTCTTGCTGTACGTATCAGTATATAGTTCCGGCGTGTGCAGACAGAAGAAGGTGCGCGACGCGCTTCCACGTTGCAGCATGTTCGCGCGATCGCCCTTGGCGTTGGTCCACGAATCCGCATGTGGGAAAATGAAATCGCATGCGCAGATTGTACCGGCATATCGCGATGTCTGAGGACTGGCAGGCGAAATCGGTACGAAATTTATATCACGGCATTCTGCGTTTTAGCGTCCCGGCCCCCATCCTGGTCGTCAGACCTTTGCTTGCCATTTTCTTGGCGCTGCGCACGGTCTACTATTTCTTGGTTCGCATTTTCGTTTGCGAACCCTTGTTTAAGGCCTACTGCAAGAGTTACGGCGAGAACCTCAAGACGGGGGTTTTCTTGCACTGGGTGCAAGGCGTGGGAGATATCGTACTGGGTGACAACGTCACGGTGGACGGGAAATCCAGCTTCTCCTTTGCCGCTCGTTATGCGGAATCTCCTCGCCTCGTTGTAGGAGACAATACGCGCATCGGACATGGAAACACTTTCACGATCGGCCAAGAGATCCGCATCGGAAGCCACGTTTTATTTGCGAATAACGTGACCGTTTTTGATGTTTCCGGGCATCCTGTTGATCCCACACAGCGCTATCTCGGATTTCCGAGTGAGATCGAAAAGGTGCGCCCGGTCGTCATCGGCGACAACGTTTGGCTTGGGACCAACTCAATCATTCTGCCTGGCGTAACGATTGGCGATAACAGCGTTGTGGCGGCCGGATCGGTGGTACGCGATAGTGTTCCGCCGAATACGGTGGTGAGTGGAAATCCTGCACAGGTCGTAAAAACTTTGAAGCCGCTGGATCTCGAGGAGATCGCCGCCGCGCGGGCGAAACAGCCCCATTGAGATTGCGCGAAACGGAAGGTGCGCAAAACGCTACTGTCCGGATCGTCTCCGGCAAGGCGGACTAGAACCAGCCGCTGCGATATGCGATCCACCAGCTCAGCACGCACAGCGGGATTGTCGCGCCGAGTGCCCACCACAACGGCAACGCGAAATCCGCGATCGTGCCCAGCACTGTGAATGTAATCCAGAAGACTCTGCGTTCCACAGCTTCAGTCTACGCGTCCGGCGGGTAAATGTCGCGCGATCAACGTCCACGCAGGCGGTCCATCTGGCGACGGTCACGCTTGGAAGGTTTGTTCTCGGACAACGGCTCGCTCAACGCCATGGCTTTACGTTCCGCCGCGACTTGGAGCCGCTGGGCCTTACTTTCTTCTGTCTCGCGGTACAGAGTCTGCGCGATTGCTGCAGGGCCCCGCATTTCGCTCAGCCCGACGACCTCGACATGAAACAAGCCGGCTTCGTTGTTGATCCGCAGGAGATCGCCGATGCGGACCTCGCGAGCTGCTTTGGCGCGCTGCCCGCTGGCTTCTATCCTCCCCAGCTCGCAGGCTTTGCCCGCGAGTGAGCGCGTCTTGAAAAAGCGAGAGGCCCACAACCACTTGTCGATCCGCATTTTGCCCGATGTCACACCTTCCCCATCCCCAACCGTTGCATACTCTACATTTATATACTGGACGCACCTCCCATACGGAAGGGAGCACAAGGAAGCAGATGAAACAACGAATCTATCGGATCGCAGGATGTCTAATCGCAGGATGTCTGGCCGTGGCGGTTAGCCTCATGGCGCAGCAACCCGCGCAGAAATCGTTGGAACAACGTATAAAGGCCATGGAGGACCGCGAGGCGATCCTGAAAACGATGCATGCCTACGCTTACACGATCGATTTCGGCCGTGAAGTCCACGAATACACGGACCTCTATACGGAGGACGCGGTATTCCAGAGTGTTCTGGCTCCTGCTCCGCGCGGTGCGTCCCATTGGGAGTCCATCGCCCGCGGTCCCGGCGCTGTGGTGGGGCGTGAAGCGCTGGAGAAGTGGATCACCAACGAATGGCAGGTGCGCGACCGACTGATGGCGGGGGGCCACTATCGCATCCATGAGATGAACGAACCTGACATTACGTTGGACGGCGATCGCGCGACGGTGCATTCCTATTTCCAGACGACCGACAACGATAATGGCCGGATCTTCGTTGTCTCGATCGGTGTGTATCAGGATCGCTTTGTCCGCTCTCCCGATGGCCGCTGGCGCATGCAGGAGCGGATCTTGTTGCGGCAAGGCGCAGTGGCGCAAAATCCCACAGGGGCTTCTGCGGAAAAAGGCTCAACTCCCGCGCCACGCTGAACGTTAGTGCTTCAGCAATGCGGTGGATAGAACGCAGGGCTTTGGTCCCCAAACTGCACTAAATTTCAAATGCGTTGGAGTGCTCGGCATGGTGTGTTAACATCCCCAGTGCGTATTGGCGGATGTTCGGTTGTTCTATTTTGATCGGAGACGAGGGTATCGCTTATGCTCATAGGAAATCCAATGGAATCGGAACTGGCATTTCCCATCCTGGAGTGCTTTCATATCGTCGGCTTCGCCATCGCTATTGGATCCGTCGCGCTCGTCGATTTCCGTCTGCTCGGTTTCGGGCTCCGTAAGCAGAATGCGGCGGACCTCGTGAAAGACACCGGAATGTGGATTCTGATCAGCCTCTCGACAGCGATCTTCGCAGGATTGATGCTGTACTCGACCGATCCGGACAAGTATTACTTAAACCCGATCTTCGTTGCCAAGATCGTAGCTCTGGTGTTGGCCATCCTCCTGAACTATACGCTCCACCGCAAGGCTGTTCTACCGGGGGCTTCGACCACATACGCCAAAATCGTCGCCTGTGTTTCACTCGTGCTCTGGGCATCGGTCATCGCCGGGGGAATGTTTATCTCGTTCGTCGCCGTTTGATGCGCTGGTCTAGAAAATAACGATCATGACAGCCTTTTCCATTTGGTTCCAAAACCTTCCGCCGTTCCCCATGCTGCGGGACGCGACGCTGGCATTTCCGGTGCTTCTCACGCTACACGTCATTTTCATTTCGATTTTTGGGGCGCTGATTTTTGCAACAGATCTTCGTCTTCTCGGCTGGGGATTGCGAAAGTACTCGATTGCCGATGTTGTCGATCAACTGCGCACGCCGAAGCGCGTCGGATTCTTATGCGTCGTGACGTGCGGTGTACTGACGCTGGGAACCAAGGCCGAAGAATATTTTCTGAATCCGTTTTTCAGATTGAAGCTGGTCTTGCTGGCGCTGGTGGCCGTGCACGCGCTCGTGTTTCGCGGAAGCGTTTACAACAACCCCGCGACGCTGGACGCAACGCCGGAAATTCCGACGCGCGCCAAGCTTGCGGGGGCGCTTTCCTTGTTGCTGTGGATTAGCATCGCCTGCGCCGGACGGTCCATTGGCTACATTCTTCCGCCCGTCGGATCGCACCACTTCGCGGCCCTCATTCTGCCCGCTTTGCCTTAGGTTAGAGCGCGGGCCGAAAGAACAAGCTGCCGTTGATGTCTTCCGAGGTGAAGCCTTCCGGCGTCTGCAACATGTTTTCGGTGGAACCAAGCAGCAAATATCCGTCTGGAGCCATTTGTCTGCGAATCCTGCTGAGAATCTTCCGCCGCGTTTCGAGACTCATGTAGATCAGCACATTGCGGATGAAGACGATATCAAACTGCGGCATGTAGGGCCAGGAGCCATCCAGATTCATGTGCCGGAACTCGACCATTTTGCGAATATCGTCGCGAATGGTCCAGGAATCGTTTTCATGCCGGAAGTAACGCACCATGAGTTGCGCGGGCAAGCCTCGATTAATCGCAATGCGCGAATAGCGTGCTTCGCGAGCCTGCGCCAACGCATTTGTTGAAATATCGGTGCCGATAATTTCCAGATTCCACGATGTCGCCAAATCCGGGAAATGTTCTTTCACCATCATGGAGAAGCTATATGCTTCCTGTCCGGTGGATGAGGCCGCGGACCACACGGACAACTTGCGCGTATCTTTTCTGGCCTCGAGGATTGCGGGAAGAACCGTCTTCCGTAGGGCCTCAAAGGGGTGGCCGTCGCGAAAGAACAACGTTTCATTCGTTGTGAGAGCGTCGATGATTTTGCCGGTCAGTGCCCCGGACTCTTCCAGACGCACACGCCGCGCAAGCTCTGCTAGATCGCGACAACCCGCGCTAGTTGCGACCGGAGCCAAGCGTGCTTGCACCAGATATTGCTTGTCCTCTTCGAGTTCCATGGCCGCCAGACGCTGTACCAGCGTGCGGATGTATTCGAAGTCGGCGCTTGTTAGGGATGCCGCTGCTTCAACCATTTTTCTGAACCCTCCGCACTACTTCTTGTCCTAGTTCTTCGAGTGGAAGAACAGCTTGTGCCAACCCGGCTTCCGCCACCGCGCGCGGCATACCCCACACCACGCTGGTTGCTTCATCCTGTGCCAACACTTGCCCGCCGGCTGCGTGAATGACTTGTGCGCCCAGCATCCCGTCCTGTCCCATGCCGGTTAGTACGACGCCGAGTACACCTGCGCCGAAGCATTGCGCCGCCGAACGAAATAATACGTCCGCAGCCGGGCGGCAGCAATTTTCTTGCGGTCCGTCGTGCATTCGCAGACGGATCGCGGTGCCATCCCGTACGGTTTCCATGTGATGCCCACCCGGAGCGATGTACACAGTCCCAGGTTCCAGTTGCGTACCATCGACGCCTTCCCGCACGGTCACCGCGCAACTTGCGTCGAGCCGTTCGGCCAACAATTGCGTGAAGAGCGGGGGCATGTGCTGCACTAAAACCACGGGGAGAGGAAATGCTTTCGGCAGCGTTGCTATAAAGACGGCCAGTGCATTTGGCCCTCCAGTGGAGGACGCGACAGCCACAATCTCAACCTTCTGCTTGGCCTTGCGCGTGGCCAACCGCACTGGTCCCGCGGCACTCGCGGCGATGGGGAGCTTTCTCTGCGCGTGAGCCTTGACCTTGGCGATGAGTTCCGCGCCAAACTCTTTTAAAGCCTGCTCGGCATGCACACCTTCGGGCTTTGCGACGTAGTCGGATGCGCCTGCAGCCAGAGCGTCGAACGTCGTGGAGGCGCCGCGCCGCGTAAGCGAACTACACATGATGACAACGGCTGACGGATCTTCCCGCCGAATCGCCTGCAGCGTCGCCAACCCATCCATGGTCGGCATCTCGACGTCTAGCGTGACCACGTCCGGACGCAACTGGCAAAATTTCGCGAGCCCCACGTGTCCATCGGGAGCTACGCCCGCGACTTCGATCTCCGGATCTTCCTTGAGCAACGCGGAGACCAGCGTGCGGATCGTTACGGAATCGTCTACGACCAATACGCGGATCACTTAGAACAGTCCGATCAGCCGCATTTTTTCCTGCAGCATTTCCGAGGTCACAGGCTTCATGAGATAGTCGTCCGCGCCAGCCTCCAGGGCCTTGATGACTTCTTCGGTTCCGTCGCGCGCGGTGAGCATCAGCAGTTTCAGCTGCTGGAAACGCGGATCCTTGCGCACCGCCGTCACGAACGCATGCCCATCCATCACCGGCATGTCCCAATCCACGGTGGCAACGTCGAAGGAGCCTCCTTGTTCGAGAAGGCGCAACGCATCCTCGCCGTCGCAGGCCGTGTCTGTCTGCCATCCCTGCTCTTCGATAAGAGAGGCCACATACATTCGCATGGAGCGCGAATCGTCAATCACCAGAGCGCGCATGAATACTCCTTCGCGGGATGGCCGATGAATCTCCATCCCTTGCACTTGCCTCATCGGCAGTTCCAGAAAAAACGAGTGCAGAATTTCGCTAACGGAGTACTCCGTGCCGAGGACAATCTGAGTATTGTTTGCGGCATTTTCGCCGAAATTAGACACAGAGGCGAACGCGGCTTCGCGCACCTATTGATAGTGCAGCTTTTGCGTTGCGCGTGTTTGACGTCTACTCGCTGAAGTTTCACGTTGCAGTTCTTATAGGAGGCGACTCTTGGTAAATACCGGCAGTGTGGCCGAAACACCCGTCGGACTATCCGCGACGGCAGGCGCGGCACAGTTTGCGACATTTTATGTCGACAATTTGTTCTTCGGGATTGACGTTCTTGATGTGCAGGAGGTACTCCGCTTCCAGGAGATGAGTAAGGTGCCCCTCGCACCGCCTACCATCCAGGGGCTAATCAATCTCCGCGGCCAGATTGTCACGGCCATCGACATGCGTCGGCGGCTCGGCTTGCATGCCCGTCCAGAGGGAGAGATCCCCATGAATGTAGTAATTCGCGCGGAGGATGGAGCCGTCAGCCTTTTGGTCGATGAGATCGGAGACGTGCTTGACGTGGCGGAAGAAATTCGGGAACCGGTACCGGAGAATATTCCCCGGCGGCAAAGGGACTTGCTGGCGGGTGTCGCCAAGCTGGACGGAACGTCCGGGACCAATCGTCGGTTGCTCCTGATTTTGAATACACAGCGCCTCTTGCAATCCCAGCAAGGAGACGTCTAGCTGGCGCCGTTGATCGCAATACTTCGATCGCAGAAAAGGCAGCTTCTTCATCCCAAATGCCCAAATCGAAAAACACAACAGCGCGACCATCGGTTCAAGAAACGGCGAGTCCTGGGCACATCGCAGTGCTAGACCCGCCTGTCGCACGGCCACCGTCTTCCAAGACAACGAAGAAGCCCGGCGTTCCGGGCCTCAAGACATTAGAACTTCCAACTATTCACGAACAAAAAGGACAAAACATGCCAGCTACGATTGATATGGAACAGCCTGTCACGGCTTCTCTCCTCGATAGAGTGGACGCAATGAAAGGTGCCCTCGACGGTTTGGGCACCAACGTCTTCATCGCCGACCGCGATCTGCGGTTGATCTACATGAATAAGAAGGCCACCGATGTGATGAAATCCATCGGCGACATTGTCGAGAAGTTGTTCCACGTAAGATTCGAGGATCTGATCG
This sequence comes from uncultured Acidobacteriia bacterium, assembly GCA_903892565.1. Taxonomy (GTDB): domain Bacteria; phylum Acidobacteriota; class Terriglobia; order Bryobacterales; family Bryobacteraceae; genus Palsa-187. Next base: position 9,838 of record CAITIX010000410.1, read on the forward strand.
GAACGAATATCGACGCCTTCCACGGCGACCGCGTTCACCAGATCCGGCGCATGCTGCAGGATCCCAAGAATCTTCCCTACCGCCGCGAGATCAAGCTGGCGCACCTGATTCTGGACCTCAATGTCAACGCCATTCGCGACGACCGGGGTGAATACATTGGGTGTGTCGTCAACTGGGAAGAAATCTCGGAGAAGAAACGCTTGGAAGCCGCGAGTGCAGACGCCGGCGCTATGTTCGCCGCCATCAGTAAGTCGCTCGCCGTCATCGAATTCCAGATGGACGGAACGATCACGCACGCCAATGATAATTTTCTCAATGCCATGGGCTACAGCATTGGCGAGATCAAGGGCAAGCATCACAGCATATTTGTGGAACCGTCCTATCGTGACAGCCCTGAATACCAGGCATTCTGGGCCAAGCTGAACCGTGGCGAATTCGACGCGGGCGAATTCAAGCGCCTGGGCAAAGGCGGACGCGAAATCTGGATCCAGGCGTCCTACAACCCGATTCTCGACGCGACCGGCAAGCCATACAAGGTGGTGAAGTATGCTACCGACACCACGCAACAAGTGCAGAACCGCCTGGAAATCGTGCGCGTCGTCGAAGCCGCGGACAGTGGCGATCTCACGCAGTTGATCAACGTCAAGGGCACCGACGATCTCAGCCAGGTCGGCTCCCAGCTCCGTAACTTCCTCGGTGGTCTGCGCGACAGTCTAAAGCAGATCGCCGAAGCCGCCAGCACCGTCGGCTCATCTTCGGAGGAACTCAACGCCGTCAGCCAGGAAATGGCCAGTGGAGCAGAAGAGACCTCGCGCCAGGCGACGGTTGTTTCCGCCGCCAGCGAAGAAGTCTCCAAAAGCGTTTCGATGGTCGCCACCGGCTCCGACGAAATGCTTTCGGCCATTCGTGAAATTTCGCGGAATTCCACAGAAGCCGCGCGTGTCACGAAGAATGCCGTGGCCGTCGCGGAATCCGCCAATGCAACGATTTCCAAGCTGGGAGATTCCAGCATTGAAATCGGCAAGGTGATCAAGGTCATCACTTCGATCGCACAGCAAACCAATCTGCTCGCCTTGAACGCCACTATCGAAGCCGCCCGTGCAGGCGAAGCCGGCAAAGGATTCGCGGTGGTCGCCAACGAAGTCAAAGAACTCGCCAAGCAGACCGCCAAAGCCACCGAAGAAATCGGCCAGAAGATCGAGGCGATTCAGAACGACACGAAGGGCGCCGTGGAATCCATCGCGACCATCAGCAGCACCATCGCTCAGATCAACGACATCTCCACCACCATTGCTTCCGCCGTAGAAGAGCAGACGGCCACGACCAACCACATTGGACGGAACGTCGGCGAAGCCGCCAAGGGCACTGGAGAAATCGCGCGCAACATTACCGAAGTCGCCAATGCCGCCAAGCAGACGTTGCAGGGTGCGTCTGAGACGGAAAAGGCTTCTGGTGCACTCAGCAAACTTGCGACCGAGCTGCAGACACTGGTGGCTCGTTTCAAGGTCTAGTCGATACCAATAAGGTCGAGTCAATACGCAGCCGGGAGAGGCCGCTCACTCTATGGATGAGAGCTATGGATAAAAATCTACAACAGTTCCGGGACGTCTTCTTCGAAGAAGCGCGGGAGCATCTCGAAACCATGGAGAGCGGCCTGCTTGGCCTAGAAGCCGGAGGAGAAGCGGATTCAGACACGCTGAATCGCATCTTCCGCTCGGCGCACACGATCAAAGGCGGAAGCGGCATGTTCGGACTCGACGACATCGCTCGCTTCACGCACAGCCTCGAAAACCTACTCGACCAAGTGCGGGGCGGGAAGATCTCGATGACGCCCCCGCTGGTCGACATCCTCCTGCGTTCGTGCGATGTTCTCCGAGGCCTTCTGAGCTCCGGCCAGCAGGGCACCGCACTCCCCGCTAACATCGAAGCTGTGTTGGCGGAAATTCAGCAAGCGAACACCGCGGGCGGTGTTGAGACAAAAGCTAGCTCCGTGACAGAGGAAAATGCCAAGACCTCTCGGGGTGACCAGGCAACATCACCAGAGTACGAATCGCTGACTGAGAGCGGATCTTCTGGTGGAGCGCAAGTGCGCTGGAACATTCGTTTTCAGCCGGGGCCCGACGTTTTACGCCGTGGCCTGAATCCTTTGCTCGCGTTGCGTGAAATGGCCGAGCTTGGTCGCATCAGCAACTTGAAAATGGACACTTCGGGCGTGCCGCCGCTTGTCGAAATGGATCCTGAAGATAGCTATCTGGCTTGGACCTTGCAGCTGGATTCGGACCAGTCGGAGTCGCGCATCCGCGAGGTGTTTGAATTTCTGCACGACGGTGAGGGGCTCACTTTGACCTCCGAAGCCCCGGCAGAATCGAAATTAGAATTGCAGCCCGTACCAGTAATGGAGACACACGACGTGACGCCAGAGAATTTGCCCGCCAAGCCCACCGCTATGGAAACCGCCGCACTCGCGCCCATCAACCAACCGCCCGTCGCCACGGAGAATGTCCCTGCTGTTGCAGCGGAGCCTGTTACCGCGGCCTCGTCCACGAACGAATCCGTTTCTTCCATTCGTGTCGACGTGGATCTGCTCGACCGGCTCATGAATCAAGTGGGAGAGCTGGTGCTGGCGCGCAATCAAATTCTGCAATTTGCAGGAGCGACGGACGACGCCACGCTCGGCGCCGCTTCCCAACGCCTCAATCTCATCACGTCGGAGCTGCAGGAAGGCGTCATGAAGACGCGCATGCAGCCCATCGGCGTAGCCTGGAGCATGATGCCGCGCCTGGTGCGCGACCTCGCCCGCTCCTGCGGCAAACAAATCGAGCTCGAAATGCAAGGCGCCGAGACGGAACTCGATCGCACCATTATCGAAGCCATTCGCGATCCGCTCACGCACTTGGTTCGCAATTCCTGCGATCACGGCCTGGAAGCCTCCGCCGTGCGCGAAGCCAAAGGCAAGCCCGCTACCGGGAAGCTGCACCTGGGCGCCTATCACGAAGGCGGACACGTCATCATCGAAATCACCGATGATGGTGGCGGCATCGACATCGGGCGCGTGAAGAGCAAAGCACTCGAACGCGGCCTCATCACGCCGGATCAAGTCACGCGCATGAGTGACCACGAGGCCATCCAGCTCATCTATCGTCCCGGATTTTCGACGGCGGAAAAAATCACTGGCGTCTCCGGCCGTGGCGTCGGCATGGACGTCGTCAAGACCAACATTGAACGCGCCGGCGGAACCATCGACGTCACCAGCCGCCCCGGACAAGGCACCGCGGTTCACATCAAGATTCCTCTCACCCTCGCCATTATTCCGGGTATGGTGGTCGAAGGCGGCGGAGAACGCTTCGTCATCCCGCAGGTCAGCCTTGTGGAATTGGTGCGCCTGGAAGAAGAACAGGCGCTCGAGCGGATTGAGCGCATCCACGACGCGCCCGTCTGCCGTCTGCGTGGCAAGTTGCTACCGCTGGTCTATTTGAACGAAACATTAAAACTACAGGGTTCCTCTGAAACTTCGTCTGAAGGACGCGATCAATCCGTCAACATCGTCGTGCTACAGGCGGAGGATCGCCAATTCGGCCTCGTCGTCGATGGCATTCGCGACACCCAGGAAATTGTTGTAAAGCCGCTGGGCAAGCAGCTTAAGGGATTGGCCGCCTATTCCGGCGCGACGGTGATGGGCGACGGTCGCGTCGTTCTCATCCTCGACGTGCTTGGCGTAGCCCGCCTCGCGGGGCTCACCGCAAATCAATTTGCCGCCGAAGCGCGCGCTGCAGCCGCCGCGGCATCCGGCAGTGATTCCGATTCACGGACGTCCGAACGCCAGGCGCTGCTTCTCTTCCGCTCGCCCGGATTCGAGCGCATGGCCGTTCCTCTCTCGCTTGTCTCGCGCCTCGAAGAATTCCCAAGCACGCGGGTGGAACGCAGCGGTGGACGTCCCGTGGTGCAGTATCGCGACCGCATCCTCCCGCTCGTGTCCATGGAATCGCTCGACGGCTCGTCGCTTGGCGACGATAGCTCCGCCGATCCCTTGCAGGTTATCGTCTTCCTCGATGGTGGCCGCGGCATGGGCTTGGTGGTCGGCGAAATCCTCGACATCATCGATGAATCGGTGCAGGTGCGCAAGAAAGCCCACCGCCGCGGATTGCTCGGCTCGGCGGTCATCGGCGGCCAGGTTACGGATTTCCTCGACCTGCACGCCGTCATCGACGCCTCGGGCGACAACTGGGCGCGCGGACGCAGCCAAGCCGCCACCGTGCTCGTCGCCGGAGCTTCGCGCTTCAATCGCGCCATGGTCCGCAGCTCTATTGAGATGGCAGGCCATCGGGTTGTGGAAGCCGCCACTGCAGCCGAAGCTGTTGCAGAAATGTCCCGTCGGCGCATTGACGTCGTCGCGCTCTCCTCGGATGTCGAACAAGCCGAAGGCGGCGGATCGCTGATCGCGCTGCTCCGCAAACAAGCGGGTCGGGATGTGCCCGTGCTTCCGCTCGAAGCCGACGCGGCGGCCGATCACGGCCAAATCACTTCGTCCATCGAGAGTCTTCTCGCGTCGGTCTAGGCCATTTTCTGAGTTAATGTGGGGCGGGTCTTCCGACCCGCAGCCCGAGCTTCCGCTCGGGCCAACGCCAGGCGGAAGCCTGGCGCGCGGAGCAGAAGCTCCGCCCCACCATTC
>CAITIX010000411.1 GCA_903892565.1 uncultured Acidobacteriia bacterium
CGGCGGTTCGGGCAGCGGCAAAACTTACATCGCCACGCGCCTTGCCGCGCGGTTTGACCTGCCCGTGCTCGATCTGGACACCATCTTCTGGGATCAGAAAACAACAACTCCTTATAGCACCAAGGTCACACCTGAAAATCGTGACGCCGCTCTCGCGGCCGTTATCCGCCAACCAAACTGGATTATCGAAGGAGTTTATTACAGTTGGCTCCTCAGTAGTTTTCAGCAGGCCGATCACATCCTCGTGTTAACTACTTCTCTCTGGCTCCGCCAAATTCGTATCATCCGGCGTTTTCTCCAGCGCAAACTTAAACCAACTCCTAGAAACAAAGAATCGCTACAAAGCCTCCGCCGGCTACTGACGTGGAATTATAACTATGAGCGCAATCACCTCGCTCAGGCCATCACCTTGCTCGAAAATGAAAGATTAAGCTACTCACGCTGCACAAGCTACGCGCAGGCAATCCTCGCAATTACGAACCGGTCCACAGTGTCTTTAGGTATAAAATAGTCGGATGCCATCTGCTCTAACCAACGCCCGCCGATCCGCGCTCGCGGCGCTGCAACGCGCCTATCCGGTGCTCGCGAACAAACGTTCGCCTCACTCCACATCAAGGACGCCCCTATGACCCGCCTTGCCATCTTCGATATCGACGGCACGCTCTGCGATTCGTGGGACGTGGAGACGCGCTGCTTCGCTGAAGCCGTGGCTGCCGTCACCGGTCGCCCCTTGCCAACCCTCGATTGGAGCCGCTACGCCGAACCCACCAGCGCAGGCATCGTAGCTGAGGTGCTTGCTGAAGCGCCCAACGCCACGACCCGCGCGCGTGAGATCGAGTACGCATTTGTTAATAATCTGCGCGCCGAATACGCCCGGGCCCCCGACGTCCTGCGCCCCGTCCGCGGTGCGGGCGCCTTTATCCGCCGCCTCGGCGAGGAACGTCACTGCGCCATCGCCATCGCGACCGGCGGCTTCGCCTCCGAAGCCCGATTTAAATTGGCATGCAGTGGGATAGACCTAGACGCATTTCCCCACGCCACGTCCAGCGACACACCTCGACGGCGCGACATCATCGCGCTAGCGATCCGCCGAGCCGCCTTCACCGTTGGAGTAAGAACCGTATATTTTGGCGATGGCGCTTGGGACGTTCAAGCAAGCTGCGCGCTCGGCCTGCCCATGATCGGTATCGGCCGACGCATCGCAGCACTCCAGAAACTCGGCGTGGCTGCAGTCTTCCCCGACTTTTCTGCGCAAGACGCGATCATCGGGTCGCTGAATACCGCTTGGCACGACTGACGTAAGTTCGTGCCGCAAGTCCTCCCATGAATTTCCGGGCATCACTTTGCTCAAAAATGAAAAATTAAGCTACCCACGTTGCACAACCTACGCGCAGACAATCCTCGAAATTACGAACCGGTCCCCAGTTTCTTTAAATACAAAATTATCGAATGCCTTCTGCTCTGACCAACCCCCGCAAAGCCGTTCTCTTTGATTTAGATGATACGATCTTCGACCACCAGCACGCCCGTCGGTCCGCGCTCGCGGCGCTGCAACGCGCCTATCCTGTGCTGGCCAACCAAACGATCGCTGAACTGGAAGCCACCCACGAACGGCATATGCAGGCCACGTTCGCAGCATTCCTAGGCGGCAAATTCAATGTCAACGAATCCCGATGCGAACGTCAGCGACTGTTCTTCCACGACTACGGATCGACGTTCTCGACGGAGCAAGCCGATGAAGCAGAAAACCGCTATCGCCACGCCTACAATGCCGACCGTCGTCCCGTCCCGGGAGCGCTCGCCTTGATCGATGCGCTGCGGACACGTGGACTAAAAATCGGCGTCGTGACCAACGGAGTGCAGCTTGAGCAGGCTGAAAAAATTCGCCTCTGCGGTCTGGACGGAAAAATCGATTCCATCGTTACATCGGGACAGCTCAAAGTGAAGAAAC
>CAITIX010000412.1 GCA_903892565.1 uncultured Acidobacteriia bacterium
CCGAATCGGTCAGGGCATCGAGTTCGATTACTGCTGCTGCCACGCTTCGTTCGCGCTGCAGGCGGAAGATGTGGAATCGATCATGGTCAACTGCAATCCGGAGACCGTGTCGACCGATTACGACACCAGCGACCGCCTATACTTTGAGCCTTTGACGCTCGAAGAAGTCCTCAATATTTGCGATACCGAAAAGCCTGACGGCGTCATCGTCCAATTCGGCGGACAAACGCCGCTCACGCTGGCGATTCCTCTGAAGAACGCCGGCGTGCCGATCATTGGTACTGATCCTGCGAACATCGACTTGGCGGAAGATCGCAAATTATTCGGCAAATTGCTGGACGATCTCAAGATTCCTTCGCCCGAAAACGGCTCGGCCACCAGCGCTGAAGAAGCGTGCGAGATCGCGCGCGGCATCGGCTATCCCGTGCTCGTGCGTCCCAGCTACGTACTCGGCGGACGCGCCATGGTGATCGCCTACGACGAAGATACCGTGCGCCGCTACATGCACGAAGCGGTTTCGTTCTCGCAAAGCCGCCCGGTGTTGATCGATCGCTTCCTCGAAGACGCCACCGAAGTCGATGTGGACGCGTTATCCGACATGTATGGCGACGTTTTGATCGCCGGCATCATGGAACACATTGAAGAGGCGGGCGTACACTCGGGCGACTCCAGTTGCGTGCTGCCTGCGACGTCGCTCGCGCCGGAAGTCGTCGCGACCATTCGTGAATATACCGAAAAACTGGCGCGCGCGCTCAAGGTCATCGGTCTGATGAACGTCCAGTACGCGGTGAAAGACGGCAAAGTCTACGTGCTGGAAGTGAATCCACGGGCCTCGCGCACGGCTCCCTATGTCAGCAAGGCGACAGGTGTGCCGCTGCCGAAGATTGCGGTCGGCCTGATGCTGGGCAAGAAAATTTCGGATTTCACATCTGCCAAGGGCGTGCTCGAAGTGCCGCAATTCTTTGTGAAGTCTCCCGTGTTTCCGTTCAACAAATTCCCCGGCGTCGACCCGAGCCTGGGACCGGAAATGCGTTCCACGGGCGAAGTTATGGGCGTCGGCAAGAACTTCGGCGAAGCATTCGCCAAGGCCCAGGTCGGCGCCGGAACGCCGCTACCCGACAAGGGATGCGTATTCATTAGCGTCAATGACCGGGACAAACCGGGTGCCGTTGTTCTGGCGCAACGCTTCCATGAGTTGGGTTTCGAGATTGCCGCCACGCGCGGGACCGCCGCTGCGATCCGTGCGGCTGGGGTCGAAGTGAAGACCGTCTTCAAGGTGAACGAAGGGCGTCCGAACGCGGTGGACCTGCTCAAAGCCGGATCGCTCAATCTGGTGATCTACACCGGCACCAGCGGGGCGCACGCCTTCACCGATGAAAAAGCGATTCGTAAAAACGCGGTGGTTTACCGCATCCCCTGCATCACGACAATGAGTGGCGCGCGCGCGGCCGTCGAAGCGGTGGTCTCGCGTCGCCGGGATCCGGTACGCGTGTGGAGTTTGCAGGAAATTCACGGGACCATCACGGCTCCCAAGTCGTCGTAACTCGGGCGGCGCAAGAAAGGGATTTGACGATGAAGGGCATTGTTCTCGCAGGCGGCACCGGAAGCCGCTTGTTCCCACTCACGAAAATCACCAACAAGCATCTGCTGCCGATCTACGACAAGCCGATGATCTATTACCCGATCCAGACCTTAGTGGACGCGGGGATCAAAGACATTCTGCTGGTAACGGGCGGACGCAACTCCGGCGATTTTCTGCGGCTCCTGGCTAATGGAAAAGAGTTCGGCCTCGCTCACCTGAATTACACGTATCAAGAAGGCGAAGGCGGCATCGCGGACGCGCTGGCCTTGGCGGAGCATTTTGCGGATGGCGATAAAATCTGTGTCATCCTCGGCGACAACATCTTGGAGAAGTCCGTCAAAGATGCAGTCGAGGCTTTCAAACGCCAGGATCGCGGCGCGCGCATTCTGCTGAAAGAAGTCGAGGATGCCGAACGCTTCGGTGTAGCGGAGATGGACGGCGACCGCATCGTCAGCATCGAGGAAAAGCCGAAGAAGCCGAAGTCGAACTATGCCGTGACCGGTATCTATATGTACGACGGCACCGTCTTCGACAAGGTCAAGAAGCTTGTTCCCAGCGGTCGCGGAGAGCTCGAAATCACGGACGTCAATAATGCCTACATTCGGGAAGGCACCATGACGTACTCGTATGTCGATGGTTGGTGGACCGATGCCGGCACGTTCGAATCGCTCCTGCGCGCTACAAATCTGGTCGCGCAATCGGCCAGTCCGGAGCAGCGCAAAAAAGCCGCCGAAGATTAGCGGGAACGCGCCAAGAGCGCACCCCAGTGGAATCCCGCGCCAAACGCTCCGAACACCACATCGCCCGCCGGAGGATTTCCCGCCGCCCATTCGCTCGCCGCAATCAGCATCGATGCCGACGACGTGTTGCCATAGCGCGCCACATTCGAGACCACTTTTTCGGGCGCGACGCCCAACGCCTTTGCGACCCGTACCAATAGATTTTGATTTGCTTGATGCAGCAGGAATGCCTGCACATCGGCAGCCGCGACATTCTGGCGGGCCAGCACTTCCGATATCGCTCCCGGAATTTTGCGCGCCGCCTGCATGATGACGCTCAACCCGTTCATGTGCAGCGCGGAGCTTCCGTCCCACGCAAGATCCGCTCGGAACTGGCCGTCCGTGTGGAGTGCCGCGTCGATAATTTCCCATCGACCCTGGCGTGAACTGACTAACGCTGCCCCGGCTCCGTCGCCAAAGAGTACCGCTGTATTCGCATCAAGAGGCCCACGCTCAATCACCGCGGACATTTTCTCGGCGCCGATGACCAGTACATCACCCACGGCTTCCGCCATGCGCGACGCCAGCACCAAGCCGAACAGAGACCCCGCGCTCGCCATGGGAACGTCCATCGCCGGTGTGCCTTCTAGTCCCAGACGAGCCGCAACTTCCGCCGCGGGGCCCGGAAATCCGCGAGCTCCGCTGCCGCTCGCGACAACGATCATCCCCAGCGACGACACATCTACTGCTGCGTTTCGCAAGCAGTCTTGCGCGGCCGCGAGCGCGAGATCCGCGACGGTAGTCTCAGGCGCGGCCCAGCGGCGTTCGCGAATCCCGGAAGCATTCTCGATCCATTCCGCAGCCTTGCCGACGCGCGCGCCGATCTCTTCATTCGTGACGATTCGCTCCGGCAGGTGTGCGCCGAAGGCATGGAGAAACGCTGGCATGATCGTGCGGGAGCCGCGCGCCTATGCGCCGTGCTCTTCCAGATACGTTTCGATCCGCGCGACAGAATCGAACTTGCGCGGATTCAAGTCGCGATCCGGTACCTTGATCGAAAACTCTTCTTCGAGCGCGGAAATCAGATCCGGCAGGGCGAAGGAATCGAGCAATCCGCTTTCGAATAGCGATTCGCTATCGTCGGCAGGAATCTGCGCGGTGGTCACTTTCTTCAGAGCATTCAAGAGGCGTTCGCGGCGTGTTGCGTCAGGCATGAAGTTTTATCGTGCCACAGTCGCGCCCGTCTTTGCCGAGATCGTCTTTGCCGAGATCGTCTTTGCCGAATCAGCCTGCGCACAGTACCACTTGTACGTCGACGCGATACCCTCATGGAGCGGGATGCGCGCCTGCCACCCCAGCGCGTGGATGCGCGAAACATCCAGCAGCTTGCGCGGCGTGCCGTCGGGCTTCGCAGCGTCGTACACAATGCGGCCTTCGTAGCCCACCACGTTCGCCACCAACGCCGCCAATTCGGCGATTGTTAGATCTTCGCCCGTTCCCACGTTCAACGGTTCGGCGCCATCGTAATGGACCATCAAAAAGTAAGCCGCCGCGGCAAGATCGTCCACATGCAGGAACTCACGGCGCGGCGTGCCCGTTCCCCAGAGAGTCACTTCCGCGGCTCCGCTCAGCCGAGCTTCGTGAAAACGGCGGATCAGCGCGGGTAGTACATGAGATTTCTCAAGATCAAAATTATCGCCCGGGCCGTAGAGATTCGTCGGCATCAGGCTGATCGCCGCGAAACCATATTGCGCGCGATACGCCGCGCACAATTTCAGCCCCGCGATCTTGGCGATGGCATAGGCCTCGTTCGTCGCCTCCAGCGGGCCCGTCAGCAACGAGTCTTCCGAGATCGGCTGCGGTGCGAACTTTGGATAGATGCACGAAGATCCCAAGAAGACCAATTTACGAACGCCATGTTTCCACGCCGTGTGGATCACATTGTTTTGAATCGCAAGATTCTCGTATAGAAATTCGGCTGGATACGTGGCATTCGCCATAATCCCGCCGACCTTAGCTGCGGCCAGAAAAACAAACTCGGGCTTCTCGGCGGCAAAGAAATGCTCCACTGCGCCTTGATCCCGCAAATCCAACTCGGCTCGCGTGCGTTGCAAAAGATTGCGGTGGCCGTTGGACTCGAGCTTGCGCGCAATGGCCGATCCCACCAATCCGCGATGGCCCGCCACAAAAATCCGACTGTCCGCCGCGAGAAGCTCAGCCATGCGCTCCTCCGCGTGGAGCCACCCGATGGCCGGCCTTCGTCAGCGTTAGTTCCTGCTGCGCCAGCTCCAGGTCATGTTCCACCATGGATCTCACGAGCGAAGCAAAACTGATTTCCGGTTTCCATCCCAGCATGCGCCGGGCCTTACTCGCGTCGCCTTCGAGCGCATCCACTTCCGTGGGCCGAAAATAGCGTGGATCTTTCTCCACGCATTTTTTCCAATCGACGCCCGCGATGTCCGCCGCCATTTCCAAAAACTCGCGCACCGAATGGCTGTCCCCGGTTGCGACTACGAAATCGTCGGGAGTTTCGTGCTGCAGCATCATCCACATCGCGCGCACGTAATCCGCCGCATGGCCCCAGTCGCGCCGCGCGTCCAAATTTCCAAGGTAGAGCTTCTCTTGCAATCCGAGCTTGATTCTTCCGAGCGCCCGCGTGATCTTGCGCGTCACGAACGTTTCCCCACGACGCGGAGATTCGTGGTTAAACAAAATCCCGTTGCTGATAAACAAGCCGTACGCTTCGCGCTGATTGATGCCATACCAATGCGCGGCCACCTTGCTCACGGCGTAAGGACTTCGCGGATAAAACGGCGTCGCCTCATTCTGCGGAGGCGCCGACGCGCCGAACATTTCCGAAGAGCCGGCCTGATAGAACCGCGGACGAGTGCCGCTTTCCTGCGCATAATCCCGAAACGCTTCCATCAACCGCAGCGCGCCCGTCGCCACGATATCTGCCGTGTATTCGGCTTGATCGAAACTCACGCGCACATGCGACTGTGCACCAAGATTGTAGATTTCGTCGGGATGGATCTCGCCCAAAAGACGCCGCATCCGCGCCGCATTTGCCAGATCGCCATAGTGGAGACGAAGCGCCCCGCTTTCATGCGGATCTTCGTAGAGATGGTCCAGCCGATCCGTATTGAACGTCGAAGTCCGCCGGATCATCCCGTGGACTTCGTACCCTTTACCAAGCAGCAGTTCCGTTAAATAGGAGCCGTCCTGACCCGTGATGCCGCAAATAAACGCCTTCTTGGTCGTCGCCATCTCCTTCTATTATGCGCACTTCACCTATACGCACTTCACCGATACGCAATTCCCGGCAAAATCCGAATTCAGGAAATCGAATCGCGTGCCGATATGTTGCCTGAGGAAAGAATCAGCCGTGTCTGCCATCACTCCCCTGACCTTATCGGGCGTCAGTCAGTATTCGACCGACTACCAGAACATCCTGAACCGGGCGGTGCAGGTCGCCTCCCAGCCGATCACCGCGTTGCAGACGCAGGATTCCAATCTTCTGACGCAGAACAGTGCGCTCACGACGCTCCAGTCGACCGCCACGAATCTTTTTACCAGTCTCCAGACGCTAGCGACGGATTCTTCCAAGCAGGCGATCAGCGCGACCAGTTCCGATTCTACGATTCTGACTGCGAACGCCACCGGAGCAACCACACCGAATACGTACACGATCAACTCGGTCATTTGGCTTGCGACCGCGGCATCGGAAGACTCCACGCAGAGCTATGCGGATTCCGTCAACACGCCCGTGTCGTCCACCGGAACTCTGCAATTAACGGTGGGATTGCAGAACTACACGCTGACGTTGGGCAAGAACAGCCTGGTTGGTCTGCGCGACGCCATCAACGCTTCGGGAGCGCCGGTCACGGCGTCCATTCTCACGACCAACAACGGCAACTATCTTTCGGTCACCGCCAAAGCCACGGGCCATGCAGCGTTGCAATTGATTGACGATCCCATCACGGCCACGAATCCCAATGGCGCCAACACTGAACTGTTGACGCAGACCAATCAAGGCACGGACGCCGAGTTCCATCTGAATAACATCGACATAAAACAATCCACCAATACAGTCAATTCCGTGATCCCCGGCGTCACGCTGCAGCTTTTAAAAACGTCCACAACGCCGGTTACCGTTTCCTTGCAAAGTAATCCTTCGCAGCTGTCGTCGGATTTGCAGAACTTTGTCTCCAGCTACAATGCACTGGCACAGGCGCTGCAGGCGCAGCAGGGCCAGAACGGAGGCGGCTTGGCCGGTGATCCCGCTGTCACTCAACTTCAGCAGACGCTCCGCCAAATCACCAGCTATTTCACTACGAGCGGATCCGTCACGAACCTTGGGGCGTTGGGGATCACCTTCGCGGACACCACCGGCACAGCGAGTTTCAATTCATCCACATTCGCGGCGCTCAACTCACAACAAATTACGGATGGATTCAATTTCCTCACTTCCTTGACGTCCGGCAGCGGAAACTTCGTTTCCAAGCTGCAAACATTTACCGATCCGATCAGCGGAATCATTCAGACCGAAATACAAGGCAACAGCGCCACCGATAAACATCTTCAGTCGCAAATCCTGACATTGTCGGATCGCATCACGACCCTGCAGAACAACCTTCGGCTGCAATTGTCGAAGGCGGATGCATTGGAAGCGGGCCTGCAATCGAAGCAATCCACGGTTACCGCCAGCCTCACCGGTTTGAACTACGTGCTCTACGGTAAGCAGACCGCCTAACTTGCCGTGGAAGAAAGAAACTACCCACTGGACGCTGTGTCACAGGCGATGGACACGGCTCGATGGACGACGCAGCAATTCTCGAAATCAAGCGTGTTCAAAGACGGCGAAGCCGCCGCGTTGCCGATGCTCGGAGCAGGTCAAGACAGCGTTGGTCTAGCCTTTGGGTAGCGACGCCGGATCTTCGGGCGTAGAGCGCTGAAATTTTCGTAAGAGCTGATGCATCGCGTCCTGCGGCAAGTTTGCCGCTGTCCGATTTTGTTCCGCCGTCAGTTGAATTTCGCCCCGCACCACGGGGACCTCGCGCGGCGCGCGGATGCCGATCTTCACCTGCGACGATGCGATCTCCAGAATTTCCACCTCCACGTTGTCGCCAATCACCAGCGACTCGCCGGCACGCCTGCGAATTACGAGCATACGCGCTCCAGCAAATGCAGCGGCACTGGATGCCGATGCGAATAGCACTGATCGTGGCGTACTGCCTGTATCGCTGCGCGCGTGCGCGCGTTCACCACGATCGGCGCCAGTAAATTCGCCACAAACGTATTGCTGCCCGCGCCCGACAGGATCGCCAAAAAAAGCGCTTCCTCCTCCGATTGCGGCTGGCGTGTTTCGTCCAGCCCGATCACCCGCAAATCTTCCGGTGCAATTCCGCTTTGATACTGCGGATCCAAAGCGGAAACCAAAACGGTGAGAAAGCACAGCGATGCGGTCTCTACACTTTGCAGCAGGATGAGCGGCGCAATCGCCTCGGGCGCAATCAGAACAAAGCGATGTTCGTCGCTAAACCCCGGAATTCCGCAGGGAAACGTGAGTTCGCCGGAAGGATCGTAGGGAAGCTCCCCGAAATCCCGCGTTTTAATGAAGGGCATTCACGAGGAATGCCTGCAATCTCGTCGCCAGAGAGACGCTCTAGCGGCTGCGGAGCTCTGCGGAAAATTCCTTACCTAGGCGTTCGATGATCTGGTCTACCGTCGCATTCACTTCTTCGGACGATAGCGTTCGGTCCGCGGCGCGGAACACCATCGATACCGCGATGCTTCTCTTTGCAGGGTCAATGCCCTTGCCCGCGAACACGTCCATGCAATCGACGGATTCCAATTGTGCTCCGGCCGCTTCGCGAATCGCAGTCTCCAGCGCCGCGTACGGCGTGTCACGATTCGCAAGGAACGAAAGATCGCGGAACACCGCAGGGAAGCGCGGCAAGGCCACGAACGTCGCAGAAACGCGCGATCCCGCGACCAGTGGTTCGATGAATAGCTCCGCGGCGAATACCGGCTGATAGATGCGCTCCGCCGCAAGCATTTCGGCTTTCACCTGACCGAGAACTCCGATCACCGCGCCATTCACCACAATCTGCGCGGCCGTGCCTTCGGCGTAGCCATCGAGCGAGGTCGGAACAAACGTCGCCTTCGGTGCGCGCAAGCTCTCCAGCGCAGATTCCACAGCGCCCTTCAGATCGAAGAAATCGCATTCCCGGCGCGTGGACCAATCGGCGTCGTTCAGCGCTCCGCCCAGCAGGATTCCCAACGCCCAGCGCTCTTCGGGATCTTTCGCCGGCCGCGAGAAAACTTTGTCGATTTCGAAATAGCGGAAGTTCACCGCGCGGCGCGATGCATTGTAGACCGCCGTCTTCACCAGGAATGGCACCAACGAACGGCGCAGCCGCGACAAATCCGCATTCAACGGATTCGCCAGCGTGATGGACGCGCCCGCAAGCTGCGAAAACATCTCCGCGCCTTCCACAGGCTCGAGCGGCACACCGCGAATTTCTAGAAATCCCGATCCCGTGAGCGACGCCCGCACCGCCTGGCGCGCCTGATCGAGTGCCGTCGTGCCGCCCGCTGTCGGAGTTTCCGGGCTCGCCGCCGGCGTGATCGCTTCGTAGCCCAGTACGCGCGCGACGTCTTCAATCAACACAACCGCGTCGTTCACATCCACGCGTCTGGTCGGAACGTCCACTCGCGACAAATCGTCCGAGCAATTGCAGCCGAGCTTCGTGAGCGATGAAATCACCTGCTCGCGTGTCACGTGGATTCCCAAATAGCTACTCACGCGCTCCGCGGGCAACGCAAACACCGCGCGCTTGGCAGGAGATGGATACGCGTCCGTGAGCGGCCCCGCCGATTGCCCGCCTGCTTCGGAGAACAGCAGCGCGATCGCCCGCGCCTGCGCGCCTTCCAACGATTCGTTCGGATCCGTGCCGCGTTCAAAGCGATACGACGAATCGCTGCTCACGCCCAAGCGGCGTCCACTCAAACGAATTCCCGTAGGTTCGAAATGCGCGGCTTCTAGAAGAACATCAGACGTCGTTTCCGAAATACCGGACGATTCGCCGCCCATGATTCCCGCCAGCGCCATCGGCGCATGCGCGTCGGCAATCGCCAGCGGAGCATATTCGTCCGATTCGCCGGTCTTTTGTTCAATGGAACGTCCATCGAGCAAGCGCAGCGTTTCGCCCGCTGCGAACTTTCGCACCACAATCTTTTCGCGCACGCGCTTCAGATCGAACGCATGCAGCGGTTGTCCCCACTCCAGCATCACGAAATTCGTGATGTCGACCACGTTATTGATCGGGCGCAAGCCCGCGGCCATCAAGCGGCTGGCCATCCACGGCTGCGATTTCCCAATGCGAACTCCGCCCACCACCTGGCACGTATAGCGCGTGCATAGCGAGGGCGCCTGGATCTCCACGGGCACGGAATCTTTCGTGTACACAGTTGGCGCTGGCGCAGAAGGCAACACGAGTTTCAGATCCAACATCGCTGCTAGTTCGCGCGCAATGCCGATCAAGCCCAGGCAATCCGGACGATTCGGATACACCTTCACGTGCACCAACGCTTCGTCGATCTTCGTCGCTTCCGTAATGCTCTTGCCGAGCAGCGCTTCGTCCTTGAAAACTTGCAGGCCCGTGCCCTTGGCGCTCAACCCGAGTTCGCCATCCAGGCAGATCATGCCTTTGGAAACTACGTCCCCGAAACTGGCCTCGCCGATGGATTCGCCGTTTGGAAGATCCGTCCCCGCGAGCGCCACCGGCACTCCCCAGCCCACTTCAATGGGATGCGCCGACGCGCACACAATCTGCCGCACGTCGCCCTTCGCCACTTCCACATCGCACACGAACTTATCGGAAGTACCCGCAAGCGGTCTCTTCGCGCGGATGAAGCCGACGCGCACGGGCGCAAGCTCGCGCTCCAGCACGTGTGCCGCTTCAATGTCGAGGCCCACGCGCGGCAGCGCCGTCAGCAGGTCCGCCAGCGCGCAGCGCGGTGTCAGGTAATCCAGGAGCCACTCAGTGTTGACGATCATGTGGATTCAATAAAGGACGGAAACGCTCGCCTAAAACTGCCGCAAGAACGCTTCCTCGTTTTGGTACAAGTGCCGGATGTCGTTAATTTGGTGCCGCAACATCGTGATGCGGTCCACGCCAATGCCGAACGCGAACCCTTGATGCTTGGCCGGGTCCAGTCCGCCCATCTTCAAAACTTCGGGACGCATCATGCCGCTGCCCAGCACTTCAATCCATCCCGTGCGCGAACACAGCGAGCAGCCCTTCTGTTTGCAGATGATGCAACTGACATCGACCTCGGCGCTCGGCGTGGTGAACGGAAAATAGCTGGGACGAAACCGCAACTTCGCTTCGCCGCCGAACAATCCCTTGGCCAGTTCCGTGAGCGTCCAACGCAAGTCGGACATCGTGAGATTGGTCCCGACGGCAAACACATCGAGCTGCTGAAAAATCGGGAAGTGCGACGCATCGATATCGTCTTTGCGATAGCAGCGTCCCGTGGTCATCGCGCGGATCGGCACCTGCCCGTTGCGGGCGCGCATCACGCGGCCTTGAAACGCCGTGGTGTGCGTGCGCATTAATTCGGCCTCAGTTTGCAGCCGGTGCTCGCCGTCGGTAGGGGTGATATAAAAGGTATCGTGCATGTCGCGCGCGGGATGCCACGGCGGCGTATTCAGCGCATCAAAGTTGAAGTACTCGGTTTCAATGTCCGGAAAATCTTCATACGTGAAGCCCAGGCCCATCAGGATGCGTTTCATCGTTTCCGCAGTCACCGTCATGGGATGCGGACGCCCCGCCAGACGGCGGCGTCCCGGAAGCGTGACATCTAACATCGCGCTCGCAGGCTTCGCGCCTTGACCGACAACGGATTTGCGTTCGTTCAGCGCCTCTTCCAGTTGAGCCTTCGCCGCGTTAACCGATTGGCCGAACGCTTTGCGTTCCTCCGCCGGCAGGCTTCCGAGCGACTTCAACTGCGAGGTCAATTCACCCGCTTTGCCAAGGTACTGCACGCGCACCTGATCCAGTGCGGCCGGCGTCGCCGCCGCGTTGATCTGCGCCAAGGCGCGCTCCACCAGTTCTGAAATCGATTGCATGGGCTTGTTTTTCGTGGAAACTACAAGTGTAACATTGGAGCTGCGCCGTGCTTAAAAAAGTCCCTCTCCTTCGCATCCTGGAACCCGAAGAAATGGCCGGAGCCGACGAGGCCGCCGAATACGACGCCATGGATTTCGGCACAACCGACGATCTCTTCGTCCAACGTGCGGTTGAACTCGCACGAGCCGACTGCCGCATCGTGGATATAGGCTGCGGCAACGCGAAAATCCCTTTGGCGATCGCGAGCCGCGCGCCCAGTGCGCACATCTGCGCCGTGGAGATGTCACGCGAGATGTTGGCCGTCGCCGTCCGCCATCGCGCCAGGGCGGATGCCGCTGCGCAAAGGATGAGCTTCGTTCGTGGCGATGCCAAGCAGCTGCCCTTTGCCGCGAACTCGGTCGATATCATCGTTTCAAATAGTTTGATCCACCACATTCCAGATCCGAGCTTCGTCTTTCGCGAAATCGCGCGCGTTTTGAAAAACTCCAGCAACGCCCCGCGCATTCTGATTCGCGATCTGGTTCGGCCCAACGATGAAACCGAGCTCCGGGCGCTCGCCGAAAAATATTCCGCCGGATGGAGCCCCTTGCAGCGCCGCCTCTACGTGGATTCGTTGCACGCAGCGCTCTCTTTAGAGGAAGTCCGAGCCTATGCGACCGATGCCGGGTTGCGTGGCGTCCACGTGCAGCAAATTACCGATCGCCACTGGAGCCTGGAGCCGCAAACAGCTTAAACATTTTTCGGTGAATATGTTTTTGCGGGCCCAAAATCGGCATTTTGCGAAAGCGCGACGGCGAATTCCCGCAACTCTTTTGGCATGATGAAAAATCGCAAAAAAGTGGCAAATTCGAGGCCCTCGCAAAACGGTTTTAGGGGCTAGGGTGCGGAGAATCGCAAAGATCGCTTAAATCGCCCGTAATGCGCGGGAATCGGCATTTCGATTTTTATTTGCCTTGGCGAGTTTTCGGCCCGAACTGCCGCCCACCCCTCTGGATGCGATATCCTGACGCTTGGCCTCCCGAATCGAACAACTTCAGCAGCTTCTTGTCCAGGATCCGGGCAGTTCTTTTGCCCGTTACGGATTGGCGCTGGCTTACGTCCAAGAAGGCGACTTGGAAAAATCGATCGCCGAATTCGCAACGCTGCTGGAGCGCGATCCGAACTACGCCGCCGGGTACTATCACGGTGGGCAGACGTTTGAAAAGCTGGGCCGTTTGGACGAAGCCCGGGATTATTACCGTCGTGGCCTGGATATTGTCCGCGATCCGCACGCCCGGGGCGAATTGCAGGCCGCGCTCGATATACTGGGCGATTAACCGCAACGGCAGCAGCACGAACATGAGCCTTCGATTCACCCGCGAGATTCCAGCAACGTTCCGCTCCGCGCTCGCCCTCGGGCTCCTGTTTACCGAGTTGCTTGGCGCGCAAGCACCGGCTCGTCCGCAAGCACAGCCGCTGCGACGCCAAACCCAAGCGGCTTCGGATCAGAACCAACTGGATGGCAATCAAGCGCTCTTCACGGTTCTTGCGGCCATCAACGTAGCCGGATACGACGATCAAATCGATGCCGTCTCTACGCACCCCTATCGCCATCAGCTCAGAACGCAGTTCTCCACCAAGAGCCTCGACAGTATCTATGAGTTAAAGCGTTTCGTGCGCGATCACAAGGTCGGCGATCCCAAAGCCGACCTCAGTCGCTACATCTCGTATGCTCTGCTCATCAACGGGCCTCCCGATTTCGACTATCGCGATCCGGATATGGTGCGCCCCGCCGACGTTTCTTCACTCGAAGGGCTCTCGCCTCTGCTTGCCGCATTTTATCGCGAAGCGAATCTGGAAGAAGAATGGCAGCGCGCCCAGCCGTTTTACGATCAGATGATCGGTGTGTATCACGAGCCCGTGGCGCGCGCGATTCTCGGCGTGAACGGCTATCTTCGCAACACCACCAGCGGCTATCTGGGACGCCGTTTCCAGGTCTACGTGGATTTGCTCGGAGCGCCCAATCAGGTGCAGACGCGCAGCTATCAGGACGATACGTTCGTAGTGGTCACGCCCAGCGCGGAGCCGCAGATCGATGGCATCCGCCACGCCTATCTGCACTATTTGCTGGATCCTCTCGGCTTCAAGTTCGCAGAAGAAATCCAGAAGAAGCACGCGCTCGGCGATTATGCGCAAGGCGCCGGAACGTTGCCGGATGTGTACAAATCCGACTTCGTCCTATTGGCTACGGAAAGCTTGATCAAAGCCGTCGAAAGCCGCATGGATCGCAAGCCGGCGGCGGTCGATCAAGCGATGCGCGGAGGCTTTGTCCTGACCGCTGCCATTGCGGAACAACTCGCCGTCTACGAAAAGCAGGAAGTCGCCATGCGTTTGTACTTCCCTAATTTGTTTACGCCCATCGATTACAAGCGCGAGCAGAAGCGCATGGCCGGCGTGGAGTTTGATCTTGTGCCCGTGACGGCGCGCGTGGTTCGTCCGGCGCAGACGCAGAAGGCTCCGGAGCTCACAGGCGCTGCGAAAACACTGGACGAAGCCGATCAGGCGTATACGGATCGTAAGCTCGACCGTGCCAAAGAGATCTTCCTGCGGGTGCTGGAAGAGACCGGAGAGAAACCGCTGCACGCGAAGGCGTATTATGGATTGGCAAGGATCGCGGTGCTCCAAAAGGACCCCGAAACCGGCGACAACCTGTTTCGGAAAGTGCTGGAATTGGAGCCCGATGCCGACACCAAGTCGTGGAGCCTACTCTATCTGGGGCGCCTGGCCGATTCGCAAGGCGATCGCGATCAAGCCGTGGAACAATACAAGGCTGCGTTAGCCGTCGAAGGCGTGCCGGACGCTGTTCGTCAGGCAGCGCAAAAAGGTTTGGATGCGGCGTTTGGTAAGGATGCCGGCAAGCAATAAAAGTTTGGAACGAAATAATATTTGGGAGCAATGGAAATGAGGATGCAGTATTTGATGATCGCCCTGGCCTTGACGGCCGGCATGGCGACGGCGCAGAAGGCGAAGTCGAACAAGGAAATTGAAGCGGTGAACGCAATTGCCACGGCGCAAACACCGGATGACCGGATCAATGCGGTGGAGAACCTGCTGAGCAAGTACAAGGACACCGAATTCAAGGCCATTGCGCTTTCGCAGGCCGCGCAGGCTGCGCAAGCCAAGGGCGATCAGATCGCCGGCATCAATTACGCCAATCGTGCGATCGAAGCCGACAAGAATAACTATCAGGCGTTGATTGTCCTCGGCCAGCTCAGCGTGCAAGGGGTGCGTGAGTTCGATCTCGACAAAGACGAAAAGCTCGCGCGCGCCACGAAAGCGTCGAACGATGCACTCACCGCGCTGAAGTCCGCGCAGAAGCCCAATCCGAAACTTTCCGACGATCAGTGGAACGGCATCAGGAAGGATTACGAAGCTTCCGCGCACGAAACGCTCGGCCTGGTGGCAAGCGTGCAGAAGAAGTACGACGTCGCCGTCGCGGAATATAAAATCGCTCTCGAAGACGCGCCGGATGCGACCACGATGGTGCGTTTAGCTTCGGCTTATGACGACTCGGGTAAGTACGACGATGCTACGGCTTTGTTGGATAAAGTCGCGGCCTCCACCGCTCCCGACGCCGTCAAGAAGGTGGCGCTGAGTGAAAAACAACGCGCCGAGAAGATGAAGGCCGCGAAGAAATAGCCGCCGGAGGGCGGAATTGATTTGATGAATGCCGACCTGGCTGTACTCGAACAGGCGTTAGGTCACACGTTTCGCAATCGCGAACTGCTGTTTCGCGCGCTGACACACAAATCGCGGATCTACGAGAAGTCGCCGGAGGGCGATGTTCTGGCTGATAACGAACAGCTGGAATTCCTGGGCGACTCGATCCTCGGCTTCGTGGTCAGCGAATCGCTAGTGCGCCGCTTTCCATCCTTTCCCGAAGGCCGTCTTTCCAAGCTGAAAGCCCATCTGGTGAGCGCCGCGTGGTTGTACGAAGTGGCGCAGGAGTTGCATCTGGGCGAATATCTTCTGCTTGGCCGCGGCGAGGAAATGAGTGGGGGCCGCGAGAAACGCGCACTGCTCTCGGACGCGCTCGAGGCTCTGATCGCCGCGCTGTATCTCGACGCGGGCCTCGACGCGGTTCGTCCGCTGATTGAAGATCGCGTGATTGGCGATCTGCAGGCTCCGGAGGACGGTTTTGATAGCGCGGTCACCGATCACAAGAGTGCGTTGCAGGAAACCGCGCAGGCGTTGAAACTCCCTCCTCCGCGCTACGCGATTGTTTCCGAGGAAGGCCCGGAGCACGCCAAGCTATTCACGGTGGAGGTGCGCTTGGGCAAGGATTGGTCCAGCCAGGCGCAAGGGATGTCGAAGAAAGCGGCCGGACAAAAGGCCGCGCAACAGGTGCTGCACCAGTTGGCGCAGGAAAACAATCACAGCAAGCAATAATCCGTTGGACTACGGCGCAAGCCGCGATTTCTAGCGCCAGTGGCTGTTTATAAAGCTATTCTTGTTCCCACTCGAGCTTAGCCGGAACGGGAGTTTCCGTCCACTCCGCGTCTGGCTTGCGGGATCTCCGCGATCTGAGTAACGCCGGGTTCAGGACGCGATTCCACCACATCACAACGGCCGTCCCAAACAAAATCGCAGGAGCAAATCCCAGGATCGTCCACAACACTTTCAAGGGCCAGCCGGCAAAGTTGCCGTAGTGCAGGAACGAGAACCATTGCAGGATCCTGCCGCCTTTCGTCAGTGGCCTTCTGCGACGGCGCGGAGCGGGAGGGAAGGAGGACTTCGCACTGGCAGCCGCTTGAGAAGCGGCAGCCGCTTGGGGAGCTTTAGCCTGCGATGGTGCGACTGCTTTTTGCGTGACCGATGTTTGCGTGACCGATGTTTGCGCCGTTGCTGCGGGCCCCGCGGGGGCTTGTGCCGTCTGTGGAGCTTTGGATTCTCCAGCGCGAGCTGGCGCGACTTGCTGGGTTGTGACTTGTGTTGCCACGCGCGGCGCGTCAATCGGCGTGAAGTAATTAATTACGGCGCGAAACGGTTCGGGGAAAACAAAATATCCGCCGGTGACGCCCCACATGAATAGAATCAGGAACGTCCAGAATCCCAGGGCGCTGTGCAGCTCGAAGTTGAAGCGTTTCCAGCCCACGCCGCCGCGCACGATCAGCGCTCGCCGCCAGCGCGCGATGCCGGGCCACCAGATCACCAGGCCCGTGACGCAAACTGCCGCCGTGAGAAATCCGCCGATGGCGTTGATCTGCATCCCGCTGGCTGCGCTCAGCAATAGCCGGCCGTGCAAATCCCCGCACCAGCGCATCATGACGTAGGTCCATTGCACGTAGGGAGTGTTCTGGGATACCTTTCCTTCCCGGATCCACTGTTCGAAAAGATCGTAGATATCGTTGCGGAAAACCAGGACGCTGCCGCTGACGCACACCGCAACAATATAGACGCCCAGGATCAGCCCGGCCCACAAATGCAGTTGGAACATCGCGCGGCGCGTCCACGTTCGCTGCGGTTGGCGCAACCAACTGACCGATTTCGACGAGCGTGATGTTACCGGGACAGCCATCCTGCTTGACTATCCAAGCTATCATGCGCCGCCGAGCGGCGGTAGGGCAGGGCACAGGAGTTGAGCGCCACTGGTGGTTTCTCGCAAAGAAAACGTTATCCGTCTATCCGCTTCCTGATGGTCGCGGTTCGGTGCTAAACACTGGCCGCAAAATCAGCACCGAACCCCGACTGTAAAGGAGGGGACATAACCAGCCGCTAGACACTGACGACGGGACACGGCGCGTTGCGGACGATGGGATAGGCGTGATCCAGCAATCGTGCCCACGCGCCCGTCTCGGGACCGCGGCCGATGACGAGTAGATCTCCTTGCGCCGCCTCCACCGCGTCATGCAACGCGTACGCAATTTCGCCGGTGACGACGCGCGCTTCCGCATGCGTGCCTTCGCTGGCTTGCAGCCTTTCGAGCTGCTCACGCGCAGACTCTTCGATTTGGGGAGTCCAATCCACAGGCAGTTCGGGCGTCGGCATGGCGCGTGCGATGGCGTGCACAATCGTCAACTTCGCGGACATATTGCGGGCGAAATCGGCGGCCCAGCGTAACGCCGTGCGCGAATCTTCGGAGAGGTCCACCGCGCAGACCACGCTTTTCACGTGAAGCTCGGAGGGTTCCTTTTGCGCCGGTGTCGCGTGGCGCAGCGGGATGTCGCCGTGGATATCGGTCCAGACAGGGCAGGGAGCCTCGCGCAGGACCTTTTCCGCCACGGACCCCAGCAGGAATCTGCGGAACGGACCAAAGCCGTGCGTCGGCATCATGATTAAATCCACATTATTGTGACGTGCAAATTTCAGGATCGCGTCGGCCGGCTCCCCCTCGGTGATGGCCTGGCAGGTGCCTATGCCGGAGAAGGTCGGCCATGCAAAGGCGTTCAAGTCCTCCTGCGCTTCCGTGCGGTGGGTATCCAGAGGATTGGGGGGCAAGACGTGCAGCAGCGTCAATCCGGCATGGAAACGCCTGGCGAACTCCGCCGCCAAGGGAGCCATGGCGATGCAAGGCTCGGAGAAGTCGACGGGGAACAAGATGCGGCGTGGGCTAAACATAATATCAGGCCTCGTCGATGGTCCTGCACGTGAAAGGCCATGCCGCAAGACTGCGAATCCCGATTCTATTGCCCACAATCCTGAAAATACCCCAGTCCGGGGCATCAGACCTGTGGAAAAGCACCCAACTGGTACTGCGGTAATTTTTACGGCGGAGCTAGCGCAGGCTGTACTTCGCCATTTTGTAACGCATGCGATCACGGCTGATCCGCAGGATGCGGGCCGCCTCGGATTGATTGCCGTTGGCCCGGGCCAAGGCGTCCATTAGCAGTTCTTTTTCATGATCTTCGAGTGACGGCGCCGCTGCTGACGATGAATCCGTCCCATTTTCGGCTCCCGCTTCCGCCGCGAACTTGTGTGCTTCGCCTTTGCGAACGGTGGCTGGGAGATCGTCGATATCGATGACTTCGCTCATGGTCATCATGGCGGCGTTGCCCAAGGCATTTTCGAGCTCCCGAACATTGCCCGGCCAGTTGTGCCGCGCGAGCGCGATTTGCGCGCGCCGCGTCAAGCCCGTCAGAGACTTGTTGAACTGCTCGGAGAAGCGCTGCAGGAAAAATTTCTCCAGCAGCGGCAGATCCTCTTTTCGTTCGGCGAGCGCGGGCGTTTTCAGCTCCACCATGGCCAGCCGGTAGTACAGATCCTCGCGGAATAACTTGTCGGCGATCAACGTCTCCACGTCACGATTGGTGGCGGCCACGACGCGCACATCCACCTTGCGGGACGTCACCGATCCCACGCGCGTGACCTCCTGATTCTGCAGCGTCCGCAACAGTTTTGCCTGCGTGGTCAAAGGCATATCGCCGATTTCGTCCAGGAACAACGTGCCGCCGTGGGCGAATTCGAACAGGCCCATCTTGTCGCTAACGGCCCCTGTAAATGCACCCTTTACGTAGCCGAACAGTTCGCTTTCAAACAGCGTTTCCACCACCGCCGAGCAGTTGCAGGTGACAAAGCGGCCTTCGCGCGCTGGGCTCAAATTATGCAGTGCGCGGGCGACCAGATCTTTACCCGTGCCGGTGGGCCCGGTGATCAATGCGGAGCGATAGTGCTGCGCGACGCGGCGGATGCGCGCGAACAAATCCCACATCACGGGACTGCGGCCAATCATCCCTTCAAAGCGGCATGTTTCGGCCAGCTCGCTATCCAGTTCGATGGCGCGCTGGCGGAGCTTCGCGTCTTGCAGAAGTTTTTCGACCCTGGCGCGCAAAGCGGTGATCGAGATGGGTTTATTGAGGTAATCGCAGGCGCCTTTTTGGATGGCCTCGACGGCGGTTTCCGTCGTGTAATGCGCGGTCATCAGAATGACGTCGATCGAAGGATCGAACTCTACAACCTTTTCCAACAACTCAAGCCCAGTCATTTTGGGCATTACCAAGTCTAGTAATACGATCTGCGGATGCTCGTTGAACACCAGGTCCAATCCTTCTTCCGGATCGGTGGTGGTGAAGATGGTAAGCCCCTCTTGGATCAGGGATTCGCGCAGGAGTTCGAGACTGGATGGCGTGTCATCGACAGCCACCAACTTCACGGTCGGACGCATAGAGCTTTGGCCTCGCCATTCTATAGTAGCTCCCCACATTCGGAAAAGAGAAATCGGTTGTGGATTTGGCAAACGAAGTGCAAGAGGTACAATTCGGACTATAGGGGTAGTTCTGTTTCATGGCGGGGAAAAAAGGCACCGAGAATTCCGGCTCGAAAGGCTCCGTGCGGGTGGACGGCCTTTCGGCACAGCGGTTCGCCCTATTTCTGGAGGCTGCTCCAGACGCGATGCTGGAGGTGGACTCGAGCGGCCGCATCGTATTGGCGAACGATGAAGCGGAACGCATGTTTCAGCGCCCGAGGGGCGAGTTGGTGGGGCTGCCGGTAGAGTACCTGCTGCCGGAGAGGCTCCGTGGGGGGCACCTGCAGAATCGTGCGGGCTACGCGCATCATCCCGTGCGGCGCCCTATGGGGCGCGGGCTGGACTTGCTGGCGGTGCGAAAAGACGGGACAGAATTTGCCGTCGATATCAATCTGAGCCCGCTGGCGACCGGCGATGTCTTGTGCGTCATCCGCGATGTGAGCGAGCGCCGCGCGGCGGAAGAAAAAATTCGCACGCTGAACCAGAACCTGGAGCGCCGCTCCGCCGAATTGGCTTTCGCCAACGAGGAAATGCTGCTCCGCACTCGCGAAGTGGAGCGAGCGGATCGGCTTAAGAGTGAATTTCTGGCCAGCATGAGCCATGAGCTGCGTACGCCGCTCAATACGATCCTGGGCTTTTCCGAGCTTTTGGCGGAAGAGAGCAGCGGCGCACTCAACGACAAACAAAAGCGCTTTGTGACGCACATCCAGCGTGATGCGAATCACTTGTTGGAGCTGATCAACGATATTCTCGATCTCTCCAAGATCGAGGCGGGCCGCCTGGAACTGCACATGGAAGCGTTTCCCATGGCTGTGGCCGTGGCCGAAGTGCTGACCAGCATCCGACCGTTGGCTGCAGCGAAGAGCCTGACGCTCGATAGCGAATTGGATACGCACCTCATTGTGCATGCGGATCGCGTGCGCTTCAAAGAAATCCTGTATAACCTTTTCAGCAACGCCATCAAGTTCACGCCCGCTGGCGGACGCGTGTGGGTGGCGTCCTCGGGCGACGAAGGATCGTTGCATCTGGTGGTGGGAGATACGGGCATCGGCATCGCGTCCGAAGATCAGCAGCCGATCTTCGAAAGTTTCCACCAGGTCAGTGCTACAACGAAGGGTGTGCGCGAAGGCACAGGGCTGGGCCTTGCTATCACCCGCAGGATCGTGGAGCATCACGGCGGAAAAATTTGGGTGGAGAGCGAATTAGGGCAGGGCAGCCGCTTTCACGTGATTCTACCGCTGGCAGGTGCAAACAAGCTCGCAGAAGATAGCGGTGCGCTGGAATTGCCGTCCACGCCGCTGGTGCTTGTTACGAGCCATCACGCCGATTGGCGCGATGAAATGACGCGCGTGCTGTCACGCCACGCGTTTCGAACCGCGACGGCGGGATCGGGCGCCGATGCGATTCACAAGGCGCGCGAACAGCGGCCGGATCTGATCCTACTGGATATGGAAGTTGCCGGACGCAGCGGATGGGAAACGCTGCATGATTTGAAATCGTCGCACGACACGGGCTCCATTCCCGTCATTATTTTTTCGGCTACGGATGAACGTAAAATGGGGGCCGCGCTGGGCGCCACCGAGTGGCTCGCCAAGCATGGAGCCGAGGATCGCTTGCTGGCCTCGGTGCGCAAGGCGTTGCGGCCGGAGGGTGGGCTGCGCGTGCTGATTGTCGACGACGATCTGGAGACTCGCCAGCTTGTATCCGAAACGCTCACCACCGCGGGACACGTGGCATTGACGGCGCGCAGCGCAGCCGAGGCGATGCGCATGCTGCGAGCTACCTCGGCGGATGCGGTTATTTTGGATCTGATCCTGGGAGGGCGCACTGGCTTTGACTTGCTGCGTGACATTCGCGCAGACGAGGCGTTGGCCGCTCTACCGGCCATGGTTCTGACCATCAAGGACCTGAGTGACCGCGAGAGGGAGATCCTGGAAGAGCACGGCGCGTCGATTTTCGAAAAAGGCTCTGGCTGGCGGACGCCGGTTCTGGAACATCTGCGCGAGTTGCTGCGGAAGCGCAGCGGGCTGCGCGTGCTGGTGGCGGACGATAATCCTACGGCGCGCGAACTGGTGCGCGAAACGCTGGCGGGTTACACCTCGGCGATTGAGGAAGCAGCGGACGGACGCGAAGCGCTGCGCAAGATTCGCGAAGCTCCTCCCGATCTGGTGCTCTTGGATATCCAGATGCCGGAGCTCGACGGCTTCGGTGTGTTGCGCGAAATCCGGCAGGATCCAGCGCTGCGCCATTTACGTGTGGTGGCGCTGACTGCGTTTGCGATGCAGGGCGATCGGGAGCGGGCGCTAGAGGCCGGCTTCGACGACTACATCACGAAGCCCATCACGCTCACAAAGCTGAAGGCGCAACTGGAAGCTCCTCACCTGCGCGTCGCGGCGGATTGAGTTCCCCGAAACGAAAGAAACCCCGCCCTGAACGGACGGGGTTTTGTTGTTTACGTTGCGGCTAACTTTATCGCGAAGGTCTTGGGCCGCGCGGTTTTCCACCGGTCGGACGACCTCCCGATGGCCTTCCTCCTGAAGAAGGTCTGCCGCCAGACGGTCGGCCTCCAGAAGACGGTCTTCCACCAGAAGAAGGTCTCCCGCGGAACGGGCCTCCGCTCGACGGACGATCCCCAAAGGGTTTGCCGCCAGAACGTGGTGGACCCGAAGGCCGGTCAGAAGAACGATCCGAAGGTCCGCGCCGATCGGGTGGGCCATCGAAGGCACCACGGGGGGCCGATCTTCCGAACGGCGGTTTGCCGCCAGAAGGCCTGTCACCGGACGGCCTGCCTCCCGAAGGTCTATCGCCGCCGGAAGGTCGTCCACCGAAGGACGGTCTACCGTAGGAAGGCCGGTCGGAAGAAGATTTGCCGTAAGACGGTTTACTGTAAGACGGCTTGTCGCGATCAAACGGCTTGCCCGCGCGCGGCGGACCCGAAGGACGTCCGCCACTGAAAGGACGTTTGTTGTCGGCGCCGCGATCCGAAGGTCCGCGACTGGAAGGTCCGCGGCGATCGTCATCTCGTGCGCCAAATGCGGGCCGTGAACCAGATGGGGGCCGCGATCCAAATGCCGGCCGGGAGCCCGAAGGCGGTCGTGATCCAAACGCCGGTCTTGATCCGGAGGACGGCCGTGACCCGCCGGGACGGAAGGATTTCGACCGCGAGTCGGAATCACGTGAATCGGATTCGCGCGGACCTCGATAAGGCCCTTTCGAAAAGGCAGGCGGCTTCGAAAACGCCGGCGATTTTGAAGAAGTAGGCGGCGCGCCACCCGGTTTGAAGGCACGCGGCTTTGCTATGGGACTCTTTGCTTCCCCGCCGGTCGCTCTCTTTTTCGTCGCTGCGGGACGCTCGGATTCGTCGGACTCGGACTCTTCGTCCTCGTCGTCGTCCTCATCGTCGTCACTATCTTCTTCGTCGTCTTCGTCGTCCAGATCGAGTTCTTCGGCGAGCTCTGCGTCTAGCTCGTCGAGATCGATGTCGTCGTCATCAACTTCAACTTCGTCAGGGTCGTCGTCAACATTGTCGTCTTCCAGGTCGACCTCGCCGCGATCATGAATGGCCGTGTCGACTGGCTTCGTGATGCCGCTGAACTTCGTTACCAACTCGTCGGCGGATTCTTCTTCCTCGGAGACCGGCGAAGACTCTTTCATGGCCGGACGCGCAATCACGACCTTAGACTTCAGCATGGGACGCAGGGGCTTGCGGACTTCGCTCGGATCGGCGCTTCCAAAGGACGGCGCTACGCGCGTGTCGCGACGATCATCGGCACGATATACAGATGTCGGCCTCGCGTCACGCTCGCCGAAGTTCTGCCGGGAGGTATCCGGCCGCGAGCCCGACGGTCTGGCTTCGCGCGGACCAACGCCGGATTTCGGTCCCGACGTCCGCGCTTCTTCCTTCTTGGCTGCAGCGCGAGCGCGTTCCAGCTCTTCGTGTTCGAACTTCGCGCGCGCGATTTCGTCCGACACCTGCACGACGGACTTCATCGCTTTCAAATCGTGCACGCGGACAATGTGCGCGCCGTTCAGAATCGCAGCTGCGACCGCTGCGGCAGAGGCGAACTCGGTTTCTTCTTCGGTTTCCTTCGATAGAAAATGTTTGCGCGACGCGCCCACAAGCATGGGCAGGTCCATCGCGCCCAGCTCTGCAAGCCGCGCGAGGATTTCCGCGTTCTGCTCGCGGCGCTTGCCGAAGCCCAGGCCGGGGTCCACTACGATGCGCTTGCGCTCCAGGCCCGCGCGCACGGCGCGATGCATGGCGGAGTCCAGCTCCATGATGATGGTCGCCATCGGATCTTTCAGCGGCGGCAGCTTGAGCCACGTTTCGGGCGTGCCGCGCATGTGATTGATGATCAACCCGGCGTTCACGTTCACGACGGCGCGCGCGAGCTCCGGATCCCAGGTGAGGCCCGTGGGATCGTTGATGATGTCGACGCCCAAATCGAGGGCTTTCGTTGCGACACCGGACTTGTACGTATCCACGGAAATCGGAATCGTCAGCCGCCCTTGCAGACGCTTCAGTACCGGCACAAGGCGGCGCAGTTCTTCGGCTTCGGAAATGCGGGTGGATCCGGGGCGCGTGGATTCGGCGCCAATGTCGATGATGTCGGCGCCTTCTTCTTCCATTTCGAGGGCGCGGGCGAAGGCGCGATCCGGGTCGGCGTACTTGCCTCCATCGGAGAACGAGTCGGGCGTGACGTTGAGAATCCCCATGACGAGCGTGCGCTCGCCCAACTGCAGGGTCTTATCTCGGAATTTCCATTCGTAGTGCTTACGGGGCATGAGGGTCTTTCTGACTGACTACTTTCTGACTGACTAAAGGACTTGCTGAATCGCGCACGGCGGCACGTTGGTGCGCTGCGCGAGCAGGGGTGCTCCTCCAGGGTAGCGTGTATTGGGGTGGAGCGGGCGCTGTGCGCGGTAAATGGAAGCCCATTCCGGCTTTAATGGGACGCCGCGAGATCCTATCTCACCGGCCGCATCACGACGGCGTTCGACCGGCACTGATGTGCCTGCTCCTCGCGATTGCAGGCGCGGCCTGCGAGATCTTTCGTCAGGCAGGCGTGCACTTCGCTCAAGTAGCGTCCGTTGCCGGAGCATTCGACGACGAACTCCTGCTCGCCGACCTTGGGATTCGCCATCGCAAACTGGCTGCGGACTTCCGCGGGATCCACGGAGAGTTCCCGCGACAAGCTCGCGTACTGCGCCGGGATTTTAATGCTGTGATAGGCTTCGTCGGCTTCCTCGAAATAATCTTTTTGCGTGAGGCCGCTGCACGTGCCGTGCTTTTGCCATTCGTGCGCCACGAGCTTTTCGGCGGGCATGTCGGCGAGCATTTTTTGCACCAACGCGGGATCCACGGGTTCTGTGCCGCAATCCTCCGGCCAACCTTTTTGCTCGTACTGCGGCCACAAGCCGTGGAGGACGAACGCGAACTTGCGACCCGGCGCGCATTGCTCGGGTGAGTTGTTGCCCGCGGGCGTGGCGCAGAATCCGGGGGACCAGGACAGCGACAGCAGATAGAAATCGAAATTGCCGGTGACGTTGGCTAACTGGGGGTCGGCGGGAGCTTCGGCGTTGCCGCCCTTTCCGTGATGACGACTGCGATGGCGGTGACGGCTGCCGCCGGTTGTTTCCGGCTGTTCGGAGCTCTGGGCTTCCGAAACGCGCGCGGTTTCGGTGGGCGCGGGTTGTTGCGTCGTTGTTGAAGGTGTAGTTGCGGTGGGCGATGCGGACTGCTGTATGGGAGCACCACCGCAGCCCGTGAGAAGGAACGCCAAAGGCGTGGCAAGTAGTGGGGTGAGGAGAGCGCGAGGCGAGGAGAAGGTCACAGCGCCTATTTTAGTGCAACGGACGCGAGCCGGTCTGCGCGAAAATAGAAATTCATGGTTGAAACAATTGAGTGGGTTTCTGAAGGCGGGAGCGGGCATGTCCTGATGATCGATCAGCGCCGCCTGCCGCGCGAACAAGTGTTCGTCACGTGCCGCACTTATGAGGATGTCGCGGACGCGATCCGCACGATGGTGATTCGCGGAGCTCCGGCGATTGGTGTCGCGGCCGCGATGGGCGTCGCACTTGGCGTGCAACAAGGCGCGGATTACGAAACGGTGCACACGACGCTGGCGGCGACGCGTCCCACGGCAGTGAATTTGTTCTGGGGCTTGGAGCGCATGCGGCTGTTGCACGCGTCACTTGTAAACGCTTCGCAAACGGAACGTTTGCTGCGCTTCATCGATGAATCACAGAAGATCCGCCTCGAAGACATCGCCATGTGTAAGGCGATTGGCCGTCACGGAGCGCCGCTGGTGCCGGATGGCAAGACGGTCCTGACGCATTGCAATGCGGGCGCGCTCGCAACGGCTGGTTACGGGACGGCGCTCGGCGTGATTCGCGCGGCGGTGGAGGCGGGCAAGAAGATTGATGTGTTCGCGGATGAGACGCGTCCGTTTCTGCAAGGTGCGCGGCTCACGGCGTGGGAACTGCAGCAGGACGGCATTCCGACGACGCTGATCACGGACAACATGGCGGGGCATTTTTTGAAATCGGGACGCATTGGCTGCGTGGTGGTGGGCGCGGATCGCATCGCAGGTAACGGCGATGTGGCGAACAAGATCGGGACGTATTCGGTTGCGGTGCTGGCGAAAGAAAACGGCATTCCGTTTTACGTGGCGGCTCCGTCGTCGACGTTTGATTTGACGCTCGATTCAGGCGATCAGATTCCGATCGAGCAGCGGTCTTCGGACGAAGTGACGCACGTGTTCGGCGTCCACGTGGCTCCGGAAAACATTGGCGTGGAGAATCCGGCGTTTGATGTGACCCCGGCGCGTTACGTGACGGCGATTATTTGCGAAAAGGGCGTGGCGAGGGCTCCATATAAGGAATCGCTTCGTGCTATTTTGGGCTGATGCGTAAGCTTGCTATTTTCGTGTGCCTGTTGGCGGCAGTGGCCGTCGGAGATTCGCAGTCGGGCCGTCGCGCGCCGGGATTCTCGCTCCCGGATTCCGGTTTTAATCAGCACGATGTGAACGATTACCACGGCAAATGGCTGCTGTTGGAATTTATGCGGACGGATTGTCCGCACTGCAAGGTACTCTCGAAGCTCTTGGAGTCCAAGAAAGCCAAGTACGGAGCGAAGGCCGATGTTCTCTCGGTTGTGATTGCGCCGCCCGATAACCAGAACACGGTGAAAGCGTACATCGCCGAACAGAAGATCACGAGCCCGATTGTGTTCGATCAGGGCCAAGTGGCGCTGTCGTATTTCCGTGCGACACCCGCCAATCCGAGCTTCGATACGCCGCACCTTTTCGCGATTGATCCGAACGGTAACATTGTGCACGATTGGACGCAAGGCGAAGTGGAGGCTGCTACCTTCCCCGCGCAGCTCGATTCGCTGGTGATGGGCAAAAAGTAAAGTTACTCATATTAAGGAGGCCCCCGTGAGCCCTCGAACATGTTTCGCTCGCGCTACTGCGCCATCGTTCTTCGTGGCGTGTTTATGGGCGACGGCGGGCCTTGCTCAGACCGTAGCACCCATAAACGTTACCCCTATTAACGTTACCCCTATTAACGACCTGCCCCATCCATATACGACGGTGGAGAATCATTTCAAACTCCCCGACGGCCGCACGTGGGGACAGGTGCCCACGGCCCAAGTGGATAGCAAGGGCCACATGTGGGTGATTCAGCGCTGTGGCGTGAAGGGCTGCTCCAACAGCAACGAAGATCCGATCGTCGAATTCGACCTGAACGGAAAGTTCATCAAGAGCTTCGGCGGCGGAATGTTCGTGTTTCCGCACGGCATCTTCATCGATAAAGACGACAACATCTGGACGGCCGACGGCCAAGGCAAGGACGGCAAAGGCCAGCAGGTTTTCAAATTCAATCAGGATGGCAAGATCCTGATGACGCTGGGCAAGGCCGGCGTAAAGGGCGATGGGCCCGATACGTTTAATCGCCCGTCCGATATTGTGATTGCTCCCAATGGAGACATCTTCATCTCCGACGGCCACGACGAAGTGGATTCCAACGCGCGCATCTTGAAGTTCACGAAAGACGGAAAATTTATCAAGACTTGGGGCAAGAGAGGCACGGCTATCGGCGATTTCATCGCGCCGCATTCGCTGGCGTTCGATTCCAAGGGCCGCTTGTTCGTGGCCGATCGCGGCAACAACCGCATCCAGATTTTCGATCAGGACGGCAAGTTCCTGGAGCAGTGGAAGCAATTCGGACGTCCCACGGGCGTGTATATCGACAAGCATGACACGCTGTATGTGGCAGACTCCGATTCCGATTCGTTGCGCAATCCCGGGTGGAAACGGGGTATCCGCATTGGCAGCGCGAAGACCGGCAAGGTGAAGTACTTCATTCCTTATCCGGGTCCCGAGCCGAAGCCCGGTGTGAACGGAGCGGCGGAAAGTGCCACGGCGGACGCGCATGGAAACGTCTACGGCTCCGAAGTAGATCAGAAGAACATGAAGACGTACTTGAAGAAGTAGCTGCTAGTTCATGTGCAAGGCGTCGGCGAGTTCGCGGTCGCCCCGCACGTGCCAGATCTTGGAATCCAGCACGTAATGCGTGAACGGGATTCCCCACAAGGCGGCCTGCACGGCTCTATACGGAAACAGCGCTTGCGGCAAAGCTTCGAGCGCCAAGTTGAGCACGATTGCCACCGCGATATAACGCGAGGACTTCTTGGCGAGTACGGCTGCCAGACCATTGCGCTCGATTGCCCCCGGTCCGCTGTACCGGTTGTGGTTGTGGAACCACATCAGGCGGTGATACTGCAGGCCATGGAAGATCCCCAAGGGAATGGCCGCTTGTAGGAAACCGCTGCGGCCGAATTGGGCGGCATATAAAAACGCCAGCCATTGGAGCGGGACGACTCCGGCCAGAAGCCACAGCTTCGGCCAGTTCATCTCGGCGCCCGCGCGCAGCTTCTGCGCTTGTCGCAACAACCATGCCGCGCACAGCGCGCCGTAGCCGAGCAGCACTGCGTTTTTGATCCACGCGAGGTTTACTGCGGAGCCCAACCAGTGTTCCAGAGTAGGTTCGACTCGGAGCATGAACCACGCCAGCGGCACGAATAAAGAAGACAGCAGGAACCAGCGGTCGAGCTTGCGATCATAGGCGTCGCGTTCCCGGTTCTTCGCTTTGTATAGCATCATGAAGCCGAAGTGCTGCTTGGTGACGTGAAATTGCTGCCAGCAGAAAGCCAGCATGAAGAAGATAGATACCTTCCCGGCATACGCCATTGCTGGTCCAATCAGCAATAGGGGAATGGGAATCCACAAGAGCCATCCCAATTTCCGCCGCTCTTCTTTATCGAAGTAGGTGCGCGAGGCTGTGGCCAGTACGTGAGGACTGTCGATTACAAAAAACCAAACGAACTGGATGGGCATGACCGGAAATCCTGCCGCCATCAGCGCGATGGCCAGATAGCCGGCGAGAGCTGAGCCGATAAACCACGTGAGGTCTTCCCGTTGCGAAATGATCCAACGCGCGCCGGAGCTCTGCTGCGTGGGCAGCGCCGTAGCCGGAGACACAAGGGTCGTCGAGCTCATGACGAGCTATCGACGCTTTGTTCCCGGGGCTTTATGTACCTGCGCGCTCATTTCCTTAGCGGTTTGGATTGCGAAAACGTGATTTTCGGCGCCACGCGAGTCACCTGCGTCAGTGCAAATGCCGAGAGCGGCCGCGTAGCGCATCAGCTCGATACTGCAGTCGAGCTCTTGGTAGTACTAAAGAAGACACCTTACTCTGCCGATTTCTTATTCTTGCAGAAAGCTCAGATATCGCCAGAACTCGCCGATGCGGCGGACGTGCTCAGCGATCAGCTTCGTGTCCATCTGGTAAAGCTCGCTGTTCTGCTGGAGCCGCACGCAGACCGCATTGAACGCAGGTTCATGAGCCGTTTGCGTCAATTGAAGCTGGAGCCGACGCAGCGCGCGGCTTTGGCGGCGATTACTCCGGGTGCCGCGGCACGCATTCTGGCCTCGGGGAAAAGCGCGCTGCAGTTCATCGAGCAGGTGGAATACAACGGACGCCGCCTGGCCAAGCTGAATCTGCCACCGAGCGCGATTCTGGAAGCGCTGCAGGAATACGACCACATGCTGACGCCCGTATTGGCGTCGCTGGCGCAGGACGATCAATCGAATTTTCAGTGGGTGCGGGAGCAGCTGCATTTCTGCGTGACGCTCACGCTGAACAACGCGTATTATCAGGTGCGCGAGGCTGAAACACACTCTTTTTACGAGCTGTTCCGCATTGAGCTGGAATCGCGCAATTTGGAAGAGCTGCTGCGGCGATTCCTGGACGCGCTGGTGCATGTTTGTCACGCCGACGCGGGTCGCCTGTACATGCTCAGCGAGGATGGCGCGGATTGGGTTTTAAAAGCCGGTGCGCCTAAGATGACCGAATTGACGGTCGCGAACCGTCCGGGACTCACGAAGCGCCTGTCGCGTCCGCATTATATGAACGGCGAAGGCCGCCATACCGTGCGCGATGACGAAGCCGTGCTGGATGCGCGCTGGCATAAGCGGTACTCGTCCTGTTGGTCGATTCCTTTGTCTGCCGAAGGTCGCACGGCGGGGGTGATGCAGTTTGCCTTCGAGAAGCCCTACGAATGGCTGCCGCGCGAGCAGGAGTTGTTGGCCGCCGCTGCGGAACGCTGCCTGATGGCCGCGGAAAAAGCGCGTTTGATGGAAGATTTGGCGCGTCGCGAAGAACAAGTTCGCAGGCTCGCCGAGCACATGCTGCACGTGGAAGAAATGGAGCGCCGCCGTATTAGCCGCGAGCTCCACGATGAGGCCGGGCAGAGCTTGCTGTGCATTCGCCTGCAAATTGAATTGATCGAGCAATCGATGCCGGAATCGGAACACGAGTGGCGCGGCAAATTGTTTGAAGCGCGGGATCTCACCGAGCGCACGATTCTCGAAATGCGGCGTTTGATCGCGGCGCTGAGTCCTGCGGTTTTGGAACAGCTCGGCCTAGCTGCTGCACTCCGGCAATTGATCAATCGTTTCCAGAGATTGCAGAATTGCCGGGTCCGTTTACATATTTCGAAGATGCGGGGAAGGCTCCCGCAGCAGACGGAAGTGATTGCCTATCGCCTTGTGCAGGAATGCTTTAACAACATTGGTAAACACGCGCAGGCGACGCAGGTAAACATTTCTCTGGTTTCCACCGATGGAGTACTAAAGCTCGCGGTGGAAGACAACGGCGTGGGTTTCAAAATCGAGGAAGCTGCGGAAAAACGCGAATCCTTCGGTTTGTCCGGTATGCGCGAGCGAGTAGCACTGCTCGGGGGACAGTTCCAGGTGGAAAGTCGTACAGAAGGACCTAAAACAGGTACAAAGATTTCCATCGAACTGCCGATAGCTAAGTAGTAAGGCGTTCGACCAGAGCGCGAGTAAGTAAAACAAAGAGAAAGTCGGGCATAGACGTTATGGCCAAAATTCGAATCATGCTTGCGGACGACCACACTCTGTTCCGCCAAGGCATTCGCACTTTAATTACCGCCGAGCAGGACATGGAAGTAGTGGGCGAAGCGTCCAATGGCGGCGATGCCGTAGACAAAGCGAACGAAGTCCGGCCGGACGTCGTGCTGATGGATATCGGCATGCCAGGCCTCAGCAGCTTTGAGGCGACGCGCCAGATCAAGAAGAACCGCCCGGAAACCAAGGTGCTGTTCCTCACGATGTACGACGACGAAGACTATCTCGTCGAGGGCATGGAAGTGGGCGCAAGCGGCTACGTCCTCAAGGACAGCCCGAGCCAGCAGCTGGTTGCCGCAGTGCGCGACATCTGCCGTGGTGGCAGCTATCTCAGCCCACGCATGCTGTCGCAACTAGTGGATGATTTCCGCAGCCGCATCAAGTCCGCCAATCGCCTGCCGCGCTTTGCGACGCTCACGACGCGCGAACGCGAAGTGTTAAAGATGCTGGCCGAAGGAAACTCGGTCAAGGAAATCGCCTGCGATTTGAACCTCAGCGTGAAGACCGTTGAAGCCCACAAGTTCAACTTGATGCGCAAGCTCGACATTCACAATAAGGCGCAGCTGGTGCAGTACGCCATTCAGAAAAAGATTATCAAGATCCCGAACCTCGTTTAAGCCAACTGGCATAACGAACGAGATTCGCCCTTTACATCGATCCCAAACTTTGGGCCTCCTGCGGGGGGCCCTTTTTTATTGGTGAGGCTACTTCTTCGCCGGCATATCGTACGCGCGATTTCCCAACGCCACGGGATGCGTATCGCCGCGATGGCAGGTGTAACAAGATACTTCCTGTTTCCCTTCGGGGAAGACACCGGTGCCGGGGAAGTTGGCGTTGATCTGGCGGACCAATAGGATCATCTTGCGCGCCATGTCTTTGCGCGGATTGATATCGGCCTGGCGCGGAGCGTTGCCGCCGTGGCAGTAATCGCAATCCACGCCGAGCGCGTCGCGGAATTCGCCCATGACGGAATCGGGTCCATGGACGCGCGTGCCTTCGGGCAAAAGCTTCATGCTGAGCGTGGGCTCCTGTGCGTAAGGCACGGTCGCGTTGATGTTCTGCAGATTGTAAAACTTCTTCGCGGCTACGACTTCCGGTTTCGTGCTGCCGCGATGGCAGGTTAAGCAATCCACTTCGTGGTATCCCAGAGGATATTCGCCCACAGCGCTCGGGAAGGTGTCGTCGATGCGGCGCACCATGCCGATCATCTTGCGCGCGATGTCCTTCTTCGGATTCGCGTCGGAGGCGAAATCCCCCTGCACGTGGCAGTACGTGCACTGCACGCCGAGCGCTTCGTTGAAGCCGCGCATGACGAGCGGGACGTTGGCCTTCGCCGTCAGCAGTTTTAGGTTCTTGAAGTTCGCGGGAGCGGCGCCGCCACGACCAGCTGGGGCTCCGCCAGGTTCTTGGGCTGATAGAGGTCCAGAAAAAGCGGCGTAAAAGGATACGGAAAGTACGAGCAATCCGGTGGCAAGGCGCATAGGTGCGATTGTACGGGAATCATTGCTGGGATTCAATGGGGACGGGATTCAACTGGCCTAGTGCGCGCTCTTTGGCCGGATTGCGATGAGTAGCCCTCCGGTAATGCCGACGGAGCGCTCGTGTCCGCGCGCGAAGCTGTAGTCGAAGCTCGGTTCCAAGTACCAGCCGAACTTGCGCTTTGCGGAAGGCCAGAACATGAAATCGAGAACGGCTTCTCCGCTCCAGGAGTTCGTTTTCAGGCCGAACTGGTTTACGTGTCCCCATTGCGGACCGATGCCGGCCATGAATTCGAGCTTCTTTGACAGGTCCCAGGGCTTCTTGAAGAGGAGGTCGATGTCCCATTCGGTGGAGTGGCTGCGGAATAGCTGAGTGATTCCGGCTTCGAGCTCCAGCCAGCGTTTGATCGGAGTAAATTCGACGGCCACAGAAGGCCCGGAGCTCCATGCGTGATCGGAGAGGGTTCTGTTTACGGCTCCACCGAGTTCGAGGATCGCAGTGGGTTCGTCGTCAGCGGGTTCTGGAGGAGGTGCCTGCGCGAGGGAATTCGTGGCGCAGAGAAACAAGAGGAATAAGCTGAGTTTTGCGGCGTTCACGGGCAGATCATCCCTCAGGAGAGAATCGGCGGTGCAAGAATGAAGGGATATTGCGTGCGCCTTGCGTGACGGCAACAATCTCGACCGTCGGGCCGGTAGCTCGGTAGATGATTAAGTAGGCGCCGACTGGGAAAAAGAGCACCGGATCATTCGTGAGATCTTCCCGCCTGTGGTCGATTCCGGGCGTTTGCCCGATGGCCTCAAAAGTGTCGAAAAGCTTGTTGGTCCACCGATCGGCGGCGGCGATATTATCTTGAGCGATAAAGTCCCAGATGGCGTCCAAATCGAGGACGGCATCTTCGCTGAGGACATAGCCGCTCATGCCTTGAATTTTCGTCGTTGATCGGATTTGCGGTTGAGGCGGTCACGCGCGTCCGCCGGCTTTACGTAGGTGCCGCTATCGAGCGACTTCAGCCGCCGCCCGAGTTCCTGGCCAAATTCCGCAAGTCGGGCAGCGCGGTTCTGGTCGTACTCTTCCAGCAGGCGTAGCGCTTCACGAACGACCTCGCTTGCCGAATTGTAGCGGCCAGCTTCCACTTTAGCGCTCACAAACTTCTCCAGCTCTGGGGTGAGAGAAACATTCATGGGACAACTCTCCTGCTTTCCTCACTCTAAGGCGGATAGCAAACATTGTCAATCTTGGTTAGAGCCTCTTGAGTCGAGATCGATCCCGGAAGGGCTCCTTTGTAAAACGCGACGAAACAAGACGGGCACAGCGAGAGGCCTTACAGTCTAATCATGACCCCACCGCGGTCTCGGTTTCGTGCTTTGAGGTCGGCTATTGTGAACGAGGAGCCAGCCAAAACCATTCCGCTTGACCGTCCAATCTCCAGCGAAGAGCGCACAATCGCAGAGTGGCTCCTGCTTCATTCGAAACCTTCGGCGATTTCTTTCCTGCCGCAACTCGACGGCGCTCGGGTCACGGGGCAGTGCAGTTGCGGTTGCCCAACCGTCGATCTCCGAGTAACTGACGGAACGCCTCCGGTGCAGCCACAGGACAATCCCGTTGGAGATGCATTGGGGGAAGTGAACGGCAACATGGTCGGAGTGATGCTTCTGCAGAGCGGCGGGTATCTTGCCTGCCTTGAGGTTTACGATCTAAGCGACATTCCGCATCCGTACGGGCTACCAGAACTGAAATCGCTTCGACCTTGGGAGGCAGGGGCGTCTCAGAATGGGTAAGTTTCGGGACAAAATTGAAAGCTCTGAAATCAAGGCTTCCAACATACCGAAATCTTGTCCCGCGAGCTCAGCGATATCGCGCAGCTCAGTACTTGTAATTCACGATCAAGTGCGCGACGTTGGAGGTCCCGTTGCCCCACATGCTGCGGACGAAGAAATCGTCGAGCGGAGTGGGGTTCTTCACGACGACATCGAAGCGTCCGGCTTCGCGCAGTGCTTCGGCGTCCAGCGAGATCTCAATCTGCCCGGCGGCTGTGACTTTCGCCGGGACCACTCTACCGTGAAAATAGACCGCGGACTTCTGCACGAAGTTGAAGCCCGTGAGTCTCACGGTGGCGGCCGAGCCCTGCGTGACGATGATCGGGTTCATGGTTTCGATCGCGGGTTGCGGTGAGAACGCGGGATCGGGAGCCGGCGCGTCTTCGGCCGTGCGCTGCGGTGCGCCCTCGGCGCCGCTGGTGGCTTTCTTCATGGCTTCGGCCCAGGGGAGTCCCTCGACGCTGACCGTTTTCGCGGCCGAGTTATTAAACGGACTGGTGTAATTGGCGTGATAGCCGAGCTCGATGATCTTGCCGTCCTGCACCACGGTGTTGATCTTGCGCATGTTTTTGATGTCTTTGAGCGGGTCGGCATCCACGATGATGACGTCCGCCAGCTTTCCTTTTTCCACGGTGCCGATGATGTCCTGTTTGTGCAGCATTTCGGCGGCGTACTTGGTGGAGCCCATGATGATCTGCATCGGCGTGAGGCCGATGTCCGCCATGATTTCCATTTCCTGATGCATGTCCACGCCGGGGACCCAGGCGTCGTTCGTGTTGCCGGAGACTACGATCTTGCCACCCGCATCGAGGAACATCTTATGGAAGCGCAGGGCATTTTCGTAGCCCTTCATGCGGCGCGCGCGCAGTTCGCCTTGATCCACGCGCGTGTAGCTGCGCAACGCCGTCTGCACGGACGCCGGAGGATAGTAGGCGAGCAGTTCGGGATTGTTGAAGAATGCCTTCGCCTCGGCCGTGAAGCGCTCCCATTCCTTGGGATAGCCGGGGAAGTTGATCATGAAGGTGGGCACGAGCATGACGTGATGGTCCACCAGAACCTTCACTGTCTCGCGAGCTTTGTCTTCGTCCATCTCGGCGAAGCGATCGAGCTCATTGCGGTCGTCGCGGCCCTTCTTGAATTTCGAAGGATCCTTCGTGACGGCGATGCCGATGCCAGCGGAGTGAGGCAGCGCGGTGGCTCCCATGAGGGCGGCGTCCTTGGGGAAGAAAACGGGACCGTAGGGGCGCGGATACACCGGAGTGTTGGTTTTGGCTGCCTCTTCGAATCCGGCTTTGTAGAAGTCCAGGCTGGGCAGGGCGCCGTCGTAAAAGAGGATATAGTCGGATCCGTTGGCGACCCAGGTGCGGACCATTTGACGAACGTCGTCGGGCGTTTTCGGAACGCGCGTGTGCGTGAGAATATTTTCGAAGCCTGTGGAGACGAGCGCGTTGGGATTCGCGCTGACGCGGGAAAGCCCGGTAAATCCGCGAGGTCCGCGCACCATGCCATGCATCACGGCGTCGCGATAGGGGACGGCGGTTTCGCCGGTGGTCCCGACGTCCACTACAGAGGTAATGCCATAGTTGAGCATGCCCTCGCCTAGATACCAGCTATAGGAGTTCTGCGAATCGAACAACCCGGGCAATACGTATTTGCCGTCAGCCTTGATGATGGTGGCGTTTGCGGGATAAGGCACTTGCCCTTTGCGAGTGACGCTCGAGATCTTGTTGCCGACGATCACGACTTCGGAATCCTGGAGCGGCGCACCGCCATTGCCGTCGATGAGCGTCCCGCCTTCGATGACGAGCGCTCGCGCGGGAGCCTGCTGCGATTGCGCCGACGTTTGCCAGGCGAGAGTCGCGGCAATCAGGAACGGAGCAACGTAGAGCCAGGAATTGCGGGTCGATTTTTTCATTGCGAGATTGATTGTACGACATCTCTGTGAAGGCATTCCTAAGGCGTGCCGTCTCCCACATACACTAGAAGCATGAAAAGGTTTCTCTTCGGCTGCTTCTTCGGCGTCCTATTCGTCGGATTGGTGATTGTCGTTCTTGGCGTCGTCGCAGTGCACTACGGTGGCGGCGCTCACAAATCGATGGTTGCCGATAATTCCACTTTGGTGCTCCACTTGGAGGGCGATTTACCCGAGCGCACCGCAGTGGATTACGGGGTGCCGTTTATTTCCGAACAGCAGCCATTGAGCATCGTCGAAAATTGGCAGTTGCTGCGCAATGCGGGCGCCGATCCACACATCCGGGCGATCCTACTGGAGCCGCGCGGGTTGAGTGTCGGCTGGGCGAAGCTCGAGGAACTGCGTATGGATATCGCCAACTTCAAGAAATCCGGCAAGCCGGTGTATGCGTACCTGCGCGGCGCGGGGATGCGCGAATACTACGTCGCGTCCATGGCAGACCGCATCTTCACTTCGCCCGAAGATGAGCTGGATGTCAAAGGCTTGCGCGCCGAACTCATGTATGTCAAAGGGACGCTCGACAAACTCGGCGTTGAAATGGAATTTGAGCATGTCGGCAAATACAAGGATGCGCCGGACATGTTTACGAAGACTGGTTCGAGTCCCGAAACACGCGAAGTGATCAATGCACTGCTCGACCAATTCTACGGAGACTTCGTCGGCGCGGTAGCAGAGGGCCGCAAGAAAACGCCGGACGAAGTGCGCACCGCGATCGACAACGGACCCTTCGTGGGCCCGGAGGCGGTGAAATACGGCCTGGTGGATGAGCTCGCCTATGAAGATCAGGTCGTGGCGAAGTTGAAAGACAAATCGAAATCGAGCGACGCGCGGATCAGCGAGCGCGATTATGTGGAGCTTCCGGCGCCGGCCGGCGTGGAGGGCCAGACGAAAATCGCGTTGCTCGTCGGTGAAGGCGAGATTGCGCGCGGCTCCACGAATGGTGGGAACGACGGCATGATCACCACCGCAGGCATGGTCAAGGCGATCCGCCAGGTGCGCGACGACGACTCTATTAAGGGCGTGATTCTGCGCATCGATTCGCCTGGTGGCGACGGCATCGCGTCTGACGATATCCTGCACGAGGCAAAACTTCTTAGTCAGAAGAAGCCCACCGTGATCTCGATGTCGGATCTGGCGGCATCGGGCGGCTACTTCATCGCGATGACCGGCGATCCTTTGGTTGCGTATCGCTCGACGGAGACGGGATCCATTGGCGTTTTCTTCGGCAAACCCAATTTGAAGGGCTTATATGACAAGATCGGCCTGCACAAGGAACTGATGACGCGCGGCAAATTTGCCGACATCGACAATGAAGGCGCTCCGATGAACGACGTGCAGCGGGCCAAGCTGCGGACGGAAATCGAGCAGTTCTACAAATCGTTCGTCGGCAAAGTGGCAGACTCCCGCAAGAGGAAATTCGAAGAGGTGGAGCCACTGGCGCAAGGGCGCGTGTGGACCGGAGCGCAGGCCAAGCAAAACGGCTTAGTGGACGAGCTCGGCGGCATTGATCGCGCGATTGAGCTGGTCAAGCAGCGCGCGAAACTGCAAGCCTCGGACAAAATCAAACTGGTGGCGTATCCTCCGCGCAAAACGCTGCTGCAGATCTTAACGAATCGGGAAGACTTGACGGCGCTTGAATCGAGAATCGTTGATTTGCGCATGCAGGCTCGCATGGAGGATCGGCTCGGGACGGTGGCTGAGGATCCCTCGGTGCGGCTGTTGCTCCGCGCACTGATGACAGGCACTCTTCCGCCGGGCGGCATTATGAGTTTGATGCCGTATCGGGTGACGATTCACTAGCGCAAGCGTCCGCTATGCTCGCCGAATCGGGCGCGGGTGGCGGGATGCGCAGGCCGATCCATTCTTCGCACAAGAGGATCGAATTCCCAGGATTGTTCGTGTCATACTTCATCCCCG
Source organism: uncultured Acidobacteriia bacterium (assembly GCA_903892565.1). Taxonomy (GTDB): domain Bacteria; phylum Acidobacteriota; class Terriglobia; order Bryobacterales; family Bryobacteraceae; genus Palsa-187. The sequence continues at coordinate 38,340 of CAITIX010000412.1, forward strand.
AAGGCCCGATGAGCCGGCTTAAGTCTTCCGGGAGGAGATTGCGCAGCGATGTGACGTCTTGCGAGGCGGTGTACTGCACGCCGCGCAGTGAATAGCCGTAGTAGAGCAAATTGTCGCCCACTTCGTTCACCAGCGCGTCGCCCAGCCGTCCTGTTTGGTGAAGCCGCAACCTGCGCCGTTTTTCGCGCTTCTCCGGCGTCGTGTGTCGTTTGACGGCAATCCAAACCGCTAAGCCGATGAGCCCGGCGGCGAAGATCGAGAGCAGTGATATCTGAATTTGGGTGGGAGACATCCGAGCTTGAGGCGTAAACTAGAACCCCTAAGGTCCCCGAAAAAGGGCCCTACGGTGACACATTACACCGACACATCACACTAACGACAGGCTATAATGTTAACAGATCTGCTATGGTCTCTTGGATAGCTACCTCTTCCCCGATTTTCGCCGCGAGTCTCCTGCCGGCATCCGCCAGCAAGTTCATGGATACGCTGTTCGACGATACGTTTACCGATATTTATCGTCTACAGCCCTTTGACTACGCGATTCTGGTTCCGTACTTCGCCGTACTCATCATTCTTTCGTGCTACGGCCTGCATCGCTATCACATGATCCGCGGCTACTGGAAGTACCGCAAGCAGATGCCGACCGAAGCTCCGCAGCGCTTCGAACAACTGCCTCGCGTGACCATCCAACTTCCTATTTATAACGAACAGTATGTGGTGGAACAGCTGATTGAGCAGATCAGCAAGATGGATTATCCGCACGACCTTCTGGATATCCAGATTCTGGACGATTCCACGGACGAAACTCATCCGTTCACCGAACGCTTGGTGGCCGAATACAAAGCGACGGGTTTGCCGATCGAATACATCCATCGCACCAATCGTAACGGCTACAAGGCCGGTGCCTTGCAGAATGGCTTGCGGACCGCCAAGGGAGAAGTGGTCGCGATCTTTGATGCGGACTTCCTCCCGCCAACCGATTTCCTGCAGAGGACGGTGCACTTCTTTGCCGATCCAAAAATCGGCATGGTGCAGACACGTTGGGGTTACACGAACCGCCACTACAACATCCTCACGGAAGTGCAGGCCATGCTGCTGGATGGCCACTTCGTTCTGGAGCATGTGGCGCGCTCCGGCGCGGGCAAATTCTTCAACTTCAATGGCACTGCCGGCATCATGCGGATGTCGATGATCGAAGATGCGGGCGGCTGGCAACACGATACGCTGACCGAGGATTCGGATCTTAGCTATCGCGCGCAATTGAAGGGTTGGAAGTTCGTTTACGTTCCCTCGATCGAGTGCAAGTCTGAACTGCCGGTTGAGACCTATGGCTTCCAGGTACAGCAATCGCGCTGGGCCAAGGGGCTGACGCAGGTAGCGAAGAAGCTGTTGATGACGATCCTACGGTCGGACGTCCCGTTCAAGGTCAAAGTGGAAGCGTTTTTCCACCTGACGCCGAACATTTCTTATCCGATGATGATCGTGGTGAGCGGATTGATGCTGCCGGTCATGATCGTGCGCTTCTACATGGGCTGGTTCCAGATGGTGGTGATCGATTTGCCTTTGATCATTGCATCGTTCTGGTCGATCTCGGCGTTTTACGTTGTCGCCCATCGCGAGCTGTTCCCGAATAATTGGAAGCGGGCCTTCTTGTTCCTGCCTGCGCTGATGGCGGCCGGTGTCGCGCTGACGATTATCAATTCGAAAGCGGTGCTGGAAGCGCTGTTCAACATTCAGACCAGCTTCGCCCGCACTCCGAAATACGCCATTGGCACTTCGCAGAAGATCAAGCTCGACAACGTGCAGTATCGGCGCCGTAGCGGCTGGCTGCCCTACGCGGAACTCGCCGTGGGTACCGGATTCGTGGGGATGACGGCGTTCGCCATCGAAAGCTTTAACTACCTTGCGGTTCCGTTCCTGCTCTTGTTTGTGTCCGGCTACTATTGGGCTGGATTCAGCACGCTGTGGGAAGAATATCAGGGCAAGCTGGCTTTCGAGCGCCAACGCGCACTCGCCGAAACCGCGCAACACTTGAAGGCATAGTGATCGGCGAAGGCATAGTAGCTGGTGAAGGCCGAGTGATCGGCTGAGTTCCCGGCTTATTCCTTCAGCTCCACAATTGTTGCTCCCGATCCGCCTTCCTCCGGCGGAGCCGCGTAGAACTTTTCCACGTGCGGATGTTTTGTTAATAGCTCTGCGATAGCCTTCTTCAGGATCCCCATGCCGTGTCCGTGCACAATGCGGACGCGTACCACCTCCGCCAGTGCCGCGCTATCCAAAAACTTGTCGACGTTGTCGCAAGCTTCTTCCGCTCGCTGCCCAATCAAATTGATCTCCCGATACGGCACCGCGAAGGACGGCCCCTGGCGGAACGAGAAATCCTTCTTCGGTGCAGCGGCGCCTGTTGCAGGCAAGACTTCCTCTACTTCCGCCGAGGATATTTGCATCTTGAGAAAGCCGGCGTCCACTTCGATGAAGCCGTTCGTCATCACGCGGCGCACGGTGGCGGGTTGGCGGATTCCCTTGAGTCTCACACGCACGCCTTCTTCGATCCGCATGGTGGGCGTGGGCGCACCTGCGTGAATGGGGCGCACGGCCGCCGTCGCCGCCTGTACTGTTTCCTGAAACTCGCGGCTGGTCTTGGCGATTTTCGCACGCGACTTCTGGCTCAGATCGTCAATCGTTTCCTTGGCGCGTTGCTCGAATTGTGCAGCTAGCGTGGAAGCTTGCTGCTCGATCTCGCGAATCTTGGTCGCGAACTTTTTCTCCCAACCCTCTTCGAGCGATTTCTCGCGCGCCGCAAGAATCGTTTCTCGCTCGGCCAGCGTGCGCTTGTCCTGATCGAGCTCCGTCAATTTGCGATGCATCTCGCTCAAGAAACTCGCGATGTCGCGCTCGGAGCTGCTTAAGCGGCCGCGCGCATCTTCGATCAACGAAGCATCAACACCCAAACGGCTTGCGATGTCGAGGCCCGCCGATTTTCCGGGCGCGCCCAATTGCAAAACATACGTGGGCTCCAGCGTGGATTCGTTAAATCCCATGGACGCATTTTCGACGCCAGCCGTAGAGGCCCCGTAAACCTTCAGCGCCATCAAGTGCGTCGACGCTACGACGAACGCGCCGCGCTTTCGAATCGCATCCAGCACGGCGACTCCCAGGGCTCCGCCTTCTTCGGGATCCGTGGCTCGGCCCAACTCGTCGATCAAAACGAGCGATCCCGAAGTTGCGTGCTCCAGCATCCCGCGAATCGCAACAATGTGCGCGGAAAACGTACTCAAGCTTTCTTGAATGGACTGATGATCGCCAATGTCCGCCAGGACTTCGTCCAGTAAAGGGAACTCCGCTTCGATGGCGGGAACCGGGAAGCCGGCGTGGGCCATCAGCGTCAGTAATCCCGCTGTCTTCAGCGCCACTGTCTTGCCGCCGGTGTTGGGGCCGCTGATTAAAAGCGTGCGCGTGCGTTCGTTTAACTCAAACGAAACCGGCACCACCGACTTTTTGTGCTTCCGTAGAATGTCTTCGAGCAGCGGATGACGGGCTCTCGAAAGCAGCAATCTTCGATCGCCAGCTGGACTGATGCGCGGGACGCAGCATCCATATTCCACTGCGAACTGCGCCTTGGCAAAGATCAAGTCGAGCCGCGCGAGTGCCCCCACCGAAGCGGCGATCTCCGCAGCATGCTCCCGCAATCTGGCCGTAAATTCGCGCAGAATGCGATGCACTTCCCGCGCCTCTTCTTCGGAGAGCCGCACGAGCTCGTTATTGAGAGCGATGGTCTCGAGCGGTTCGACGAAAAGCGTACGCCCGCTGCCACTGGCGCCGTGGATCACGCCATCTACGCGGCGTTCGCGTCCGGTCACCACTGGAACTACGAATCGATCATTGCGCACGGTGACGAAATCTTCTTGCAGTGTTCCGTCCTCATGGTGCTCGCGTAGAAATTTCTCTAGCGATTTCTGGATCGCACCGCGTTGCTTTTCCGCGTCCCGACGCAGGCGTGCGAGTGCAACGCTTGCGTGATCGGCCAGCGTTCCGTCCGGCAGAATCTTTCCACTGAGGTCGCCCGCTAATTCGCGCAGATCAGCGATCTCCGTTGCATGCGCGTACAAACGGGGAAAGCGATCCTTCGCGCCGAGCAGGACTGTGCGCGCCTCGGCGGCAACGTCGAGCAGTCGCGCGACGTCCGCGATTTCGCGAGCTTCTAAGAGCGCCCCATCGATGCGCAGCCG
>CAITIX010000413.1 GCA_903892565.1 uncultured Acidobacteriia bacterium
GCCGATGAACGAAAAGCCTCGCATCCCCAAATTGGTGCAGAGCGCGGCTCCCATTGGCGATCCCGCGTCCATCATGGAAACCGCCCGCATCCTCGTGGCCGCCGAAAATCCTGTGATCGTCACGGCACGCTCCGCGCGCACGCCAAAGGGCATCGATCTATTAGTCGAACTCGCCGAAGCGTTGCAAGCGCGTGTCTATGACCAGCGCCTGCGCATGAACTTCCCCACGCATCATCCCCTTGCCGGACGTCCCGGCAACGCACGCGCCACGCCCAATATCTCGGATTCCGATGCGATCCTCGCGCTGGAGGCCGAAGACCTGTGGGGTGTGCTGCATCGCTCCACCCCGATTAATCGTTATGGAATGGAGACGCGTTCTGTGATGAAGCCGGGCGCGAAGCTCATGACGATCTCCGCCATCGAGCTCAGTCACAAGTCCAATTATCAGGATTTCGGACGCTATGTGGAAGCTGACATCTCCGTCGTCGGCGATCCCGAAGCAACGCTGCCCGAGTTAATCGAAGCGGTCAAGAAACTCACCACGCCGGATCGCAGGATCGCGTTCGAAGCGCGCGGCAAGAAAATCATCGAAGCCAATCTCAAGGCCCATCAAGCGGATGTCGAAGCCGCCGCTCTGGCCTGGGACGCAAGTCCCGTCAGCACCGCGCGCATGGCCGCGGAGCTCTGGGCGCAAATCAAGAACGAAGATTGGTCGCTCGTCTCGAACGATCGCCACTCCAGTTGCTGGCCCTCGCGGTTATGGAAGTTCGACAAGCATTACCAATTTATCGGAGCGCAAGGCGGAGGTGGCGTCGGCTACAACGCGCCTGCGTCGGTGGGCGCGGCGCTCGCCAATCGCAAGTATGGACGCCTCTCCGTCAGCATTCAGGACGACGGCGATTTCAACTACACGCCCGCCGTGTTCTGGACTGCGGCCCATCACAAGATTCCCTTGCTCGCGATCATGCACAACAACCGCGCCTATCACGAAGAGCGCATGTACATCGAGCTCTACGGTGCGAAATACAATCGCGGCGTGGATCGCTCCGACATCGGCACGGCGCTGAGCAATCCCAATATCGACTACGCGTCGATCGCCAAGGGTTATGGTTTATACGCCGAGGGTCCCATCAGTAATCCCAATGATCTCGGTCCTGCCATCAAGCGCGGCATCGAACGCGTGAAAGCCGGAGAGCCCGCGTTGATCGACGTCGTTACTCAACCCAGGTGACGCAGCCAAGAGAACACCCCTACGGTTGTCATCCCGAGCGAAGTCGAGGGATCTGCTGTTTCTTATAGGAGCAAACGAAGTGCTTAAGACCATTTCATTTCTAGCCGTAACACTCTCGTATCTTGCGATAACCGCTTTCGGGCAATCGAAGGACCTCGCCGGCGACGTCGAAAAAGGCCACGCGATTTTCGTGAAGAACGGCTGCTATCAATGCCACGGACACATCGGGCAGGGAACCATTGCCGGAGCTCGCCTGATGCAGACGAAACTGACGCAAGCCGGCTTCATCGGCTTCGTGCGCAATCCTCCACCGAGCAGCATGCCGCAGTTTCGCCCGCAGGTGATGCCCGATCAGGAACTCGCCGACGTGTACGCGTACTTGAAGTCGATTCCGCCGCCGAAGGCCGCGAAGGATATCCCGCTGCTGAGCGGCTTGTAACTGTGGCGCGCGCACGAGTGCACCCATGAGCGCGCCACAGCAAAGGTGAGAGGCTACGCCTTAAACCGCGGGAACAGCTTCTCTGCGTTATCGCGATCCACGGCCTTCCAGAAGTCCGGCGAGAAGCCTAAGCCCGGAATTTGGTTCACGGTGGATTCAATCGGCTCGAAGGGATAATCCGTGCCGAAGAGAATGTGATCCGGCTTGGCAAACTTTGTCATCGCGGCCATGGGCCACGGGAAGCTCGCGTGCGCGATGTCGAAGTAAAACTTCTGTAGCTCTGCGATCACGCCGTTCGGGATGAATTCCTTGTGCTTCGCATCCATGGGATAGCGATCCTGAATGCGGCCCGCGATCATTGGCATCGTGCCGCCCGAGTGGGGAATGATCACCTTCACGTTCGGGAAGCGGTGGAAAATGCCGTTGGCCAAAATGCTGGTGCATCCGCGTGTGATGTCGAAATCGAATTCGTTCATCGAGGTCGGCACGCTATCGTTCAGCTTGGTGCAGCAGGGCGGCGCCAGGGGATGCATGTAGACGATGGCGTTGCGGCGGTTCAACTCCTGCCACATCGGATCGAAATACGCGTCGCCCGGCCAGTGCGTCTGATTGTCGTTCGTGTAAATGCCGACGCCGTCGGCCTTGAGCGTATCGTAGCCATACGCGATCTCCTTCATCACGGAGTCGATGTCCGGCAGCGGCACGCCAGTGAATAATCCGAAGCGCTTGGGCCACTTCGCCATCAAGGACGCCCCGTAGTCGTTGCCGCGGCGCACCGCATCGCGGCCCTTCGGGGTGTTGTCGTAGAGCACGTCGCCCATCTGCGTCATGGAAAGAATCGAGACGCTGATGTCGTTCTTATCCATCTGCTCCAGCGTGCGCTCGGGGGTCCATCCGCGGCCGAAGGTATTCGCCGCCGGGTTGGTGCCGGCCGGCGCCGGAACTCCGGGCATCACGCCGGGCGGTACATGATGATGATGAACATCGATGCGTCCTGCTTTGTGGGCGGACTTGGTCGCGAACTGGCCAAAAAGCTCGTTCCCCGCGGTTGCTGCCATGGCACCCGCCACGCCAAGCGTCTTCAAGACATCGCGGCGCTGCATCGCTCCGCCAAATTTCAGATCTTTCATATGCCTCCACACGTGGGCGAAGTTGCGTGTCTCTCTTCCCGCAACCCCATCAATCAACCCCATGAATGAAGATATCACACGCCCGAGGCGGAGCCGCCCCCGTTGTCCCAGGGGGACTCCGACGCGGGCAGGGCCGTTGACACGCGGCCCTGCGGGGCATAAACTGATCTACCATGCGTAACATATTTACTCGAACTCTCGCTCTAAGCGCCGGTTTGCTGCTCCTGTCCGCTTCTGGATGGGCGCACCATGGCAGCGCTATTTCTTACGACACCGCGCACCTGTGGACCACCTGGGGCACCGTCACCGAATTTAACTACCTCAATCCGCATCCGTCCATGACGTGGGATCGCACCACCAAGGATGGCAAGGTCGAACACTGGGTTTCCGAATTGCTGACGAATCCCTCGGAATTGATTCGCGCAGGCTGGACAAAGAGCCGCAGCAATGAGGCGCTGAAGCCGGGAACGCGTGTGAAACTCTACGTCGGCACGTCGCGTGCGGGCGGAATGAGCGGCATTGTTATGAAGTTGGAGAACGAAAAGGGCGAAAACATTGTGGGCCTCCGCGGCGAGATGAAGGCCGTCGATATGGACGGCGTTGCGGGCGGCTTGCAGCCCACCGGAAACGAGGAGCTACCTAAATGATGAAATTTGATTTCACCTGGCGCGGGGCCACGACGCTCGCGCTGGTGGCCGTACCTGCGGCGATCCTGCTGCTGCCGGCTGCCGCTCAGAATCCGGGCCGCAAAGTCGACCTGATGAAGAATACGGACACCGATAAGCGTCCGTTCGATAAGCACGACTTCACCGGTCTATGGAGCCGCAATCCCGGGCAGTACGGACAGCCCGCTTGCGACGAATGCCGCGATAACGCGAACGCTCCTGGCTATGGTTTCTTCGGCGAGGTTGCTCCGCGTACAGCTGTCGGCGAGAAGCGCTTCCAATTGAACAAGCCGGGCCGCGGATACGAACTCAATAGCAAGGAAGCGAAGGAGCATCCAGAGGTCGATGCCGGATATAAACGCGCGGTTCTGCCGGCTTTTGGCAACGATCCCGAAGCTCGTTGCGAGCCTCTCGGTCTCGCTCGCTTGATCACGTTCTCCGGCGGCGGCGCTACTATGGCGATGACGCAGGCGAAAGACAAAATCATCCAGCAGTTCGAATGGACGTGGGACAACCGCGACATCTGGACCGATGGCCGCAAGATCCCCAACATCGACGACTATCTTCCGCGCTACAACGGCTATTCGACCGGCCACTGGGAAGGCGACACGCTGGTGGTCACTTCCGCAGGCTTCGACGATCGCCAATGGCTGGACCAGTTCGGTTATCCGATGAGCGATAAAGCCGTACTCGAAGAGCGCTGGCAGCATCCCAGCCCGAATCGCCTCCTGGTAGATTTGACGCTGACCGATCCGGTGACCTATACGCGTCCGTGGAAGGCAACCCGTAAAGTGTGGGCATTCATTCCGAAGGACAAAATGGCGGCGGCCGGATGGAGCGGCATTTTGGAAGATCGCTGCATTCCGTCGGACGAATCCATGTTCAATGGCTTCCGCGATCACGCGGCGGGCTTGAAGAAGTAAGACTCTCGACTAGAATCCGAATACAGGGGCGGCCGCAGCATTTGCTGTGAGCCGCCCTTCGTGTTTCTGGGCGGCTGTTTTCTGCAATATGCTTTCTGGAACGCAACCTGCTCATCGTCTGACGGTATGCGGACCCTCGGACTGCGGGGTTGCGTCGCGATTTGACGACTAAGATTCCAGAAAGAAGGGACTTATATGCAATACGTCGGGATGTCCGTGATCCTGGTTTTGGCCTCTGCGTGCGGTATGAATGCGCAGCAAGCTGCGGGAAAAGGCGAGACGGCTAATCCTCCAGTGGCTGCTTCCCGGTCGGCCGTGAACAATAGTCGGAGCAACATCAAGAACAACATCGCGGTTGCCCAGAATCCCAACGGGACGTTGAAGTGCACTTCCGGCGATCGACTGTGCTCGAAAGATGAAGTGAAGACATTGCTCGATGCAGCGAATAACGCAAGTGCGCGGGAGAGGTTTCTGAAAGACACCCGTAGCACCGTCGCCGGCTTAGAGATCGCCCCGGATGGCAGCGTGAAATGCACGGCCAGCGATGGGAAAACGTGCACGCCTGCGCATATCGCCCAGCTCAACAACCTTGCAGCCGCCATGCCCGGCGTGAACGATCCCATCAAAGGCGTCGGCGTCGGGCTGGGAAACAAGCAGAACCCATCGTCGAAATAGATCGCCAAACGTTGAAGTAAGAAAGGGAAAATTTATGCCGCGCCTGAAACTGTTCGCCCTCGTGTTCTGCATCGCTGCGCTGGTTGCCAGTGGACAAACCCAAACAGTCGTCACCAAGAGCCGCAGCAATACCAAAGACAATATCCAAGTGGTTCAGAATCCCAATGGGACGCTGAAGTGCATGTCGGGAGATCAGCCATGCAGCAAAGTGCAAGTGAAGGGTTTACTCGATGCTGCCGTGAGCGCGAGAGACCGGCTCCACGAAAAACTCTTGACCAGCAGCGTCGCGGCCTTAGAGGTAGCTCCGGACGGCTCCTTGAAATGTACCGCGACAGATGGCAAGGCGTGCACCACCGCGCATGTTAGCCAACTCAACAACGCCGCTATCGCCATGCCTGACGTGAAGCCGATGCAAGGCGTGGCCGTGGGGAGCAAACAGAACCCGTCCAAATAGGCCCGAGAGAACAGCGGAGCGTCTCTACTTCACCACCAGGTGATCCAGATCCTTCTCGTTCTCCAGGCACACGTAATCCAGTAGATCCGTATCCAGCTGGATGTTCTGATTGAGATGAAGGCTCCAAGGCTTGGTGTATGCTTTGGGATCGTCAATCGTCAGGTCGATTTCCAGGCGTCCGAAGTTCGGGCGGCTGATGCGCTCGGTGATCTTCGCGGCGTCCGTCACGGGGTTGCCCAAAACGTCCAGCCAGATGCCATCGCGGAAACCCTCCGTATGCACGACCAGCGTATCGCCCTCCCATTTCGCCGTCGAATAACCGCTCCAGGTTGGCATCGGATCCTCAGGCAGGGGACGTCCATCGGTAAAAATTTGCCTGAAGCTCGTGTTGTACTCGTGCATAATCGCGAGCAGCCCAGGCACGTGGATGACTTTGCGGAACAGGGGAATGGTGTGCATCTCCACAATGCCGATGGGCAGGCAGTGCGAGAGCGGATCGTCCTTGCGCAGCTCCGTCGTGCGCTTCTTGCTGAGATCGCGAGCCCAAGGCTGATACGGTAGGCCGCCTTTGACGCCCCACGCGATGTTGCTGAATTCCTGCGGAGAGTAGAAGTCCGGGCATCCGCCCGGAGGGCAGGGCTGGTTATGATCCACGTCCCAGGTGCCGGAGAAATCGGGCTTGCCGTCAGTAAGCCGCGGCGCCGGAGCCAATAAATTAGGCTTCCCGTCCGGTGTTCTCGGAACACCGGTTGTAGGTTGGCTCCACTGTGCGAACAGCGGAACTGCGAGCGCGAACCCGACGATAGCCCAAGAGCGGTTCATAGAAAGTGTGGGCGCAGAACCCTGTGGATCCCGCGCCCGATTTCACTGCATGTTACGAAACGTTACTACCGAGCTTGTCCGCGCGGCCTCAATACCGGTGCCGCGGGCTTGGCGAAGCGCGCCGCTTCGACGTTGACGTTCGCCTGAACATCGGTCAGCAGAATGATCTGTTGATTATCGGTCCAGGTAATCACGATCTTGTACGGCACTTTCACGCCGGCGACGGCGCGATAGTCCGCATAGTCCATTTGCACGGGCACTTTGCCGACGATGGTGTCGTCGTAGCGCAGCTGGCGGACCAGCAGGCCGGATTCCGCGTCGAAATACAGTTTGACGCGCGTATTGCCCGCGCCCATTCCCTGAACGATGTAGACGGGTTTGTCGTCGATGGCCGTCATCGGGAAGCCGACGCGCCAATTCTTCAGCGCGGTCTTGATGCCGCCGGGGAAACCCAGGTCGGCATCGAGTTTCGCGCCGTCCAGTTCGCCGCCCGGAAGCACGGGGATCAGCCGCACAGGGTTACTCACCATCGCGATCCAGCCGGCTTTGCCATCGAACACCGTGCTGCTATCGCCATTCTGCGTGTGCCAAATCATGGTACGCGCACTCGGCGCCTTGGAGTAGATTTCCACCGGCACCTTGACGTGATACGTATCGTAACCTTCGATGGTCCCCTTGGCGACGAAGCTCTTGAGGTTTGCCGCCGCTGCGGCGCCGCCCACGGCCTGAATATATTTGTCGAGAATCTGGTCGGCAGTCGGCTCTTTCGGGCCATCCGGCGAGATTTCGAGCGCATTCGGATCTTCCACAGGGATCGTATATTGCGCCAGCAAACTGGGAACGTTTTCCGGCGAAGGACCGCCGCGATGGCATGTCCAGCAAGTGAGCACTTGGCGTCCGCCAAAGGCCTGCTTATTGAAATTGTTCACCATGGTGACCATCTGCCGCGCCATGCGCTTGCGCGGGACGTCTTCGGCAAACTTGGCCTGATCCTGCAAGCTCTCTGCTACGTGGCAGCCCGTGCAATTGGCGCCAATTGCCGCGGAGAAGAATCCCATGGTCTCCATGAACTGATTTACGGGGATCCCCTTCAGCACCTGCACGTTCTTAAATACGTCTTCCACCATCGGCGATTTCTCGGTTTGCGCAAATGCCGGCGTGACCAACAATATCGCCGCACCTGCGATTCCGGCCGTGAGCGCCGAAATTCGTTTGTATGCGTTCATTTATGATTCCTTCCTTGCCCTTTTGGGTAACCAGGGCAGGGCCGCGGATGAGAGTAAAAGAATGCCGCGAACCCTCCGATTAGTTTATTCCAATTTGGCGCAACGTGCTGTGGGGTCGCTCTGATGTGTCTGCGCGGATCGCTCCGCCGTTTCTTCGCCCGCAGGAGCAAGTTGCGCTAAGCCGTTCTACAAAAACTTCACGCCCGCGATCACTAACTGCGGCATCGCCTGGTTCCAGCTCTCCGGCAGATCGTCAAACGGCAGCCGGAACGATTTCGTCTCTCCCGGCTTCAGCCCGCCCATCCTAGGGCTGACGATGGAGAGCCGCTGCCGCAAGACCAACTGTCCGTACGCATCGCGAAACAGGCAGTAGATCTCCACCGTTTCCAGCGGACGATCTCCCGCGTTGCCGATCTTGCCTTCGATCTCGACAATATCCGCGCCCATGTAACTTGAGGTCGCCTTCATCGTGACGTCCTCGAGCTTCAGATTGCGGACGTAGGCTTTCGCCTCCGGCGTAAGCGAAAGTTGCTGTGCCGGATGTCGCGCCGCCCATTGCGTATAAGCGAACAGCGCACCACCCAAGACGGCGATCACGCCGATGACATAAAGGATCGGCGAAGGTCCTGCGGATGCCGGCCTACGCGCCGCTGTCAGATCATTGACCACTGATCATCATCTCCCGGATCATGATCGTGGGCGCGGCAATCGAACTGCGGAATTCCAGGTCCGTGCCGATTTCGGCAATGTCCTTCAGCATCTGCTGCATATTCCCTGCGATGGTGATCTCCGAAACAGGATACGTCAGCTTGCCGTTTTCAATCCACAGGCCCGCGGCACCCGACGAAAAATCGCCCGTAACCGTGTTGCCGCCGCCACCGATGAGTTCCGTGACATACAACCCGTTTGGAATCGCCGATAGAATCTGCTCCGCGGAAGACTTTCCAGCCTCTAGGAAAAAATTCCCCGGCCCTACGCCCGCATTGCCCGTGATTCCGCGCGATGCATTCCCCGTCGACGTCATCCCCAGCTTGCGCGCAGTGTAGGTATTCAATAAATAGTTTTTGAGAACGCCCTGTTCCACCACCACCGTGCGACGCGATGCCACTCCTTCGTCGTCGAACGGAGACGTGCCAAACAAGCCCGGGATGGTCGCGTCATCCACGATCGTCACGTTCTCGGACGCGATCTTCTCGCCCAGTTTCCCGGCCAGGAACGACGCGTGCTTGTAGATCGACGATCCATTCACAGCGTCGAAAATATCGCCCAGCAACGCGCGCGCCGTGCGCGGCTCAAAAATCACGGGCACTTTCTGCGTCGGAACTTTGCGCGGATTCAAACGGCGGATCGAACGCTCTGCCGCCATGCGGCCCACACTCTCCGGGCTCTCCAGTTGTGAGAAAAACCGCGACGCCGTGTACCAGTAGTCACGCTCCATGGATTCGCCTTGCTTCGCGATCGGCGAAACGGAAAGTCCGCAACTGGTGGTTCGATAGCTGCCGACGAATCCGCGCGAGTTCGCAAATACACGGTGCGAATGTGAGCTCGAAAATCCCGCGCCCTCGGAATTCTGAATCCGTGGATCGAAATCCAGCGCGGCAATTTCGGCGCGCTTCGCCAGCTCGATCTTCAGCGGAGCATCCAGGTGCTCAATCGCTTCGTCGTACATGCGAAGATCGCCCGTGAGCTTGCCAAGCATCTCGCGCTCCGGCAATCCGGCCTGCGGATCTTCACTCGTGATCTTCGCCAGCGCGAGCGCCGCGTTCACCATCGTGCTTATGCCTTCAGGAGAAAGATCCGACGTGTAAGACGACCCTGTGCGTTGTCCCACCAGAACGCGCAGTCCCGCGCCGCGCGATCCGGCTTCTTTCACGCTTTCCACTTCGCGCATGCGGACGCTGACGGAAAATTCCTCGCCCTCGGAAATGGTGCACTCTGCGTCCGTTGCGCCCAACTTCCGTGCGGCATCCACCGCGTCGGCGGCGAGTTGTTCCAAATCTCGAGCTACCACCGTTCCACTCACGCTGCGGTTCCTCCCACGGTCATCTTATCGATCCTCACCGTCGGCATCCCCACGCCCACCGGTACGCTCTGTCCTTCTTTGCCGCACACGCCGATACCTTCGTCCAGCTTCAAATCGTTGCCCACCATGCTGACGTACTTCAGCGCCTCCGGACCATTGCCAATCAACGACGCCCCGCGCAGCGGCCGCGTCAACTTGCCGTTCTCAATCATGTAACTCTCGGTCGCCGAGAATACGAAATTGCCGCTTGTGATGTCGACCTGTCCGCCCGAAAACGTGGTGCAGTAGATTCCTTTTTCCACACCGCGGATAATTTCCTCAGGATCGCTCTGCCCCGCCAGCATGTACGTATTCGTCATGCGCGGCATGGGGATGTGTTGATAGCTTTCGCGGCGGCCATTGCCCGTCGGCGCTTGTTTCATCAAGCGGCTGGAAAGTTTGTCTTGCAGATAGCCGCGCAAAATTCCGTTTTCGATCAGCACGTTTTTCTGCGTCGGAGCGCCTTCGTCATCCACATTCAGCGAACCGCGGCGGCTGTTGATCGTGCCGTCGTCGATCACCGTGCACAACTCGCTCGCCACTTTTTGTCCCACCCGCCCGCTAAACGCCGATGTCCCCTTGCGATTGAAATCGGCCTCCAGGCCATGGCCCACCGCTTCGTGCAGCAGGATCCCCGGCCATCCCGCGCCCAACACCACCGTCGTCTCACCTGCGGGAGCTTCCGCTGCACCCAGTTGCACAATCGCTTGACGCGCGGCTTCCTTCGCGAAATGCTCCGGCGTTTTCTCGTTCAGGAAAAAGTCGAGCGTCACGCGTCCGCCGCCGCCGGAATAGCCGTGCTGTGGCGAGCCGTCCTTTTCGCGCGCCAGTGCGAAGATGCTCATGCGCGCCATCGGCTGACGATCGAAACTCAACTGGCCTTCGCTCGTCGCAACCATCACGTAGCGCAAACTATCGGCGTACGTCGCCTGTACTTGAAAAATACGAGGATCGTACGCGCGAGCGGCCTGATCGGCGCGACGCACCAGTTCCGCGCGTTCCTCTAATCCCATTTCATGAGGAGCCCGCAGCATCGGATAAAGATTGTGCTTTTGCGAAGTCTCGAAGCCCGTCCGCATCACCGTCGCAGGTCCCTTTGCAATGCACGCGGCCACGCGCGCCGCCTTGCGGATTTTCTCCGGGCTCAGGTCGTCGCTGTACGCGTAGCCCGTGCGCTCACCCGAAAGCACGCGCACGCCGACGCCCAGCGTCACTCCCTCTGTCGCGCTCTTAATGATGCCTTCATCGATGCCGATGGAACTCGTCGCCAGGTATTCGAAGTACAGGTCGGCGTAATCGCCGCCCTCGTGGAGCGCCTCGCTTAAATAGGATTCAAGGTCGTGCTCCGTTAGTGCAAACCGGTCCGCGAAAAACGACTCAGAGAAGCGCATAATTCGAGCGTAGCATGCGCCATCCTCGGGTTCGCCAAGTGCTGCGATTCGGAGGATGATCTAAGGTGTTTTGGCGCACCGAAAGCCGATGTCCGCCGCGGCGTAGCGCTCCGGAATGGCGACGAATGAGGACGCAACAGCGGACGCCACGGGTGTTTGAAACGATCCCCCGCGAATTTGTATCCACTTCTCGTCCACGCTCGGCGGCGGATTCATCTGCGCCCCTGCGGGCCCCGCGAACTTCAGAAATGCTTCCACCGTAGCCGCGTCCGCCATCACGGGAGCGTCCACGAGCTCCCACGCATTGCCCGCCATTTGATAAGCCGGCAGCCGCTTGAACGATTTCACCGGCATGAGTGCATGCGGTGACGTGGGATTGTCGCTGAGATTCGCGACGCTTGCGTCATCGGCGTCGCCCCATGGATAGCGATCCCCATCGATACCCCGCGCTGTGCGCTCCCATTCCTGTTGCGTCGGAAGGCGCTTGCCCTTCCACTGCGCGAACGCCCTTGCTTGCGCGATGGTGATGTTCACCACAGGAAGATCGGGCGCGCCCGCGGGCGCCACGCATCCTGTCGCCTGGCAGAACGCAGCAAAATCCGCGTTGCTGACTTCAGTCTCGTCAATGTAGAACGCATTGAGCTGCGTCTT
Source organism: uncultured Acidobacteriia bacterium (assembly GCA_903892565.1). Classification (GTDB taxonomy): domain Bacteria; phylum Acidobacteriota; class Terriglobia; order Bryobacterales; family Bryobacteraceae; genus Palsa-187. Next base: position 11,670 of record CAITIX010000413.1, read on the forward strand.
TTTCTTTTCCACGCCCGCGCCGAAATTACCTTCCGGGACGTACAGCATCCCAGGCTGGGCGGGAATCCGTCCCATCCACACATAAACAATGACGGCGATGACGCACGCCAGGATCGCAGCGGCGAAACCAAGAACAAACTTCTTGCTACTGTTCATGGACTCCACGGGCGCGGTTGAAGAATTCGGCGAAGACGGCATATGCAAAGTTGTGTGAGAGTCCGAGCGTCCTAGTGATGGTGGTGCAACTCGCGATGTCCCACGGCGTGCAGCGGCGTCGTGCAATTCTCATCGCCGTGTTCGCAGCGCATGTGCTCGAACTGGACCGTCGTATGGTGGATCTCGAATGTGTGCTCCAGTACTTCGTTGATCTGGCGAAGAATTCGTTCGCTTGCCGAAGGAGGCATATCCTCAATTAACACGTGGCAGCTCAGCGCGCGCGATTCCGAGCCCAGGCTCCAAATATGCAAGTCATGGACTTCCATCACGCCGTCGATTCGGCTCAGCGCTTCCGTCACCTCGGGCAGCTGCAGCCCTTTCGGCAGGCCTTCTAAAAGGATGTTGAGAGAATCGCGAATGATGCCCCAGGCCGTTGCCAGCACCATAGCGCCAATCAAGATCGAAAGCATCGGGTCTAGGATGTGCCAGCCTGTGCGGCGGATCACAATCGCACCGATGATGATGGCGACACAACTCGCCGCGTCTCCCGCCATGTGGATCCACGCGGCGCGCACGTTCAGGTCGTGATGATGATCGCCATGGCCGCCCAGCGCCCATGCGATTGCCAGGTTCAGCACCAGCGCGATGCTTGCGATCACGATCATCGTCATCTCGCCTACGGGCTCTGGATGCAGCAACCGCTGATAGCTTTCGTAGAAGAGCACGAACGAAAGTGCCGCCAGCGTCAGCGCATTTACGAACGCCGCCAGCACTCCGGCGCGTTGATACCCGAAGGTTTTCTTGTGATCGCCCGGCCGCGTTTCCCAATACACGCCGACGGCGGCGAGCAGAAGCGCAAACGCATCCGTGAAATTGTGTCCGGCATCGGAGAGCAGGGCAAGACTATGCGATCGGAATCCAGCCCACGTTTCAATCGCGACGAAGCTCAGCGTCAGGACCAGCGAGCCAAACAAAACAATCGTTTTTCGTCGTGACGTCGAATGCCCGTGCTCGTGGGGATGTCTGTGTTTCTGCGGATCGGAATGCGAATGAGAATGCGCCATCCGTCTTCATCGTACAACTGTTCGCGCTGTGAACGCGCTCTACTTGCGGACCGCGCCTTCCACGGCCTCGAGTTCCTTGCCCGCCTCGGCCCACTTGCCCTGCGAAGACAACTCGCGATAGCGCTGCAAGTGCATCCGGATTTCACCAATGCGCGGATCTGCGCCACCCGGTGCTGGGCGTGCAACCTCGGTCACAATCGCCGTGTTCGCAGATGCTGCTTTGGACGTCAATCCCGAAAGTTTGCCGCCTTGCGCGGCTTGCAACTGCGCGAGCGCTTCGTCGTAAGTATCCGCGTAGATCAACGTGTCGCCTTGCACCAGTGCGACCTTCTTTAACTGCGGCATGCGCGCCTGCGCGGCTTGGATGTAGATGGGCGCGACGTACAGGAACGTCTGATCCACCGGCAGTGTCAGAATCTGGCTGCGCAATACCTGCGAGCCCTGTTGATTCCACAACGTCAGGTCTTTGGAGATGTTCTGATCCTGGTTGATCAACGCCTCCACCTGCAACGGTCCGGATATCACTTCCTGCTTCGGCAATTGCAAATATACGATCTCACCCATGTGTTCGCCGTCGCAACGCACCGCCATCACGCCGATGAGATTTTGTTTGTTGCGCGGCGTAAACGGAATCGTCAGCAGGAACTCCGGATTCTTTTCGCCGGGGATTTTCGCGATCACATACGTGGGCGGCGCCGCGATCGGCGTTCCCGCTTGCCCGGTGGTAAATGTGGCGATATCCCACAAATCGGCGCGATTGTAATAAGACTCGGGATCGCGCATGTGATAGGTCCGATACATCTCCGCTTGCGCGCGAAACATCATCTCCGGCGCGCGCGCATGAGCCCGCAGCCCCGCGGGCATGGCGGATGCCGCCGTGAACAATTCGGGGAACAAATGCTGATAGGCCTGGATGAGCGGATCTTCCGTATCGAAGATATACATCTTCACTTCGCCGTCGTAGGCATCCACCGTAGCTTTGACGGAATTGCGGATGTAGTTGAAGCGACCCAACCCCTCCATCTGTACATCGCGCGAATACGGATGTGATTCGCTAGTCAGATAACCGTCGATGATCCACACCAGCTTTCCCTCATCGGTGAGCACCATGTACGGATCTTCATCCCAGCTCATAAACGGCGCGAGTTCGGTGAGCCGGTCTTTCAAAGTCCGGCGGATCATCATGCGCGTATCGGGCGAGAGCGCGCTGGTGAGCACAATGTTCCAGTCGCCCTCGGAAATCGCAGCGGCCAAGCGGGTGCCCATGCCTTGGATGGGAAATCCACCCTTGCCTTCATAGCGCGTGTTCACTTCGTTCGAGCCCGAAGGATAGTTGAACTCCGGCTGTGTGCTGCGCACGAAGACCGTTTCCGCCCCGGCCTCGCCGTAATAAATCTCCGGACGCGTCACCGTCAGGCTCTGCGATTGCACCATCACCGGCGCGTCTTTCACCAGCAATTCGGGCAGTCCGTTATCGCTGATGCGATTCGCCTCCGCCATCACGAAGCCGTAGCCGTGCGTAAACGTGAGGCTGCGGTTGATCCACCGATTGCGGGCGTCGCCCAGCTGATTCAAATCCAATTCGCGCGGCGCGAGCAGCGTCTGCCGCAGTCGCCCGTCGATCATGTAGCGGTCCACGTCCGTGTCCGCATACGTATAAGGACGCAACGGCTGGCTTTGCCCCAGCGTGTCATGGAACGCGCGCCAATCCCACAAGCGGACGTTGTCGAGCAATGTTTTGTTGGCGGCGAAATCGATGCGCCCCTGCTTCTGCGCGGCAAAATCGATACTGCGGGCGTTGCGATCCAATCCGTAGGCCGAGCGCGTCGCTTCGAGGTGACGTTCGATGAATGGCTTCTCCAGCGTGAGTTCGTTGGGGCGCACGTACAAACTCGAAACCAATGGAGGCACCACCATATCCACAAGAATGATGGCCGCACAGGCGACTGCAAACTTGGGACGTTTCAACAGCACCAGAAGCGCTGCCAGAATTGCGAAACCAGCCTTCGCCGTTTGCAGCGGCAATCCCAGATTCTGCTGCACGTAATCGACGCCCACCATGAGATTGCCGTGATCGCTCAGCAGCATCGCGTAGCGTCCCAGCCAAAACTGCGCGGCCATGGAGAAGAGAAAGAGCGCGGCCAGCGCGCGCAGTGTGCCCGCTTCGAAGGAGCCGACTGTGAAGAAGTCGCGCAGGTCAATCTGATGTCCCGGCTCGAAGTGCGGCAGGTCGCGACGCAGTTGCCATCCGCGAGCTGTGACGTAATACAGCACCCCTGTAGCGAAGGCCACGGTAGCGAGTGCCGTCACCAGCATGTCGTAAAACGGCAGCTCGAAAAAGTAAAACGAAAGCGGCTTCGCGAAGACCGGATCTGCCCAGGCCGCAGCGCCCGTAGCCGCCGTTGACGCGCCGCCCATGTAGCGCGCCAGCACCCAGCCATCCACGGTTGCTGCGCTAATCATCCACGCCAGCACGGCCAGCACAACGGTACTGCCCAGCGCGTACAGGCGATTCTCGCGCAGCGTGACTCCCGAGTGCTTCATGCCTTGGGCGTGAGCGATTAAAAGGATCACGAAAACAATGAGCCATGCCCCTGCCGTGGGTCCATATTGATACGTCGCCATGCGCAGCCACGTGGGAACTTGCCCCATTTCCTGCCACCACAAGTAATCGACGAACAAGCTGCACAGGCTGCGGCTGAAGACCAACAGGACGATAACAATCGCGGCGATCCAGGCGAATCGAAATTCGGGGTTGCGACGGGGCATGGGTAGGATCGGCATAATGGACTCTTTCTTTGAACCGCGCACAATGGTGCAAAGTGTCTGCGCTACCTAGAGCGTACTAGAGTATGCATGCGCGCGCCTGCTTGTGACAAGAATGTCTTGCCACAACAA
>CAITIX010000414.1 GCA_903892565.1 uncultured Acidobacteriia bacterium
CCAGCTTCCCTTTCAGTGGAACCCTTGCCAGAATCTTCGACGTGCGAGATTCTAGCGATAGTATGCTACTGCGCGGATCTGTAATTGTTTCCTTTATAGTTTTCGTCGCTGCGCTGATTTCGCCGACGGTGCATGCGCAGCGTCCTTCCTCCGACGTCCGCGGAATCTACATCTATACGAACGATGTATCGGCCATCACGCCGGCCACCACGAATCAAATTACGGCGTCGCTCAGCATACCGGGCGTTGACGGAGTAGCGCTGGTTATCGGATGGGACGCGATTGAGCCGTCGATGGGTCAGTATCAATGGGCCCTGCTCGATCAGTGGATCGCCCGGCTAATAGCGGCAGGAAAAAAGATCGATTTGGTTGTGCCGGCGGGAAGCAGCACCCCTACGTGGCTATTTCAGCCCGCGCCCTCCGGGGCAGGCGCTGTGCAGTTGAGCTTCAGCATCTCGCCACATAACGGCGCTACGGGCGTTTGTGATAACAGCAACATCGCGGCGCCGTGGGATCCCATATTTCTGGCCCAATGGGACTCGATGCTGGCGACGCTATCGGCGCATTTGAAAGCGACAGGGGCGTACAACGCGATCACGCTCCTGCGGCTGACCGGTATCAATCGTACGACGGAGGAAATGCGTCTTCCGGCGGAGACTGCCGCATCGACCGGTTTGGCCTGTGTCAGCAACGCTCTTGCGACGTGGCAAACGGCGGGCTATCGGCCTTCTCTTTTGCTGCAAGCGTGGAACGCCATCGTAGGTTCTTTCAACCATGGTTTCCCGGATAAGACGTTCGGCGTGTCGATTATCCCCACCAACGCGTTTCCGGGCATCGCCGAGGACGGTTCGTTGATCGCCGGCACCATCGGCGATAATTCCGAGCCGCTTTTGCTGTCGGCGGCGCAGCAGTTGCCGGGCCGCTTCATCATTCAATATGACTTTCTAATGGCGGGAACGCCTGCGAACTCCGTAGTGACCGCGGACGCACAGAGCTACGGCACATCCACCGCATTTCAGACCAACGAATACTTGGGCGGGAACGGCGCAGCGTGTGGCGAACCCGTCACCAATCCCACACCCTGTACAGCGACAACCTTTCTGCAAATGTTGGAGCAGGGGATTTATCCGCTGGGCCGGTCCAGTGCGATGCGGTCCAAGTATATTGAGGTTTTCCACGACAACGCTGCCGCCTTTCCGGTGAGTGTTCAGCAGGCGCACCTGGAACTCACTTGCGACTACGCGCTGAATTACGCCGGTCAGTCGTTCCCCGCAGCGGGCGGAACCGGGACGATCACCATCACGACAGGCGCTGGCTGTCCATGGACCGTGGGCACGCCTCCCGCGGGTGTCACGTTCACCAGCGCGACGAGCGGCGTGGGCAACGGGACGGTGACGTTTCAAGTCGCGGCGAATTCTGGCGGAGATGTTTCGAATTCGTTTGCGATTGTCGATCAAACGTTCACCGTCGAGCAGCAGGCCGCGCGGGTCGGCGGATTGAACTACATCGGCTCCATGCCGCACTTGGCGGCAGAAGGCGGATGGAATACGACGTTCACGTTCGTCAACAAAGGATCGACGTCGGCAACGGCCCGGACCAATTCGTTTTCACCCTCGGGCGCGGCATTGCCCTTACCCATCGCGTTACCGCAACAGCCTTCGATCACCGGGCTCATTCTCGCGTCGTCGCTGGATCAAGCGATCGCGCCCAACGCGCAGTTCGTGATGCAGGCCACGGGTCCGGCGAATGTTCCGTATCTCGAAGGCTCCGCGCAATTGGCGGCGACCGGCGCGCTGGACGGCTTTGCGATTTTTCACTACAATCCGACGAATCAGGAAGCCGTAGTGCCGATGGAGACGCGCAATGCCGCGTCCTACTTGTTGCCTTTCGATAACACGAACGGTGTGCTGACGGGTGTGGCGATCGAGAACGTTTCCGCCAACGGTGCGACCATCCCGGTTGTGATTCGCGATGACACTGGCAAGCTTCTGTCTTTGAACAGCTCCATTACGTTAAGCGGCAGCGGGCATACGTCCTTCGTGCTTTCGGATCCGAAAACCGGTTTCCCGATGACGTCGAACATCCGAGGCACCGTGGAGTTCGATACTCCACCCGCCGGACAGATTAGCGTGCTCGGGATCCGTTACACGGGCGGAACACTGACGACGATTCCTGTTTTGGCGAACGTCAACAATCAAGGTGGACTGATGGCGCATCTCGCGTCAGGCGCGGGATGGCAGACGACGTTTGTGCTGGTGAATACCGGCAGCACGTCGGCGCAAGCGCAGTTGGCGTTTTATGGAGACACAGGAAGTCCGCTGCCATTGCCGCTCACTTTTCCGCAAGGCGGCGCAGCAACCACCACCGCGCTGTATTCGCCAAGCATCGCGCCGGGAGCATCATTGTGGATTCAGAGCGGCGGTCCTGTGACGAGCGCTTTGCTGACGGGTTCGGCGCAGTTACGGGCCAGTGGCAATATCAGTGGATTTGTCATCTTCCGCTATAATCCGAACGGGCAGGAAGCGGTGGTGCCGCTGGAAAGCCGCAACGCAAATTCCTACGTGATCGCGTTCGATAACACCGGAGGAATCGTTACGGGCGTCGCCCTCAATATGATCTCCGCCCAGGGCGCGAGCGTACCGGTTGTGGTTCGCAACGCTGCGGGAATCCAAATCGGCGGCAGTTCGATTTCGCTGAACGCCAACGGTCACACGTCGTTCACATTGACGGATCCAGGGCAGGGATTTCCGGCGACAGCCAACACGAGAGGCACTTTGGAGTTTGCCACTCCGCCGGGCGCGCAGATCAGCGTCCTGGGGATCCGCTCGCCTCCCGCGCTGACGTTTACGACGCTGCCGGCGTTGGCGAAATAGGGGTGGCAGAAACAGGGAGGGAGGGGAAGGGTTTGTGCCCTTTTGGCCGGGGGAGATTCGGACCAAAAATAGGGTGTGTTCGTAGTTTGTCAATCTGTCCGGTTTGATTCACACGTGATCTGTCCGGTTTAGCCTACCGCCCCTTTGGCGCTGCGTCGGCTGGCCGACGGGGGCTTTCTTGTTTTGGTTCTTAAGAGAGAAAGAGAACTCGCCGG
>CAITIX010000415.1 GCA_903892565.1 uncultured Acidobacteriia bacterium
AACCGCAGACTGCAGCGGATGAAATCTACCGAACCCGTAGAGATTGACTCCTACGACGAAAGCCACCATCGTGACCATCCTGGTCCGCTGCGCGCACGCCCAGATCTCCACGCACACAAGTGTGGCAATCCCGCAGATTGCCAGATCGGCCTCGTAATTCGTGGGCTGGTGGCCAGAATAGGCTTGCTTCAATAGTGCCCCGGCTACCGGTCCGACGAATGCGAACAAGGCGATGCGCCACCACGCGAACGACAAGACGTCCAGTTTCCAAAGGTTCAGACAGGCCAGCAGGAGCATGAGACCGGAAAAGAAAAAGAGTCTCTGTGCGTTCGTGTGGCTCCACAGGAGAATCTTGCCCATCCAGAGCGGAGCCGGCAAAACCTGCCACACGCTTGCCAGCAGGAACGCGCCGCCGAGAATCCATAGAGCCCACCTCAATTCCTGATACCGACTCTCCCGCAGCTTGGAATACTGAAGCAGGCATGCGGTCAACAAGGGAAAGTACGTACCAACGGTGCCAATCTCGCAGATGTTCCATTCCCGAGGAGCGTAGGAGGCGACATCGAACGTTACATAGGGAAACAGCTGGGACGCCCAAATCATCCGCGGCACATTGCCGGGTGGCGAGATGCGGTGTCCAGGATAAACCGTGTTTTGCATTGCGTTGATGGCATCTGAGAAATATAGGTACAGAAGCGCGCTTGCCACAAGCGCCGCAACCCCAACTGCCGCGATGTCGCGCATCGATCGAACCAGGCGCGGTCGGAAAGCGAATACGACCATCGGGATCGCCCAAGCCGTATCCACGAGCAACGGCGCGTAGGGCATGGACATGGCCCAGGACGTGAAGACCCAAGCGAGAAGCGCGGCTTTGAAGATCGGCTGGAAGGGACGCAAAATGACCCAGATCGCCCACGGCAGAACGGGCCCATTGGTGGTCCACCAGAATTGCGAAAATCCGCTGAAGAAGAGGACGAGGCTCGCGGCCGCGGCAAGGATCGGAAACACGCCCAGTTCCAAAAACAAAAGGTAATACCCGGCCAGGAACAGAACCATGAAATAGGCCCAGTAGGCCGAGAACGCCAAAGCCGGCGACGTAACGAAGAACAGCCAGATTTGCGGCCGGAACACAAGTCCCCAGTCCTGCAAGGGAGGCATGTAATAGTTGCGCATGTCTTCGCGATACAACGACGTTTCATTAAAACGGCGGAAGTGGTTGCGCACCGCGGCCTGAACCTGGGGCGTGAGAACGGACCATTCATCACTGCGGATGGGACGCGCCTGGCCCAGAACGGGTCCCGCTTCTGGCGCATGCATGTTCGCGAGTGCGTATCCGTAGGACGACGGCGTCATCTTGCACGCGGTATACGTGATCCCGGCGAGCAAAAGAATCGCCAGGAAAGCGAACGTGAAAGAGGCCTTGGGAATGCGATTGAAGGCGGAAAAGCCGGGCGACGCGACGTGTTCCTGCTCTAAGCTTTCCGTCGAGGAGGTATCTTCGTGCTGCGGGCGCTCCGTCGCCTTCTTGGGTTTCTTACTGATTCGGGACATAGGAGACAAGCCGCTGCACGCAGCCAATGATGGCTTACGATTCGCTAACTTTCCATTTTAGACGCAGCAGTGCAAACCTCGACGCCGCGTTCTTCCCTGCCCTCATTCCCGATGGCCGCGCTTTTGCATTCGTATGCGAGGGACAGGATCATTTCACCGGCACGAAACGATAATCCCCGGAGACATGCATCTCGGCAAGGTGTGTCACGTTGCCTTTCTCATCGAGCAGAAACCTAACCCCCAGGCCGTAGAAGCCCGTAAACATCACCTGCGATTGCGCGATGAGCCGCACTTTGCCGCGGCCGCGAACTTCGCCGAAGAGCACGCCATCCACGAGGCTGATATCGATGTACCGCGGCTCGGCTTCGCCGTTCCAGACATCGAGCGTCTTATACGAGCCGACGTATTTTGCCAAGGTCGCGGCCGGAACCACTGGCGCTGCTTTCTCGGCATCGGAGGCCTTGCCCGCCCAATGCTGCAGGGCCTTGCCCGCAGCCTCGCTGCAAACGTACTCGATGATTTCGGTATCGGGCGCAAGCTTCGCACTCATCTTCAGCGTCCAGGGATGCGCGTAGATCTCCGGGTCCTCAAGCGTCATGCTGTACTCCATCTGCCCGAAGTTGATGCGATGATATCGCTCGGTGGTGCGCAAGTTTTCCGTGTGAGGATGACCGGCGCGATCGAGCCACGTCTTGTCGTTATAGCCGTTCGTTTCCACGACGAGCGTATCGCCCTCCCAATGCCCCACCGAATAGCCCATCCAACTGGGGCTGGGATCGGTCTCCAGCTTGCGGCCATCCATGTAGATTTGCCGATAGGTGAGGTCCTGGCTGAGGAAGATCAGGGCCGTGGGTGTCTGGAAGATTTTCGTAATGCCCCCAGCTGTGGTGCCTCCATCGGTGATGTATCCGGGGCCCATGGGCAGGCATTGCGGGATCATGTGGTCTTTGCCCAGATCCTCCTCGCGCTGCTTGACCAACTCACGCGCCCAGGGCTTGATGTCCTCAGGCTTCAAACTGGAAGCGACGTTGCTTCCGAAGTTCGAAACTTTTTCCCACAGCCCGGAAAGATCGGGCTTGCCGTCGGCCGTGCGCGGCGCGGGAGCCGTGAGGTTCGGCTGGCCATCGGCCAGGCGAGGAATATTCGGCGTGGGAAGCGTAGCCCACTGCGCGTGCAGCGACGGCACGCACACAGGCAACAGGATCAGCACGGAAGCGAGTGGTACAAATAAGTTCTTCATCGACAAACTCTCTGACGTAATATACATGTTTCGAACGCTCCGCGCCATCCAGGTTCTTGGAGTGGATGACAGTGGGCCGCAGTATAATAGGATCTAGCGCCCCGTCCGCGACCGCCCACGTCACTGCCCGCGCCGCTACCCACGTCGGTTTGGCAATTCATTGTCCACCATTCAAATAGGAGTGAGTATCGCAAGGTTGTTGTCATCTTATGACGCACAAGTTCACAGCCGCGGATTTAGCCATCAAGACTCTAGGTCCATGCCGGATCGATTCCCCTCTCTTGCCTTTGATCGACCGGCGCCGCAGGACGTTTCACAACGTCGATGAGCAGGATCGCGTCCTGTTCGACGACCGGCATTCCGCCTTTCGCGAAAACAGCCTGAACGTAGAAGATCATCCCTCGTTCGAGCCCGCCGGTCCCCGCCGCAAAATCTTTTTCGATCCTTCGAAGACGCGTGCGGCGATCGTCACCTGCGGAGGCCTGTGCCCCGGATCGAACGACGTCATCCGCAGCCTGGTGCTGGAGCTCAACAAGAGCTATGGCGTGAGCAAAGTCTACGGCTTCTGCAACGGTTATCAGGGATTTATTGCGAAGTACCAACGTCCGGTGCTCGATCTCACGCCTGCGAGCGTTACCGGCATCAACGAACTCGGCGGGACGATTTTAGGAACCTCGCGCGGCGAACAGGATCCCGAAGAAATCGTCGACTGCATGGAGAAGATGAGCATCAACATGCTGTTCGTGATCGGCGGCGATGGCACGCTGCGCGGTGCGCACCGCATTTCGCAAGTGATTGCAGAGCGCGGCGGAAAGATCGCGGTGATCGGCATCCCGAAGACCATCGATAACGACATCATGTTCATCGATCAAAGCTTCGGGTTTCAAACGGCCTTCGGCGAGGCCACGCGTGCGATCCGTTCCGCGCACGTGGAGGCGCAAGCCTCGCCGAACGGCATCGGGCTGGTGAAGCTGATGGGACGACACTCCGGCTTCATTGCCTGTTACGCGTCTTTGGCCATGAGCGACACGAATTTTGTGCTGATCCCGGAAGTGCCTTTCCAGTTGGAGGGAGAGCGCGGCTTTCTCAACATCCTGCGAAAGCGGATTGAGCGGCGCGACCATGCGGTCATCGTGGTTGCGGAAGGAGCGGGGCAAAACTTCTTCGAGGAGACCGACAACGGCACGGACGCTTCGGGCAACGCCAAGTTCCGCGACATCGGCGTCTTTTTGAAGGAACAGATCACCAGCTATTTCGCCAGCGTCGGCATGGAATGCAACTTGAAGTATATCGACCCCAGCTACGAAATCCGCAGCGTGCCGGCGAATCCCTTCGATAGCGTGTACGCCATCCGGCTGGCGCACAACGCGGTGCATGCGGCCATGAGCGGACGCACGGAGATGGTAGTCGGACGATGGCACAGCCGTTTTGTGCATGTGCCGATCCCGATCGCGGTCAAGGAACGCTACCGCGTGGATACATCCGGCGATTTGTGGACCTGCGTGCTGGAAGCAACCGGGCAGCCTGCGGAGTTTTGCTAAACGGCGGAAGTTCTCCATTCTCCACAGGCGGTCCGCAGGATTCGCCTTTTGGGTAAAATCAGTGTTGCCGTTTCCGACAACACGTTCCCCACAAGAAGGAGCTTCTCACCATGTCACACGTCCGCATGTATTCGATGACGCTGGCTGCCGCCGTCACGCTGTTGTTTGCGCAATCCGCACCTGCGGAACTGCTCGATAAAACAAAAAAGGTCGGCGCGACCACGGTTCACTACAAAGTTGTTCTGCCGAATGGGTTCGATGCGGCGAAGAGTTATCCGGCGATCCTGGCGTTTGGCGGCGGTCCGCAGACAATGAACACGGTGGACCGCGTTCTCGGTCAAAACCTGCGCGTGGAAGCGGAAAAGCGCGGCTATATCGTCATCGCGCCGGAAGCTCCCGATGGAGATTTGTTCTTCGAAGAAGGCGCTCGCATTTTTCCGGAGTTCTTGAAGATGGTGTTGAAGGATTACAAAATCCAGGACGGAAAATTCCACATCGCTGGACCATCGAACGGAGGCATCGCGGCGTTTCACGTGGCCGCTCTAAATCCGCAGTATTTTCTATCCGTGACGGCGTTCCCCGGTTACATGTGGGAGCCCAGCACGGCGAGGCTGCAGGCCATTTCCAAAATGTGCGTGTTCATGTACGTGGGCGAAAACGATCCCTACATGTGGCATAGCGAAATGAAAAAGGAAGCCGAGTGGCTGCAATCCAAGGGAACCGTCGCGCGCTACACCGTGGAGAAGGGCCAACCGCATCGCATGGAAACGCTGGCGGATGCGGGTGCGGCGCGGTTATTCGACAACTTCGAAGAGACGAAAAAAGGGTGCAGCAAGTAGCCCTGCAGAGAGCGACGGCACCGCAGCCCGATCTACTTCGCCTGCCCCGCTGGCGTGTTCGCGATCAGCTCTTTCAGTTGCTGTTCCAAGAGCGCCATGAACTTCTGAGCGCCAACGTCGTTCACGTGAAAATCGTCGGTGAACATCGATGAGGGAAACTCGTTGGCGGCAACCGGTACGAGAAGCGGTACACTCATTTTCTGCGCTGCGGCGCGCATGCTCGCCTGGTAATCGGTAAACGTCGGAGGCACCAGCAATACAAGGCGAGACTGCTGGCTGGTCGATTCCTTAAACTGCCGGATGCGGCTTTCCACTTTCGCTTCCACTTGATCCAGCGGAAACGGTGGCGGAGGATGCGTCGTCAGGTTGTGCAGCAGTTCGCCATATGCCGGGTACGTGCGGTTCAATAAATAATTTCGCAGACCCTCGCGTCCTGCGTAAAAGAGGCTGTAGCGGGCAGCCAAAAGACTCGCGTCTTCGGTAAGGCTCAGGCCAACGTCGCGTCCCACGGCCGGGATGTCGCGGGCGCGGAATAAATAATAGCTGGAATAATCGCCGCGAATAGCATCGCTCACCCAATGCGTGGGACCCAGGCACACCACTAAATAATCCGGCCGCGCACCTTCGGCCAATAAGCGGCGAATGCCATATTCCCAATCCAGGACTCCCGTTTGCTCGATCACGAAACGCTGCACATGAGCGTAGGGCGCCATACGGGTTGCAAACGTTTCGTCAATCGCCGCGAGCAAAAGCGAATTGCCAACAATGAGGACCGTGGGCGGATGTCCAGGCCCGCCGGGTCGCAGTGCCGATGCTTCTTCATGCTCGTGCCGGACGCGGCTCTCGACGCGACTGATCCGCGAAAAGCCCATGCGCGTGACGAGTTCGAGTCCCACCAGAAACACGACCGCCGCCAGAAGCGCGATCGCCACGGCACGCCGATAGGAGCTAGAACTGGAAGTAGATGAATGCATTGGCTTGGTTCGCCCCATACGTGGCAATCAGGAAAACGAACAGCAACGCCGCGCCTAGAGCAACGGGGAACGGCCCATTTTCGAACACATACTCTTCGCGGGCTTGATTCAAACGACGATCCACCAAGATCACCAATAGCGACAACACTGCGAGCAGCACGATGGCCGAAGCATAGGCGGGCCTCCACTCGAATATGCCGAGTCCACTTAAGAAGTGAAATGCTTCGGTCACTGAGCGGGCGCGGAAAAAGACCCACGCTAATCCTACGATCAACAGCGTCACGGGACGCCACAACGGGCCAAGGCGCACCTCCGGGCTCTTGGTGCCCGAGATGAGCCGCTCGAGTGCAAGCCATCCGCCGTGGATGCCACCCCAGATGACGAACGTCCAATTCGCGCCGTGCCACAAGCCGCCGAGCAGCATGGTCGCCATCAGATTCATATAGGTGCGTACTGTCCCTGCGCGATTGCCACCGAGGCCGATGTAAAGATAGTCGCGCAGCCAGGTGCTCAAGCTCACATGCCAGCGGCGCCAGAAATCCTGCAGGCTGGTGGCGAAGTAGGGCTGGCGGAAGTTCACCATGAAATGGAATCCCAACAACTGCGCGCTGCCGCGGGCAATGTCGCTATAGCCGCTGAAATCCCCATAAATTTGCCAGGAAAAAGCGGTCACTCCGATGAGCACGGCGAACACGTTGTGGCCGAGCGCGCCGTCAAAGGCGGCGTTGGCCAGCAACGCGCAGTGGTCGGCAATCACGCACTTGCGAAACAGGCCGGAGGCGATCAACATGAGTCCGTCGAAGAACTTTCTGTCGTCATAAGTCCGCGGCAGTTGCACTTGCGGCAATAGGTGCGAAGGGCGCTGGATGGGTCCGGCGATCAAATGCGGAAAGAGGCTGATGAACAGGCCATAATCGACAAAATTGCGCGACGGCTCCATCTTTCGGCGATAGACGTCGACAATGTAGGCGACCTCCTGGAACGTGTAGAAGGAAATGCCCGGCGGCAGGACAACCTGTAATACGGTCACAGGAACGCCGTGAATGCCTGCCGTATTCAGCAAGGTGGCGAAGGAGTCTGTAAAAAAGTTGAAGTACTTGAAGAAGCCGAGCACGCCGAAGTTCATCACCATGGAAATGGCAAACATGACGCGCCGCTGATGCTGATTTTCGGAATCGGCGATTCTCCTGGCTAGCACGTAGTCGACTGCCGTCGACCCCAACATGAGCAGCAGGAATCGCCAATCCCACCAGCCGTAGAAGAAGTAGCTGGCGACAAGCAGGAAGCCGTTTTGGGATCGATGGCCAAGGCGCCAATAGATTCATACAGTGAGAGCCAGGAAGACAAAAAAGACAGGTGTATCAAATAGCACGCGTGGACCGCCTGAGGGTCACCGAGCCCGGAAACAAATGATGCTTTTTAGGGAGACCGGAGGCCGATTCGAGCACTATTTTCCCATAGTATCACTGCCCTACTCCAACATCCGATCGCAGTCTGAAAATGCGTGCGGGGCTTCCGCAGACGGACAGAAGCTTACTGCGGACGCTTGAATAATCCGCCGTACACTGCTTTGCTTAGGATGTGACCCTGAATCGCTTTAAAGACGGCGGTGCGGGTTTCAAACGCGTCGGCGGTGGGCTTCACATCGAGCTTGGTGTCCAGAGCATAAAGCTCAAAAATATAGTGATGCAGCGGACCGTTGGCGAGCGCTCCCGGGCCGCGGTACATCGGCCCCGTGGCGCTGATCTGATAGCTGCCGTCGGGGAGTTGCGATCCCTTGGGAACGCCTTCGGGCAAGCCAGTCAGCGTGGCGGGGATATTCCAAAGGACCCAGTGCGCCTGGTCCTCGCTGGTCTTGTTCCGCGCCAGATCCAGATCGTGCATGTTCAGGAAAAAGCTTTGCGTCCCTGCCGGTGCGTTGGTCCAGGTGATAGCGGGCGAAGTGCCTTCGCCCGTGGGAACGTTGGGCGCCGCTTGGGAGTATTTCACGGGAAACATGCCGCCGTCGGCAAATCCGGCAACGGTCATTGTCATAGGTGGCGCGGCGGGAGCTTGGGCGGATACCAGCGAGATACTGGAACAAATTAACGTGGAGAGGATGAGAAATCGCATGGGTCCATGCTAGCGCGGATGGCGTTTCGGAACAATCGAGACTTGCATAGGGAAGTCTGGAACGATGCCAAACTAGAGAGTGATGCCTGCGCCGAAAATACTGCTCACGAATGACGATGGTTGGGATGCTCCTGGACTGGAGGCGCTGAAAGAACTCGCGGCAGAACTGGGCGAAGTGTATGTGCTGGCGCCGCGCGATCCGCATTCGTATGCAGGTCATCGTGTGACCACCGATGCAACGCTCTATTTGAGCGAGACGGCTCCGCGGCAGTTTTCTTTATCGGGCACGCCG
>CAITIX010000416.1 GCA_903892565.1 uncultured Acidobacteriia bacterium
CGTTTCCGCCGCGGAGTACTGCTGTGAGGTGTCCAACCTCCAGCTTCCCCCGCCGCTTTTTCAAAAGCGGACAGTTCATGTGTGAATTAGACCGGACAGATCACATACTAGCGACACCCCGAGATCGCCTGCATAGGAACGAAAGGCTCGATAGGTTAAGTCTTCAATCGGCGTGGCCTGCATTTGGAAATTGCGCCGCGCCAGGTTGCTTTTCACTTGAATGTCTCGCAGCTCCTTGCTCGCCGCGTCGGTCGAAACTCCGGGATTCAGTCGCGCGACAACCCCGCGCAGGTTTAGCCACCAGCGCCGCGGTGGCCCAGGGACGATCCGCTCGGGCTCCGATGTCCACAACGCGATGGGCTCGGCGAGGAACAAGAAATCGGAGGGAAGCACGCCCGCCAGCCGCATCGGCTTTCCGTTGATCATCATCATTTGTCCCACGCGATTGGGATCGCCATTCAATTCGCTCCGCCAGAATTTGTAACTCGCGAGAAATTCGTCTTCCTGCAAGTGCTCGACGGGCGAACGCACGCCGAGAACCTCGAAAAACGGGGAGTCCACATTCGCGGATTGCAACAGCTGCTTGCGTCCATCCACAACGATGGAAGAGGTGTGCCAGGAATACGCAGCGACTCCGGCGAGTGTTTTGGATTTTTCGCGAAACGCGTTGGTCTCCGCCGCGCTAAAGCCCATGCGGATGCCGAACACAGGAGGCCCTTGCGCCAGCACAACGACGCTGCGCGGATCGCGGTAGGAGAGCCCGGCGAGAAGATTTCGAGTGATCGCAAATCCGCGGCTTGCAATCGCAACGGAAACAAGAGCAAGAATACCGAGCGCCAAACACAGCTTTGGATTTCCCAGCGCGTCGCTGACTTGCTCCAAACCAAGGTCTGTCTCAAAACGCGCAACGGCAGCGGCGCGCAGGGCATCGCGCGTATGTTTGGTTACGGCCCAGCGTGCCTCAGCCTCACCGGCGTCGGCGGCATCGAGCATCCAGAGCCACAAAGGCCCGGTCCATTCGGCCTGCCAGGCACCACGAAATTCCGCAGGGACACACCTTGCGGCGATGCGCAGGGCCAATCGGCACGAAGATGAGACAAGGCGGTAGGGAAGCCGCACGAATCCTCGCTTGATTGGAGGGTAACACTTTAGAGAGCCGTCGTATTAAACGGCCGTCGTTATTAGACAGCTGTCGTATTAGACAGCCTTGGTCGCGCCGCCGTCCATATCGATCAAGGCCCCGTGGAAGAAGCGGCCTTCGGGTCCCACGATGAATGCGACCAGTCCCGCGATGTCTTCGGGCTCGCCCAATTGCAGAATCTTGGAATCCGCGACGAAGCGCTCTTCCGCTTGATTCATCGGCACGCCGGATTCCTTCACCACGGCATCGAGGCGTTTTTGCAATCGATCGGTACGAACGTATCCCGGCAGCACGCAATTCACGCGGACGCCATCGCGCACGCCCGTATCCGCAAGCGATTTCGTCAGGCAGTTCATCGCCGCATTGACCGAACCGCCGATGGAGAACATCGCACCGGGAGTGCGGCCTCCGATGCCGGAAATGTTCAAGACGGATCCGGAGACGGCCTTCAAATGCGGCCACGCGGCGCGCGTGATGCGCACGGTGGCGAAGAATTTCAGCGCGAAGCCATCGGACCAATCGGCGTCCGTGAGTTCCGGAAAATCGCCGAGCTTGGTGGCGCCAGCATTATTGATGACGATGTCGAGACGTCCGAACTTCGCGACCGCGAAATCGACAAGCTGCTCGGCGGCTTCGGGAAGGCGCAAATCGAGCGGGATCATTTCCGCTTTGCCTCCGGTCTTGCGAATCTCCGCGACAACGTCGCCGAGCAATGCGGCATCGCGCGCGCAAAGGACCACGCCTGCGCCATCTTGCGCGAGTCGCAGAGCGATGCTTCGTCCGATGCCGCGGCTTGCGCCCGTGATGATGGCGGTCTTCCCGATGAGTGCGCTCATAACCATTTAGCTTGCCACAGACCGACAACCGGCAGTGGTTCGCTGACGAGTGATCTCTCGCAAAGAAACCGTTATCATTCGGTCCGCTCCCTGACGGTCGCGGTTCGGTGCGGAACACTGGCGCCCTTCACAAAACGAGCACCGAACCCCGACTGTAAAGGAGGGGACATAGTGACGATCTC
>CAITIX010000417.1 GCA_903892565.1 uncultured Acidobacteriia bacterium
ACCGGCTCTATTTCCGTCCCGAGGTCCACGTGGTGGTGGAAGATGGGCGATCCTTCGTGCGCCGCAGTTCCGAAAAATATCAGGTGCTGCAAGCGACGTTGGTGGATACGTGGGCATCGACCGCCGCCGGAGCCTTTGCGCTTTCCGAAAACAATCTGTACACAACAGACGCGTTCTATGATTACTTGTCGCATCTCACGGACGATGGCGTGTTGTCGTTCACGCGTTGGGGCTTCGATCCTCCGAGAGAGTCGCTGCGCTTAATCACGCTCGCGATGGACGCGCTGGCGAAGCTCGGCGAGAAAGATCCCGCAAAGCACGTGATGGTAGTGCGGGACGACACCTCGAAACTCTACGGCTGGGGCGCGCAAGACACCGTTCTCATTTCCCGCAAAGCGTTCACGCAAGCGGATATCGATCACGCGCGCCAATTGGTTTCCGAAACCAAGCTGGAAGCGATTTATCTTCCCGGCGGAGGCATGCATAATGCATTCGCCACGCTGCTCACGACCCCTGATCCCGAGGCTTTCTTGCGCGATTATCAATTCGATGTCTCGCCGGTGAGTGATGACCGCCCGTTCTTCTTCTATACCGTTCAACCGCGCGACTTACGCACGTATCTTACGAGCGCCAACAAAGAAAGCGCGGACTACAAAGTGAATCGCGCGCTGCCCTTGTTGTTCGAGCTGGTGTTCGTGAGCCTAGTCGCTACGGCGCTCATCATGGGCTTGCCGCGCCTGCTGTTGGGAGCTCACCTGCCGCGCGAGCATAGCGTGATGATGTTCCTGCTCTATTTTCTTTTGCTGGGGGCGGGATACATTCTGGTGCAGGTGGCGTTGATCCAGCGCTTTGTTCTGCTGCTGGGCCATCCGGCGTACGCGCTTACGGTGATCGTATTTTCGATGCTGGTCGCAAGCGGCGCGGGAAGTTTCTTCAGCGCGAAATGGATCGCGGGCGACGACAACCGCCTCGCTCGTGTTCTGGGAGCCATCGCGGCCTTCGTCATCATACTCGCGTTTGGTGCGGGGCCCCTGGTGCGCATCGCCGCGACGTGGCCGCTTCCGTTGAAGATGGTGCTCACAGCACTTTCCATCGCGCCCGCCGGATTCTTCATGGGAATGCCGTTCCCGAGCGGCTTACGCAGGCTGGAGCAATGGCATTCGGCATCGGTGCGTTGGGCATGGTCTTTGAACGCAGCGGCGAGCGTGCTCGGCTCGGCAGGCGCGATCGTGATGGCGATCTACTTCGGACTGCAGGCAACGCTGCTGGCCGGGGGCTCGCTCTACTTGATCGCGATTGTTGTGCTGCTTGCCACGCGCCCATCCGCACGTCGGCCCGCCGTGTGAGAAGATGGCTCTCCTGGCGCATGGTGAGCGAAACGTTACGCCGAGGGAGCACGCTAACCCCATGATTCCGCAATCCGCAGATTGGCCCTAACCGTGCAGATGTATTTAGTTAGGAGTTGTTGTATGAGCAAAACAATATTTGTCCTTACTGTCTCGATGGCGCTGGGTGGAGCCGCAGGCCTGCTGGCGGCGGACGAGCACACAGACATGGCGGCGATGATGGAAAGCCACATGAACAGTCCGGTGCACCGCGAGGTCATGACGATCTACGGACTGCCGGAAATGCAAACGCAACTGGGGCTCTCCGCACCGCAAACCGCCGATCTCCAGCGCCTAAAAAAAGAGTTCCTGGCGAAGTCCGACGATGTCGCCGGGCAGATCGCCGCGCGCCGCAAAGAGTTGGACGCGCTCCTCGCCGTTGACAATCCTAAATCGGGCAGCGTCAAATCGCTTTTCGAAAAGCTGGCCAGCCTGCATGCGGAATTGCAGTTCGCAGGGTTCGAAACGCCCAACAAGATGAGAGCGGTCCTAACGAGCGAGCAGCGAACAAAGCTTGATGGCATGAAACCCATGGACGTGCATCACGTGGTTATGTCGAGCGCAAAGATGTCCGACGTGGAACAAACGTTGCAACGCCTGGGATTCGACGAAGGGCCAAGCATGAAAATGGGCATGCAGATGGACATGAAAGACAAGTCGGAGTCCAAGGGTGGTATGGGCAAGATGGGCATGGACGTCGCGCCGGATGCCCCGGCCGCGGACAGCCCGCACAACCATCACTAAACGGCACAGGCTATTTGATGTGGCCTTCCAGCAAATCGCGATTGTTCTCATTGCAGTTGTACTGCATGAGGTTCCATGTAGGCTGTAGCGTGAACGTACGCTTGTTGGACCAGGTCTTGGCGTAGGCCATCGGATCGGTGATCGTGATCTCGTAGGCGATGTGCGCAGCGTCCGTGCGCGTGAAACGCTCCACCACGTGCAGATCCGTTGTATGGGGATGGCCCGAGGTATCGAGCATCGTACGATCGTTGAAGCCGATCGTATCCACCACAAGTGTGTCTCCTTCCCAACGCCCGATGGAATGGCCGTTCCACGTAAGATCCAAATCGGCGGGGTGTGGGCGCCCGTCAAGGAAGATGTGATGAAAGATATTGTTGAACTCGTAGAGGATCACGACGCGGTCGGGACGCTGGACGATTTCAATGGGAAACGGCGAATTCATGTCGCGCACGTAGCCGCCCGGCAGGCAATGTCCCTGCGAGTCGTACTTTTCACCGAAATGAGTCTTGGCCCAGTCGGTCATCGCAAGATCCGCCGCGCCCTGCTGTCCGGGAGCGCTCTTACTCATATCGAGCACAGGAGGGCGCTCCCAAACTCCGCTGAAATCGGGGTGTCCATCGGGCATGCGCGGGATCGCCGCTGCGTCCTTCGTGGGGCTCGGAGATTGCGCGAAAGCCGGTGCGACGGCGATCCATCCGCACACCATCACGCTCGCGATGAAACAAATTCCCACAGGTGATCCTTTATATGGCAAGAGCTTATGGCAACAGTTTGTGCAGACGCACATCGAATGGACTGCCCAAGAGCGGCGCGATT
The DNA here is from genome assembly GCA_903892565.1 of uncultured Acidobacteriia bacterium. Lineage (GTDB taxonomy): Bacteria > Acidobacteriota > Terriglobia > Bryobacterales > Bryobacteraceae > Palsa-187. The sequence goes on from CAITIX010000417.1 coordinate 2,946, forward strand.
GTTTCGCGGAACTTGCGCGAATGTTCCAGCCCATTGTGCGCGTCGTAAGCCTCCCGGCTCTGCCAAACTTCGGACATCACGAAATGATTGAAGCGGCTATCCTGCTCCATCACTTCGAAGCGCACCGCGCCTTTATCCTTCAGGCTGGCGACTTGAAACTCGTGCATCAGCTTGATGGCGTCGGCTACGCCCGCAGGACCGCCAATGATATCGACGTGCGTGATCACGTAGACGGGTCCCGTCGGTGGGGCTGGCGCGGGCGGCTGGGCCTGCAAGGAAAGCGCGAAGAACAAACCGAGGGCGGCGATGAAACCGCGTCGCTCGACATTCGATACGCGAGGAAGACTCATAGGGCGAGTATACCTCCCCAAAATCCCTGGTAAAAACACCTTAGAACGTTCGTACTTGACGCCCCTGCTATCATTGATCTGAGAGCGTTCCTGCAAAGTTCGTTAGGCTTCTAAAAATTGATCCGATAGTCAATGTCATGGAATCCGACTCGATTTCGCGCCGGTGTGCATGCTCCGGCGGCGTAAGCCGCCACGGAGACGCCTGATGGCTCGCGGGGGATTCCCCCCTTGTAATTTTCGGGGTCAATGACGGAGCTGAAACGGCTGAGTGGTGCGCTCTCACTTCCACTCCTTTGACGAATCTCCTTTTTATCGGCGATATCTTCGCATCTCCTGGCCGTGCCATCGTTGCGCAACACCTGCGCAAGATTGTGGCGGACGAGAAGATCGACCTCGCTATTGCAAACGCCGAGAATTCCGCCGGAGGTTTCGGTATCACGCCGCATCTGGCCGACGAACTGTTCGGCTACGGGCTCGACGTCC
>CAITIX010000418.1 GCA_903892565.1 uncultured Acidobacteriia bacterium
GGCTACGGGACGCAACTTCGTGCGCTTGTCCTTGGGCGGCGTGCGCGATGAAGCGGAAGTGCGCGGCCATCGCCGGACATATATAGGAGCTCTGCCGGGCCAGATCATTCAGATGATGAAGAAAGCCGGCGTGCGTAATCCGGTCTTCATGCTGGATGAAATCGACAAGATGTCCACGGATTTCCGTGGCGATCCGTCGGCTGCGTTGCTTGAAGTGCTGGATCCGGAACAGAACTACATGTTCATGGATCACTACCTGGACGTGGAATACGATCTCAGCCAGGTGTTCTTCGTCGCCACGGCCAACGTGATGCACACGATTCCGGCGGCTCTGCAGGATCGCATGGAAGTGATTCGTCTCTCGGGCTACACGGAGCTCGAGAAGATGGAAATCGCCAAGCGCTTCCTGGTCCCGAAGCAAACCACGGGCACAGGCTTAGGCGCGGAGCAAATCGAATTCGAAGACAGCGGTATTCGCGAGCTGATCATGCACTACACGCGCGAATCCGGCGTTCGCAATTTGGAGCGCGAAGTGGGCAACGTGTGCCGCAAGGTTGCGCGCATGGTGGTGAACGGCATCCCGGAAGACGCGGATGCGCCAGCCGATGCGCCGGAGGAAATCGCCGCAGCGCCGGTGGAGGCCTCCACCGAGGGTACGACGGAAGCCACTGCCGAAGTGGTAGCGCCGACCACGAAGGCCGCGAAAAAAGCGTCCAAGAAGAAGGCTGCCGCAAAGCTCCAAACTTCCGCGGAAAAGGTGACGATCACGGCGGAAAAGGTGATCGAGCTGCTGGGTCCCGAAAAATATCGCGAACAGATCCAGGACAAGAAGAACGAAATCGGCGCGACCGTTGGCTTGGCGTGGACGGAAGTCGGCGGATCGATTCTAACGACGGAAGCCGCCGTCATGGAAGGCCGCGGACGCTTGACGCTCACCGGGAAGCTCGGTGACGTGATGCAGGAATCGGCGCAGGCGGCGATGAGTTATGTTCGCAGCCGCGGGCAGGCGCTCGGCTTGCCGCGCGATTTCTATCGCCACATGGATATCCACTTGCATGTGCCTGAGGGCGCCATTCCGAAAGACGGACCTTCGGCCGGTATCACCATCGCCACCAGCATCATGAGTGCGCTGACCGGGGTTCCAGTGCGCGGCGATGTTTGTATGACCGGAGAAATTACGGTGCGCGGTCGTGTCCTGCCGATTGGCGGGCTCAAGGAAAAGCTGCTGGCGGCGCATCGCCACGGCATCCGCGAAGCGATTCTTCCGGCGGAGAACGAAAAGGATCTGCCGGATATTCCGGAAAACATCCGGAACGAGATGAAGCTGCACTTCGTCACATCGATGGACGAGGTGTTGCGGCTTGCGCTGGAAACGCCATTGGAGATCGCGCCGATTTCGGCCATGCTCTCGGCGGCGGAAATCGTCGAGCGCTCACGCGACGAGAAAGTAACACATTGAGCTAGGCCTCGCCGGTTCCCGGCTCGTCCCTTTTCTCGGCGACCTGGCTCCTGACGTCTGGCCCCTGGCCCCATTTGCTATGCCAGCTAGGTTTATAATAAGTGCAGCCCGGCCGGAGCAGTTCCCGCCGGAGGGCGATCCCGAAATTGCGTTCCTTGGCCGCAGCAATGTTGGCAAATCCAGTTTGATCAATATGCTGACGGGGAGCGCCGGGGTGGCTCGGACCAGTGCCAGACCTGGCTGCACCCAGATGATCAATTTCTACGAGGTCGAAGGGGGCTACCGCTTCGTCGATCTTCCCGGTTATGGATACGCGCGAGTTCCGAAACGGATCACCCAGGACTGGAAGGCGCTGATCGACAGTTACCTGGTCAATCGCGGGGCGCTGCGCTACTCGCTCATCGTGCTGGATGCGCGGCGTGGATGGATGGAACAGGATCTCGAGCTGAAGCACTGGCTCGAATCGAGCGGGCGGCAGTATGCCGTGGTCGCCACGAAGATGGATAAGTTGAAAACGCAGAAAGAACGGCACCAGAGCCGTAATGCGCTTCGCGAATATTTTGCGGGCGACATCCTGGAATGCTCGGCCACCACAGGCCGGGGAGTGAGGGAAATTTGGCAAGCGATCTCGAAAACCAAGACCAGTCAGTAACGCCCGCAACGGGCGAGGCGGAAACCAAGCCCGCCGAAAGCAAATCGGCGGACGCAAAGCCCGCCTCGGAACACAAGAAAGAGCCCATCCGCCATCGTCAGGCCCCCAAGGCCGGCGAGGCTAAGGTGGGTGACGCCAAAGCAGCAGAAGCGAAACCCGCAGCCGAGTCCAAGTCAGACGCTCCACCTGCTGCCGAGCCTCAGGCTGTTGCCGCGCCTCCAGTTGCTGCTGCGCCCGCGGGTGATGCACCTGCGACAGAAGAAAGTGGAGCCGCCGGCGGGCCTCGTCCTTCGGGACGCATGTTCGATAATCGTCGGCGTGCCGGTCAGCCGGGCCAGAACCGTGGCAATGCGCTGGATCTTGTAGAGCTCAAGGACATGAGCATCCAGAACCTGAACCAGGTGGCGAAGGATTTCGGCGTGCAGAATTTCGCCGGCCTCCGCAAGCAGGAGCTTATTTTCAAGATCCTGCAGATGCAGGCGGAAAAGAGCGGCCTGATTTTCTCGGAAGGCGTTCTCGAATGCCTGCCCGACGGTTTCGGCTTCCTGCGCGCTCCCGAATACAACTACCTTCCTGGTCCGGACGACGTCTACGTTTCGCCGTCGCAGATCCGCCGTTTCGATCTCCGCACGGGCGATACGGTCAGTGGCCAGATCCGTCCTCCGAAGGAAGGCGAGCGTTATTTCGCATTGATTAAAGTCGACGCGATCAACTTCGAGCCGCCTGAGGAAGGCCGCAATAAAATTTTCTTCGATAACCTGACGCCGCTCTACCCGGAGAAGCGCTTGAAGATGGAAACCACGCGCGATAATTATCCCGGCCGCGTGCTCGATCTCATGACGCCCATCGGCAAGGGGCAACGCGGATTGATCGTCGCCGCGCCGCGCACCGGTAAAACGATGCTGCTGCAATCGATCGCGAACTCCATCACCACGAATCATCCGGAAGTTTCGCTGATTGTGCTGTTGATTGACGAGCGTCCGGAAGAAGTCACCGACATGCAGCGCTCGGTGAAGGGCGAAGTCATCAGCTCCACGTTCGATGAACCCGCCGCGCGTCACGTGCAGGTAGCCGAGATGGTGATCGAAAAGGCCAAGCGTCTGGTGGAGCATCGCAAAGACGTGGTCATCCTGCTCGATTCCATTACGCGTCTGGCGCGTGCTTACAATACTGTCGTTCCGCCCTCCGGCAAAGTGCTCTCCGGCGGTGTGGATTCGAACGCGCTGCAGCGTCCCAAGCGCTTCTTCGGCGCGGCCCGCAATATTGAAGAAGGCGGATCGCTCACGATCGTCGCTTCGGCGCTGATCGACACCGGCAGCCGCATGGACGACGTGATCTTCGAAGAATTCAAGGGCACCGGCAACATGGAAGTGCACCTGGATCGCAAGCTCATGGACAAGCGCGTGTTCCCGGCCATCGATATTACGAAGTCCGGTACGCGTAAGGAAGAACTGCTGGTGCCGCGCGAAGAACTCAATCGCATCTTTGTGCTGCGCCGCGTGCTGAATCCTTTGTCGCCTGTGGAAAGCATGGAGCTCTTGCTCGACAAGCTCGGCAAGACGCAAAGCAATAGCCAGTTTTTGTCGTCGATGAACGGGTAAGAGTCGGATGGTTTTATGGTTTGGTAAGAATCCCCACTCTGCGGAGTGGGGATTTTCATTTGAATGGAACACGTGACTTAAAGTGACATGCAAGCGCTGCAAGCTCCCGATGAAGGAAGTGAAAGGCCACGTCTTTCACAAGCAGCGCAAATGGAAGTGTCCGCACTGCGGACGCGCGAAGATGCAAGCGCCCAAAAAGCTCAAGAACGGGTAGTCTTTCACCCAAAACCCGCTAAAATCAATCGTGGGCAGGATTCGCATTCTTTCGGACGTTGTCGCCAACAAGATCGCCGCGGGCGAAGTTGTGGAACGTCCCGCGAGCGTCGTCAAGGAACTGCTCGAAAACTCGCTGGATGCAGGGTCCACCGAATTTCGTCTGGATGTTGAGGCCGGAGGGCGTCGACTGCTCCGCATTTCGGACAATGGCATCGGCATGATGCGCGACGACGCGCTGCTCGCCTTCGAGCGGCATGCGACCAGCAAGCTCAGTGACGTCAAGGATCTGCTTTCCATTTCCACTCTCGGCTTTCGCGGCGAAGCGCTGCCGTCGATCGCTTCTGTGTCGCGCCTCACGCTGGAGACGCGTGCACGCGAAGAGGACATCGGGACCATTGTCGAAATCGCAGGCGGGAAGATCCTGAAGTGCGAGGATGCGGCACTTCCTCCCGGCACCACCATTACGGTCCGCGATCTTTTCTATAATGTTCCGGCGCGCAAGAAATTCCTGCGTTCGGAGCCCACCGAAATGGCGCACATCGCGTCGCTCATCACGCACTACAGCTTGGCGCATCCTGCAAAGAGCTTTTTGCTGCGCCACAACAATATCGAACTGCTGAACGTCACTCCGGTGCCGTCTTTGCGGGAACGCGTGTTTCAGGTGTTTGGCAGCAATGCGCTGCAAGATCTTGTGGATCTCGGAGATCACACGCAGGAGATTGCGCAGCCGGCGGAAGAAGGCGAAGAGAGCGCTTCAAGCTCTACGCAGTCCCGCCGTTTTCGCTTGCGCGGCTTTGTCAGTGGGCCGCAGGTTCAGAAGCTCAATCGCAATTCGATTTATCTTTTCGTCAACGGCCGCCTGATTCGCGATCGCCTGTTGATGCACGCGCTGACGTCGGCCTATCACAACCTCATGCCTCCGGCGTGTTATCCCTTCGCGCTGCTCTTTCTGGAATGCGATGCGGAAGAAGTCGACGTGAACGTTCACCCGTCGAAGACCGAAGTGCGTTTTCGTCACGGTTCCGCGATGCACGATTTTGTGCGCGATACGATTCGCGATGTGTTGATCGCCCAGCGTCCCGCAGCACGCATGCCATCGCCCGCGCAGCTTGGCGCCGATTTGCCGTATTCTGAATTTTCGCAGCGCATGCAGGAGATCAGCTTCTCTGCGAGTGAAGCAGGGTTTGGAGCGTCGGCGGATCCATCTATTGATTCCACCGCCGTGCCGGAGTTTGTGCTGCGCCGAGAGGCATCGCCTCCTCCTCGATTCAACTTCACGGAATCCACTTTGCCATGGTCCAACGGCGTCGCTGCATCACCGGTAGTGGCCGAGGCTGCGCCGCCGTCTTCGAAACTCACGGCACCGGATTCGCATGGCGATGTTTTTCCGGAATCGATGCTGCACGACGAGCCTACGCTGGACGCTCTGCGTGATCTTCGTCCTCTGGGGCAAATTCACGACAGTTTTATCATCGCCGCAGGACGTGATGGCCTATGGATTATCGACCAACACGTCGCGCACGAGCGCATCTTGTTTGAAAAAGTCCTGGCTGAACGCGGGCGGGGCGCTCCCGAAACACAGGGTCTGCTGATGCCGCTGGTGATTCAACTGACCGCCGCGCAACAGTTGGAATACGCGCGCATTGGCGATGAGCTCAACTCCATGGGCTTCGACACGGAGCCTTTCGGCAATCGAACGATTGCCGTAAAATCCACGCCTGCGGGGATTGCATCGAGCGACGCGGAAAAGGTGATCTTCGAGATTCTAGAGACTGCAGAGCGTGAATTGCGAAAAGCGTCTGTCTCCGATGTGCGACGCGCCATCGCCGCGTCGATCGCCTGCCGTGCGGCGATCAAAATCAACATGCGCCTCGAACCCGCAAAAATGGAATGGCTGCTGCGCGAACTGGCCGCGACTTCGTCGCCCATGAGTTGTCCTCACGGGCGCCCCATCGCGCTGCGGTATCCCACGCGCGATATCCTGAAAAACTTTCATCGGATTTAAACCGGCGCATGCTAGCTCACGAATCGGTCGATTCGGCGGCGAGGTTGTGTGAGCGCGCTTCGCTATGCGCTAAAGATGTAGCGGGCTCCACGCCGTTTGCAGCGTGATGGTGCTTGGGATGATGGACGCGCTGGGAACGATAGATGCCGGCGTGCCCGGAAAATAGATAGCTGACCACGCAGCCCAAAGCGGCGTAGATGCCCACTTCTGCACCGAAGATTTCCATGGCCATCAATGTGGAGGAAATCGGCGTATTCGCTGCGCCTGCAAATACCGCAACGAAGCCCACACCGGCGAGCAGTGGAATCGGGAGGTGGAGCACTGGCGCAAGAGCGTTGCCCAAAGTTGCGCCGATGTAGAAGAGTGGTGTGACCTCGCCACCTTTGAATCCGCTACCGAGCGACGCGATGGTGAATGCCATCTTTCCCGCGAAGTCGTAGGGGGCGAGCGGCCGCTGAAACGCGTCCACAATGGTCGGAATCCCCAGGCCGATATAGCGATCGGCGTTGAGAAGCCAAACGGCCGCAGCGACCACAATTCCCCCGACGAAGGGACGGAGAGGGCCGTAGGCGATGCGACGTTTCATCCATGCTTTCAAATGATGGATGCTCTCCGCAAAAAACCTACCCGTGATGCCAAAGAGAGCACCCGCAACGATGAATGCCGCCAGTCTGAAGGCCGTGACCTGCGGCACGAAAGGAATCGAGTAGTGCGTGTGATGAATGCCCCACAGCAGGCCAATCTGATCGGCGACGATGGCCGAAACGGTACACGGCAGAATGGCGTCGTAGCGTAAGCGGCCGATCGCCAGAACTTCCAGACCAAAAATAGCGCCGGCCAGAGGTGTGCCGAACACGGAGGCGAAGCCCGCGCTGATTCCCGCCATCAGAAGAATGCGGCGATCCTCACGATCTAACTTGAACAAGTGCGTGAGTTGATCGGCCAGCGCGCCTCCCATTTGCATGGCCGTGCCTTCGCGGCCAACGGACGCGCCAAACAAATGAGAAACCACCGTGCCGCCCAGCACCAGTGGAGCCATCCGCAACGGAATGACCTTTTGGGGATCGTGAATCTCGTCGATTAAGAGATCGCTGCCGGTCTCCAGGTGCTTTCCCAAGTGCAGATAGATCCACCCGATGGCGAAGCCTGCAAACGGAAGAAGTCCGATCAGCCACCGATGGGCGGTGCGAGTTGCCGTAGCCCAATCCAGCGCGAATAGAAAAAAGGAAGAAGCGGATCCGGCGAGCGCAGCCACGGCGAGGGCGAGCAATAGCCACTTGCCCATGTACGGCAGCAGTTTAATCTGCTCGGGACGTTGAGTCTGCTCGGGGCGGCGAAAATGTTTCATGCATCTCCATGCTGTTCGTGTGCTGCTGTCACAAACCCGGATCTGCGGTAGGCCAAAATGTGCGCCTACATTTCCCCGCAAAACCGGGAATACATGTAGGCATCATCAGCCCCAAGGGCGGTTCAAGGAGGAATGCCATCTCCTGCTCAGATTCTAACAGACGCGGCGATTCTAAGCCTATTGCTCGTGCTGCAGCGCGCCTTGTAGCTTCGATGCAAACGGTGATGTCGATGCCGGCTTAGTCGTGACTGGCTTCTGCGTCAACTGCGGCGCAGGCTTCGTGTTTGAACTCGCCGCCGCGGGCAGGGAAGTCGCTGGCGTTTCGGCCGTTGCCTTTGCTGCTTCCAGGTAACGCTTCTTCTTCAGAACGGCGCGTTCGAGCGGTTGGATGTATCCCGTCCACACGCCATCGATCTGGCGATCTTTCTCGATGCTGGCGCGCATGCACTCCATTTTCGCGTCCATGGTGTCGAGCTGATGGAGCAGCATGGCTTCCAGGAATACGGGCACTTTAGGCGATCCGAATTCCAGCGATCCGTGGTGGCTCAGGACCATATGGAGCAAAAGATCGCGCGTCGCGGGAGGGAAGCCCGGGACTTCTCGAATGGCGTCTTCCACCATGCGCGCGCCAATCGAAATGTGGCCGAGGAGCTGTCCGGCGGTGGTGTAACCGAGGCTACGTGCGTAGTGCATCTCGGTGATCTTGCCGATGTCGTGCAGGATCACGCCGGCGAGCAGCAAGTCGAAATCGATGTCCGCATAGTGCGCTGCGGTGAATTTCGCCAGGTTGCACAAGGACAACACATGCTCCAGCAATCCGCCGATGAAACCGTGATGCACGGACTTTGCGGCGGGTGCGGTGCGAAAGGCCACGGCGATGGTTTCATTCGCAAAAATGTGCTCGAGCAACGCTTTCAAATGCGGATCGGTCATGGACGCGATCCAACGCCGAAGCTCCGCGAACATTTCGTCGCGGTCGCGTTTTGAGGCAGGCAGGAAGTCGGCGATATCGACTTCGTTCTCGGCGATCGGTTGCAGCTTATGAATCGTCAACTGGGGACGATTCTGAAATACTTGCAGTGCGCCCTTTACTCGTATGAACGCGTCTTTATCGAAGGTGTCCATCACCTCCTGCGCGTTGTCCCACATCTTGGCGTCCAGATCGCCGGTGCGATCAGACAGCGTTAGCGAGAGATAGGACTCGCCCGTCTTTTTCTGGCGGACGTCTTTGGCCTGAACCAGGAACACTCCTTGCACGGGCTGGCCGGGCAAGAGCTCCGATATGTATGGTGATTTCATTTTTGTGCGGACCGCACTCTGGCGTCCGTGAGCGAAGCGTTAGCGCGAAGACGACGTGCCGGTTTGTTGCGCCGTGGTACCCGGGATCGGGAGTACGCCGAAGATCCGTTTGCGGCGCGTACGCGAAAGAACATCTTCTTTGGTGGTGGTTTCCGGCTTAATTTCGGCGGGATCGACCCAGGCCGTATTCTTGCCCGGTGCGGCTCCGGAATCTTCGAAGCCGGGTTTGATTTCGAGGAAGGCTCCGGCACGCAACTGCGTCAGATATCTGCGCATCTCGGGCTGCATGCGCGGCTGGTACAGCTTTCCACGAATATCGTTTTCGGCCTCTTCGAACGACGCTAAGCCAGCCTTTGGGTGCTCTTCCACTTTCAGGATGAGGAAACCGTTGCCGATATTGATCGGTTCGGTGACGAAGCCGCGAGGCTGCTCCCACACTGAGTTTTCGATGTCGGAACGAAGCTTGCCTTTTTCATAGGCGCCGATATCGCCGCCTTGGTTCGCCGTGGGCGAGTCGGAATTGTTCTGCGCGAGTTCCTCGAACTTTTCGCCCTTCTTGGCGCGGGCCGAAAGATCCTTGGCCTTCTTTTCGGCCGCAGCCGATGTAGCGGGATCCTTGCCCTCGGTCGAAATCAACAGTTCGCGCAGGAATACGCGTTCTTCGCGTTGAAATTCGCCTTTGTGATCGTTGTAATATTTCTCGAGCTCATCCTTCTTGAAGTTAATCTTGCTGCTCACTTCCTGACGGACCACACGCTGCGTGAGCAACTGGTTCTTCATGTCGCTCTTGTAGTCTTCGTAGGTGGAGCCGGTTTCCTGGCGCACGAATTCCTGGAACTTTTCGGGATCGGCGATCTTCGAATTGCGCTGGATCTCCGCGAGTTGCTTGTTCACTTCGGCATCGACGTTGATGCTCAGTTCCTTCGCTCGGGAAATCAGCAGCAATTGATCGATGCGGTCGCGTAAAATGTTTTTCTGGGCGTCTTCGATGGCCTGGAGTAGGCGGGCTCCCGTATAGTTGCCCTGCTGCTTCATGCCCGCTTCGACACCGAGTTTGCCGCGTTCGTAGTCGCTGCGCGTGATGATGTCGCCGTTCACTTTGGCGATGATCTCGTCCACTACCGAAATCTCGGCCCCGTGCAACAAGCACGCGGCAGCCAGACCAGTGATCCATAGGTAACGACGCATATCCTAAATTATAGCCCGGTAAGCCGCGTGGAATGAGGCATCCATGCTCAGGCAGTTTGGGGCGTCAAGGCGGTCAGCGAATCGCGCAGGAAGGCCACGACAATGGTTGAAGTGGCAGCGTTGTTCTCGGCAGGCGGGATGGGGAGCTTCAGCACGCCGGCGGGCGTGAACTGCGCACCTTCCAGGTTCGAGACCAGCGCCATGAGTCGCGCGGGATCGGCCTTCGATCCGGGATGGAACTTGATTTGCGCGGAGTTGCCGCGGCGGTCGATGGCCTCAATGCCCAGGCGTTCCGATTGCGATTTCAAGAGCGCGAAATCCACTAAGGTGTTGAGCGCGTCGGGCGGAGGGCCGTAGCGATCCACCAATTCGGAGCGGATCTTCTCGGCTTGTTCGGCGTCCTTCACATCGGCAATGCGCTTGTACGCGCGCAGGCGTTGCTGCTCGTCGGCGATGTATTCGGAAGGAATGCGAAGATCGAGCCCGAGGTTGAGCGACGAATGCAGTTCGAGAGGCATTTCTTCGCCCTTCAGTTCGCGCACGGCTTCGTCCAGCATGCGCAGATAGGTGTCGAAGCCGACGGCTTCGATGTGGCCGTGCTGCTCGCCGCCCAGCATGTTCCCGGCTCCACGCAATTCCAGATCGAGCGCCGCGATTTTGAATCCCGCGCCGAGGTCCGAGAATTCACGCAGCGCGGCAAGACGTTTGCGAGCGATTTCGCTGAGCTCCGTATCGGGCGGGACCAGAAGATAGGCATAGGCTCGGCGATTGGAGCGTCCCACGCGGCCGCGCAATTGATAGAGCTCCGAGAGGCCGTGGCGCTCGGCATTTTCCACGATGATGGTGTTGGCGAGCGGAATATCCAAGCCGTTTTCGACGATGGTGGTGGATACGAAAATGTCGTACTCATGGCGCATGAAGCCGAGCAGGACGCGCTCCAATTCCTTTTCGTCCATTTGCCCGTGGCCTACGCCGATGCGCGCCGTCGGGACCAATTCGGCGAGCATGGCCGCGCGCGAGAAGATCGAATTCACTCGATTGTGAATGAAATAGACCTGCCCGCCGCGGGCCATTTCCTGCTCGATGGCGGTGCGGATGATGCCATCGTCGAACTTGGCAACGACGGTGTGAATCGCCAGGCGATCCTTGGGCGCGGTTTCGATCACGCTCATGTCGCGGATGCCGAGCATTGACATGTGCAGCGTACGTGGAATCGGCGTGGCGCTCATCGCCAGCGCGTGGATGTTGTGACGCAGTTGCTTGAGGCGTTCTTTGTGGCGCACACCAAAACGCTGTTCTTCGTCGACGATCATCAGGCCGAGATCTTTAAACACGACGTCTTTCGATATCAATCGGTGAGTCCCGATAGCGATGTCGATCTTGCCGTCGGCGAGTTCTTCGATGAACTGCGGCATCTTTTTCTTATCGCTCATGCGAGAGAACATTTCGATGCGCACGGGGAACGCACCAAAGCGTCGTTTGAAGGTTTCGAAATGCTGGAACGCCAGGACCGTGGTGGGCGCGAGCACGGCGACTTGCTTGCCATCGCCGAGCGCCTTGAAGGCGGCGCGCATGGCAACTTCCGTTTTTCCAAAGCCGACATCGCCGCAGAGCAGGCGATCCATCGGGTGCCCGGCTTCAAGATCGCGCTTGATTTCTTTGATGGCCGAGAGTTGATCCTTGGTTTCGTTGTACTCGAATGCGTCTTCAAACTCGCGCTGCCAGTTCGAATCGCGGGAAAATGCAAAGGCTTCGGCGGAGCGGCGCTGCGCGTAGAGCTTCAGGAGTTCGTCCGCCATGTCGCGCATTTTCGCTTTGACGCGCGTCTTGCGCTGCGTCCAGGAAGCTCCGCCCATGCGGTCAAGCGGTGGGCCGGATTCGCCTCCACCGCCGCGATATTTCTCGACCAGGTCGAGGCGCGTGAGGGGCACGTAGAGCTTGGCCTCGCCGGCATATTCGAGCAACATGAAGTCGCCCTTTTGGTCGCCTTGCGCGATTTCGCGAAGTCCCAGGAATCGGCCGACGCCGTGGGTCGTATGTACCAGATAATCGCCGGGCTTGAGATCGGCAAGATCGGCGGCGAAGGCCGCGTTGCGCCCTTTCGAGATACCGGGCTCGGCGACCATGGTCGACGGATCGAAGAGATCTTCGGAGCCCACGAAAGCGATTTTGTTCTCGGGGAATACGACGCCGCGGCGGACCAATCCTTTAATGAGAAACGTGCTGGCGACGGGACCCGCCATGTAGGCGCGTTCCGTCAAATACGGCGATGCGGCTTCATTCGACGCGAGACCCAGTTGGAAGGGCAACGAATATTCGCTCAGGATGTCGGCCAGACGTTCGAGCTCGCCGTTGGAAGGTGCGAAGAAGGCGACGCGATAACCTTTCTCCACCATCGTTTTGGTTTCGGCGACGGCGACCTTTAAGCTGCCGTGAAAGGCGAGCGACGGGCGCGAGGCGATGTGCGGAGCGCCGCTATCGAGATCCAGATTACGCAATAGGATTTGTTCGCGACCCTGGATCCGCTGTTCGAACTCTTCCCAGCGCAGGAAGGTGGCTTCGGCCAGATGCTCGGCGTCGGGCTGCTGCTCGATGCGTTTCCAGAGGCGCTCGGCGGCGCCGCGAATTTGATCGGGCTCGTCCAGGATAATGAGCGGAGGCTGATTCGATTCGGTCTCCGCAAAGTCCGCCAAGGTGCGTTCGCGAGGATCTCCGATGGCCGCGGAGAATTCCCATCCGGGATATTCGGCGCCTGTGCGGGGTTGTTCGGTGAGCGGCAGCACGACCGCTTCGGTGACCTTCATGACGGAGCGTTGCGACTCGACGTCAAACCTGCGAATGGATTCAATTTCATCGCCGAAGAATTCGACACGCAACGGGCGCGCGTTTTCGGCGGCGTAAACGTCGAGGATGCCGCCACGAATGGAATATTCGCCGGTCATTTCCACGGGCTCGCGGCGCTGATAGCCAATGGATTTGAGATGCGCTTCGATCATTTCGAGCGGCATCTCTTCGCCTGTGCGGAGTTCCAGGGCGAGACGCGTGTAGTAGCTTGCGGAATGCGTTCGGAGGAGCGCAGACCCCAGTGGCGCGATCGTCACCGGAGCTCGTCCTTGTGCCATGCGCCACAGGCCGATGGCGCGCTGCTCCATGATTTCCGAATGCGGCGACAGCTTCTGTCCGGGGAGGACATCGAGCGCGGGAATCATTTGCGGCCGCCCGAGCTCGGGGCGCGAGATGAGCAGATCGAAGAACGACGCCGCGTATTCGATCATGGCTTCGGCGCTCTGATTGCCGTCGGTCACCACCAGCAAAGGCCGCTCGGTGAGCTGCCAGAGCAGGATGAGATATAGCGCTTTCGCGGTGGGTGTGAGTCCCGCGAGCGAGAGCACGGGCTCTTCGTGGCGCAGCAGCTTTCCGACGAGCTCCTGCAGCGCCGCGTCGCGGCCGAGGGACTGGAACAGTTGGCGAACTGCAGGATGAGTCACAAAAAACAATCGCTGGAAGGCGGCCCCTACGGACGGCGCGCCAGCAGTTCCTTTTCAATGTCGGTGGTGGAGAAGCCGGGCTCCAGCGCCAAGGCCATTACTTTGCCCCCGGCGGCTTCGACCTCTTCGCGGCCTGCGATGAAGTGCGCCCAATCGGCGCCCTTGACCAGAATGTCGGGCTGAACGGCGGCGATGAGTTCGCGCGGAGTGTCCTCGTTGAAATAAATCACGCCATCGACGGCGGCGAGCGCCAGCGCCATGCGTCCGCGCTCGTGTTCATGGATCAACGGACGGGTGGGGCCTTTAAAGCGTGCAATGCTTGCGTCGGTGTTGAGCGCCAGAATCAGGATTTGGCCCAGGCTGCGGGCGCGTTCGAGCAAGCGGATGTGGCCGGGATGCAGGATGTCATAGCATCCATTGGTGAAGACGACGGTCTTCCCTTCGCTGCGCCAGAGGGCGCGGGCCTGGACGAGTTCCGGGCGAGTGTAGAGAATCCCCATGAGCGGTCTCTTCATTGTAATCGCGACGGGGTGAGTGGGAAGACTTGTGTCAGCGGAAGTGAGTCAGTCGATTGAGATTACGCGGTGCTGGAAAGCAGATACCTTGGCAGGTTCTGGATGAAGCCTAGAGAAATATGCAGGTGGAAGCTTTGCGTATACTCCCCAGCAAATTGGGAATAGTATTTTATGGCAAGCTTGTAGTACGATTGCTGAAATCGGATTTTCGGGATTGTGGTAGTCGGGATTGTCGTCGTACGGATAATCGGAGGATGAATGGGCTTGAACGCAAGTCGTATTGCGGGATTTCTGAATTGGAGACGTGGGTTTTCGAGAGGGCACATTTGCGCAGTCTTTCTGTTCTGTGGAAGTTTGCTCGCGGTTCCAGCCGGCGCTACCACTGTTTTTTCCTACACTGGAACGTTGACCAGTCCCAACGTTGACCCCGGCGATCAGGCGGTCATTACCATCACGCTCGCTAGCGCTGGAAATCTTACTCTGCAGACGTACGGCTTCGGGGGAGGGACCAATGCCGCGAGTACCGCGATTCCTGCCGGCGGATTTGACCCGTTTGTGGGGCTCTTTTCGGGAACGGGTCCTACCGCGACCTTAATCGACGGCACGGCGGACAACCTGAGCAACTACACGAGCGAACCGAACGCGTGCGGGCCAGCGGGTTTGGTAACGATTGGTGCCATAACCGGTCAATGCGGCGATGTCCTGCTGCAGTTCACGGGTCTTGCGGCGGGGGCTTACACGATCGTTTTAACGGACGCGAATTACGTATTGAACGACAATATCCTTGGCCACGGCTTTACCGACTTCACGCTCGGCGCGTTCACGACCTGCTACGACGTAGACAATTGCAATACGGATACGGCGAACTGGGCGTTGGATGTTACGTCGTCCGTGAGCGCCACTGTCACCCCCGAGCCCGCGTCGTTCGGCCTGGTTGGTGTCGGCCTGGCGCTGGCGATCGGTTGCGCGCGGCGGCGATCCTAGCGAATTTCAGCAGTTTAATCCACGATCTTAAGGAGATCTCGATGTTTCGACTACCCCAGTCCGTGCTCCATTTCGGAGCGGGAGCGCTTGTGCTTGGCACTCTTATCGTTGCAGCGCCGAAAGCAGCCCACGCCATCGCGGCGACTTTGGTGCAAGTGACCAATACCGCTGCCAACCCTGTACTTACACAAGAAGTGGATTCCAAGAATGCGTTCCAAGCCAGCATTACTTTGGGCTTAACGAGTCAGCCCATCTCCATTCCTTCCGGGCAGCGCTTAGTGGTCGACTTTGTCACCGTCTCCGGTGTTGCAAATTCCTTGTCAGGTGCCATTCAGCCGACGATTGTTCTATCGTCTACTCTGAACGGCGGCGCCCCGGTACATTACTATCTTGACCCAGCCCCTACTCCGGTGACCATACCGGGGGCAAACTAGCTCCATCTGGCCCAGGCCGTCAAAGTCTACGCGGACAGCCTCTCCGTGGATCCTGCGTACTCCGGTTTCGCGCCGTTTACATTTACCTTTGGCGTTGCGATCTCCGGCCACCTGATTCCTATTCCTTAAGGCGACCGCGGCGGAGAGAGACGTCCGGCAGTTTAATGCAGCAAATAAAAGGAGACCAGCTATGTTTCGACCATCCAAGACTGTTCTTTCCTTCGGCGCGGGAGCGCTCGCCGTTTTGGCGCTTACCCTCGCAGCGCCGAAAGCGGCGCACGCCATCGCCGCCACGCTGGTGCAGGTGACCAACACCGCCGCGAATCCTGTGATCACTCAAGGTCGCGATAACGAGGCGCGCAATTATTATTACGCACAAGGTTCGTGCAATCAGATCACATTCGGATTTTGCAATGTCACCTTTCCCTCGCCCCCGGCAGGGAAGCGGGAGATCATTACTCATGTCAGCATCCTGAACTTGTTGCCTTCCGGGGATGCCATCACCAGCATTGATATCCGGTATCAGAATGGGACGATCATTAATTTTCTTCCCCTGCTCCTCAATCCCGGCACGGCAACGACGCTCAACTATACGACAGACCAAGCAATTTTTGCGAAGTTCGATCCGGGTGAGGTGCCGCAGGTTCTGACTTTTGTTCAGGGCAACTTGAACTTCCAAATGGTCGCGACCATTTCGGGCTACATGATCGATATTCCGTAGCTTTGCAGTAAGGGCAGGCGTCATTGGCCGAGCGCCGGACGCGGGCTGTTTGACACCTGCCCTTAGATCGGCTAATCTAAGTAACTGAACGTCTTGCACGGAGAAGGTCTGTCTACATGAAAACGGTAATTCCCTCGGGTGTCAACATTCCACGTAAGTGGCACATTGTGGATGCAGAGGAAGCAATTTTGGGAAGGCTGGCGAGCAAAGCGGCCCACATCTTGATGGGGAAGCATAAGGCTACCTATACGCCGTACATCGACATGGGTGACCATGTGATCGTCGTGACCGCGGAAAAGGTGAAGCTGACCGGCGCCAAGGAAGAACAGAAGATCTATCGCAATCACTCCGGCTATCCGGGCGGCTTGCGTGAAGTCAGTGCGCGGAAGGTGCGTGCGACGCGCCCGGTGCGCATGGTGGAAGAAGCCATTCAGGGCATGCTTCCGAAGAACAAGCTCGGCAAGCAGATGTACCGGAAGCTGCAGGTTTACGCGGGTCCACAGCACCCGCATGACGCGCAGAAGCCCGTGGCTTTGGCAATCCGCTAAAGGCTTCGGCAATTCGCTAAAGGCTTGGCAATTCGCTAAAGGCTTCGGCGGTTCGTTAAAGAGAGGATTATTCAGTGGCATTAGTGCAACATCTCGGTCTCGGTCGCCGCAAACGCGCGGTGGCACGTGTGTTTCTGCGTCCTGGCACTGGCAAGATCACAGTGAATGGTCGCGAGTTCGAAAACTATTTCCCCAGCCCGGCGGCGCGTGCGGTGATCAAGCAACCGCTGTTGGCCACGGAAACGGTGGACAAGTTCGACATCCTGATCAACGCCGATGGCGGTGGTCCTCTGGGTCAGGCGGGTGCGGCGAAGTTGGGTATTGCGCGCGCGCTGCTGGAGTTCAATATCGAACTGCGTGGCAAGCTGAAGGAACTCGGGTTCCTGACGCGTGACGCGCGTGAGCACGAGCGCAAGAAGTACGGTCAGAAGGGCGCTCGCAAACGGTTCCAGTTCTCCAAGCGTTAGCCACTGCGTGGCTGCCATGGCGGCTTGCGCCGCAGGGGCAGTGTGGGACGTCAGTGTTTTTCTCGGGCGGATCCGGTGATCCGCCCACATTTATGTCAGCCGGACCGCAAATTCCGCTTTGGGCCGCGGACCGGCATAGCCCATCAGGCAAGGAGGCAATTTGCCGTCGATCAGCATGAAAGAATTGCTCGAAGCAGGCGTTCACTTCGGGCACCAGACCAAGCGCTGGAATCCAAAGATGAAAGAATACATCTTTGGCGAACGTAATGGCATCTACATCATCGATCTGCAGAAGACGCTGAAGCTCTTCAAAGATGCGATGCGGTACGTGCAAGACGCCGCCGCGGCAGGCAAGACTGTCCTGTTCGTCGGCACCAAGCGCCAGGCGCAGGAAGCGATTGCCGAGGAAGCCACGCGCTGCTCGCAATACTACGTGAACCAACGTTGGTTGGGCGGATTGCTCACCAATATGGCGACCGTCCAGAAGTCCATTAAACGTCTGAAGGAACTGGACGCGATGGCGGAAGACGGTTGGACGGGACGCGTGAAGAAAGAAGTGATCCGCCTGGATCGCGAACGCACGCACCTGAACCAGAATCTGGCCGGCATCAAGAACATGAACGGGCTGCCGGACATCCTGTTCGTGGTCGATTCCAGCAAGGAAGCGATCGCGGTCGAGGAAGCGAAAAAGCTCGGCATTATCGTGGTCGCCGTGGTGGACACCAATTGCGATCCCGACATGGTGGATTACGTGATTCCGGGCAACGACGACGCTCTGCGTGCGATCCGCCTGTTCACGACGAAGATCGCCGACGCCGTGTACGAAGGCCGCCAGCTTGCGACGGAGCAGGATTTTGCTGCCGCGCAAACGAAGGTGGATGAAGTGACGGGCGAAGACGTGCCGGTGGAAGAGATTCCCGAGTACGCGCAATACGTCGATCCGAAGTACTCCGAGCAGTTGATGTCGGAATCGCTGGTGGAAGATCCTCTGCCCACGATGTCGTCGTCACGCAAGGGTAACGCGGCCGACGACATCGCAGCCAACTAATTATTATTTTCTGCAGGACGGGATGGCACTGCGCGCAATACGCGGAGCCATCCCATCGTGTGTCAGTAAGAGGATTTTATGGAAATCAATGCAGCTTTGGTGAAACAGCTCCGCGACAAGACCGGCGCGGGGATGATGGAGTGCAAGAAGGCGCTGGTCGAAGCGAAGGGCAATATTGAAGAGGCGGAAGTGGTGCTGCGCAAGTCCGGCATCGCGTCGGCTGCGAAGAAATCCACGCGTACCACGAAGCAAGGCGTTATCGGCAGCTACATTCACGCGGGCGCGCAGATCGGCGTGATGATCGAAGTGAACTGCGAATCCGACTTCGTGGCGCGTACCGAAGATTTCCAGGAACTGGTGCACGATCTCTCCATGCAGATTGCCGCGGCCGATCCGCAATTCGTGCGGCGCGAAGAAGTGACCCAGGCTGCGCTCGATAAAGAGCGCGACATTGCGCGGTCGCGCGCGATTACCGAAGGCAAACCGGAGAAGATTCTCGACAAGATCGTCGAAGGCCGCCTGGCGAAGTACTACGAGGAAGTTTGCCTGATGGAACAGCCGTTCATCAAGGAAAATACGGTTACGATCGCGGAGCTCATCAAGGCCAAGATCGCTAAGCTCGGCGAAAATATTTCCGTAGCGCGCTTTGTTCGCTTCAAAGTAGGCGATACCGGTGTCGCCGAAGAAACCACCGAGAACGCGTAACATCCCCTCAAAGTAAATGACCATGGCGGAGCCAGCGACACGTTCACAAGCGGAACCCCACTACAGGCGTCTGTTGTTGAAGCTCAGCGGCGAAGTTCTCGCGGGCAAGGGTTCGTTCGGGATTGATCCGGAACGCGTCGCCGCGATGGCGGAAGAAGTAGCCGAAGTGGCTCGCACGGGCGTGGAAATCGGTCTCGTAGTCGGCGGCGGTAATTTCTTTCGTGGCGTGGCCGCTGCCGCCCAGCACATGGATCGCGTCTCTGCCGATCACATGGGGATGCTCGCCACGGTGATTAACGCGCTGGCCCTGCAGGACGCCCTCGAAAAGAAAAGGATGCCCACGCGTGTGATGACGGCTATCGCCATCCCGCAAGTGGCGGAGCCATATATCCGGCGCCGGGCGATTCGTCACTTGGAGAAAGGCCGCATCGTGATCTTCGCGGGCGGGACTTCGAATCCTTATTTTTCGACGGATACCGCGGCAACGTTGCGGGGTTTGGAAATCCACGCGGAAGTGGTCGCCAAGGCTACCAGCGTGGATGGCGTATACGATAAAGATCCGCGCAAGCATTCCGATGCCGTGCGATTTACGGACGTCACGTATTCCGAAGTTCTGTCGCGCGACTTGCGCGTGATGGATGCCTCCGCCGTGGCGATGTGCCGCGACAACAAACTCCCCATCGTGGTTTTCAATCTGACCGTGTACGGTAATATCATGCGTATGGCGATGGGCGAGCCAATTGGTACACTCATTTCTTAGAGCAGAGACAAAGATCATGAAGCCAGAATCACAACCAAGCACGAGTGGCAGCGCGTTTCAGAGCGTTCGGGAGATTGAGCAACACGCCCGCACGCGCATGGATAAGGTGTTGACCGATTTGCAGAGTGCGATTTCGAATATCCGCACCGGACGCGCGTCGGTGGCCGTGTTCGATGCGCTGCGCGTGGATTATTACGGCACGCCGACGCCGATTAACCAAGTCGCCAACCTGCACGTCCCGGAGCCGTCGCTGATCACGATTCAGCCGTGGGATGCCTCGCAGATCCCGGTGATTGAAAAGGCAATTCGCAATTCGGATCTCGGTTTGAATCCGGCGAACGACGGTAAGATCATCCGCATCCCGGTGCCGCCGCTGACGGAAGATCGCCGCAAGGAAATCGTCAAGCGGTTGCAGCACGTCACCGAAGAACATCGCGTGGCCGCGCGCAACATTCGTCGCGACGCGAACGATCACGTAAAGAAACTGCTGAAAGAAAAGTTGATCAGCGAAGACGACGAGCGCAAGTCTCTCGATGATGTTCAAAAGATGACCGACGGCCACATCGCGAAGATCGACGAAACTTCAAAGGCCAAGGAAAAAGAAATTCTGAACGTGAAGTAAGGTAGGCTAAAGGCATGACGACGCTTCTCGAAAAGGCCCTCGAAAAGGTCGGCACACTGCCGCAGGACGAGCAGGACGCCATCGCCTCGCAGATTCTGGAAACGCTGGCCGAAGAAGCGGCGTGGAAGCAGCGATTCGCCTCCAAGCGGGAGCAATTGCGGGCGCTCGCGGTGGAAGCGCTGGAAGAGGATGTGCGCGGCGAAACGCGTCCTCTCGACGAGCTTCTGTAGGCGGGCCTGATGTTTCAGTCACGAGCCACGCGGCGATTCTGGAAGTCGTTCGCAGAACTGCCAGTTGAAGTTCGGGAGCAGGCGCAGCGCTCTTACCGAACGTTTCAGAACAATCCTTTTCATCCCGGTTTGCAGTTCAAAAAGCTTGAGGGAGAAGATTCGATCTACTCCGCGCGAATCGGTCTTGGTCACCGAGCAGTGGGCGCCGTCAAAGGAAACCGAGTGGTCTGGTTCTGGATTGGCAATCATGCTGACTTTGATCGGATGTTTCAGAGCTAACAACTTGGAGCGCGCCCAGCGTTGCACGCTTATGGTTATCGATCCCAGATTTCCGTGGAAGTTGCCCAGAGTAGGCCGCGGCTTCCCTGCGTATCCATTCAGGATGTCCGTCGCCGAATGGGAGGGGTTGCTCGCGAAGGCAAACTCTGGTGACCCAGAAGCGGAGTGGGAGGTTTCAGAACGATTTGGCGATGGTTGCAAGGACAAGAAAGGGGAGATTCTTGTCCGGCGTTCCGCCAAGAAAGCCCAGGCATGGCTCCGCAGAGCCGCCGAGCACGGCTGTGCGTCCGCGCAATGCAATTTCGGTGTTCTGCTTGGGGATCAAGAAGAAACGAGCGAGGCGCTCGTCTGGCTAAAGAGAGCCCTCCGCGCAGGCGTGAGTTGCGCGGCCCTCAATATCGCCATCACCTACCGGCAAATAGGCGATCTTAGAAGAGCCGTTCACTGGTTCCGAAAGAGCGTCGCGTCTGGCGGCGATGACGATGCCCTCATTCAACTCGGAATTCACTTCTATTGGGGAGAGGGCGTCCGCAAGAACATAAGTGCGGCAGTTCGCTGTTATCGCAAGGCTACAAAGGGAACGAACATTAGTGAAGCTAGTAGAGACGACGCTTTCTTCTACCTCGCAATTATGTATCTTGAGGGTAAGGGCGCGAAAACGTCAATCCCCAAAGCTCGAAAGCTTTTGCTGCGGGCAAACGTCGACAATGACCATCCAGCTGCGCGCAGCGTTCTGCAGGAATTAACTACCTTACAATCGTCGTCTTATCGGCTTCCAGCGTGACCGTCTTCGTGACGGGATTCTGGCCGTCGCGCGGGACGATCTTCACTTCATACGTTCCCGGCGGCAGTAAGAGCTTCTGCGACGGGTTGCTGAACTCGTCCACGTGACCCATGTAGTGATCGTTCACATACACGGCGGCGAGGTGATCGGCGTTCTCGGTGCGCATCATCGCGTACGGCGGCTTGGGCTTCGGGAGAGCCGTCATGGTCTCCTTCAGTGTGGTCTTTTTGCCGGCCTCAATCGTGACCTTCTTGACGAGGTCCTGATAGCGCGGCTCGATGAGCTTGATCTCGTGTTCGCCGGGCGCGACGTCATACGTTTGCGACGCCATGAAGCGGCCCGCGGGTCCGACGTATTTACCGTCGATGAAGACTCCGGCACTGGTGGGATTTACTTCTGTCTTCAGCGTTCCCATGGTTCCGGCGGCGAAGCATGCCGCGGAGAACAACAACGAGGTCGTGAGTATCCGCATTTCTTTATTTCCTTTATTTAGTGGGGTCTCCTCCCTATGTAGGAGAACCGGTGCCCTACGTGCAAAACTTCTCTCAGTATACACCGGGGTCGAAACGCGGGAATGCAAAAGCCGCGAATCTGGATGCGAATCTGGATGATGATAAGCTGACTCTTGTGAAACCTACTTCATTGGTATTCCCGCGCATCGGATTGGCGCTGGCCGCTGGCCTTCTTATGTTCGTTGGTGGCGGCTTCCTGCAAGCCGCGGATTCGCCTTCCTCGGAGACGATCAAAGTCGTCACGTCCGGCGGATTCACGGCTGCGTATCTTGAACTCGTGCCTCAATATGAAAACTTGAAGCACGTGAAACTATCAACGGAATTCGGCCCTTCGATGGGAACGACGCACAATGCGATTCCGGTACGGCTGGATCGCGGCGAATCGATCGACGTGGTGATTATGGCGGTGCCTGGCTTAGAAGCCTTGATCAAAGCGGGCAAGATTCGCACAGATAGCCGCGTGGATCTGGTGCAGTCGAAGATCGCGCTGGCGGTAAAGGCGGGCGCGCCGCATCCGGATATAAGTACGTTCGACGCGTTTAAGAAGACCGTGCTGGCCGCGAAATCCATTGCGTTTTCGGATAGCGCGAGCGGCGTGTACCTTTCCACCGAGTTGTTCCCGAAGATGGGCGTGTGGGAGCAGATCAAGGGCAAGTCGAAAAAGATTGAGGCCGATCCGGTGGGCGGCGTGGTGGCTACGGGAGAATTCGAAATCGGATTCCAGCAGGTCAGCGAGCTGCGTCCAGTGAAGGGCATCGATATTGTGGGCGAATTGCCGCCAGGCGCGCAGCGCGTCACTACTTTCTCGGCGGCCATTCCGACGACGGCCAAGAATCCCGAGGCCGCGAAGGCGTTGATCCAATGGCTGGCGTCTCCTGCGGCCTATGATGCGATCAAGAAGAGCGGCGTGGAACCGGCAAAGGCGAAGTAGGACGAAGTTCGCCGATTGGTTTAAGCGGGGCCGGCTCGGTTACCGCCGGCTCGGTTAACATAGAAGGACAAGTCTTTCCAGACCAATCTTTCCTTTGCCATGGCCCTTCGTTTCTACAACACCCTGACCCAGAAGGTGGAGCCGTTCGCTCCGCTGCACGATAACGTCGTGAAAATGTACACCTGCGGGCCTACGGTGTACAACTATGTCCACATCGGAAATTTGCGGACGTTCACGTTCCAGGACATTCTGCGGCGCTGGCTGCAGGCGCGCGGATATCGCATGGATCACGTAATGAACATCACGGATATCGAGGATAAGATCATCCGCCACTCGCTTGCCGCGAAGCAAACGATCTACGAATACACGAAACAGTACACGCAGGCGTTCATCGAGGATACGGCAACGCTGCGGCTGCAGCCTCCCGAGCGCTTGGTGAAGGCGACCGATTGCATCGACGATATGGTCAGCGCGATCCAGAAGCTGGAAGAGCGCGGCTATACGTACAATAGCGATGGCTCGGTGTATTACCGCATCGCGAAGTTCCCGGAATACGGCAAGCTTTCGCATCACGACTTCAGCGGGAGCCTGGCGGGTGCGCGCGTGGATGTGGACGAATACGACAAGGCGGATGCTCGCGACTTCGTGCTGTGGAAGGCGAAGAAGGAAGGCGAGCCGTCGTGGGATACGCCGATCGGCGATGGTCGTCCGGGCTGGCACATTGAATGCTCCGTGATGGCGATGAAGTATTTGGGCGAGACGCTCGATATCCACACCGGTGGAATCGATCTGGCGTTTCCGCATCATGAAAACGAGATCGCACAATCGGAAGCCATCACCGGCAAGCCGTTCGCGCGGTTCTGGATGCACGCGGAACATCTCAGTATTGACGCGCAGAAGATGTCCAAATCAATGGGCAATTTCTTCACGCTGCGCGATTTGCTGGGACAAGGTTATGCGCCGGAGACGATTCGCTATTTGCTCGCATCCGTGCCGTATCGCAAGAAGCTCAATTTTACATTTGAAGGTCTGAGCGCGGCCGCAACCTCGATCGACCGCTTGCGCAACTATCAACTGCGCCTGAAGACGGGACACTTCGCCGATGGCGTGAACGCGGCGATCGAAGAACGCACGAAGACGGCCGTGAACGTTTTCGACGAAGCGATGGACGACGACCTGAATACGGCTGAAGCGCTCGCTGCTGCGTTCGAATTTGTTCGCGATACCAACACGGCGATGGATAAAGGCGAGTTCAAAGCCGGAAACGTCGCAAGCGCGCTGGCGTTTCTGAAGCGGTTCGATTCGGTGTTTGATGTGTTGGAGCCGACGCCACCGAAGGGTGGATTATCGGATCAAGAAATCGACGCACTCGTTGGGGAGCGCAACGCGGCAAAGAAGGCTCGCGATTTCGCGCGCGCCGACAAACTGCGGCAGGATCTGGCGGCGCAAGGCGTCATCATCGAAGATACAAAGGAAGGCGTTCGCTGGAAACGGCAGTAGAACGCGCAGCGTCGAAAGTTCGTACGTCATGAAATTCGAAAGCAAAACCGTCCACGCTGGAGACCGCCGCAAAGCGGGCAACTACATCCCGGTCACGACGCCGATCTACACGGCGGCGAGCTACATCTACGATTCGATGGAGCAGTTGGATCGCGTGTTCGCGCGCGAGGAAGAAGGCCCGTCCTACGCGCGATATGACAATCCCACGACGACGGCGTTAGAAACGCTGGTCAATGAACTCGAAGGCGGGAACGCGGCGTTCGCGTGCTCTTCCGGGATGATGGCGATGAACATCGCGCTGCTGGCTGCGCTGGTGGATCGTCCAAAGCGCGTGGTGGCGGGCAATGTTTTGTATGGCGCCACGTCGCTGATGTTGACGACCATCTTCGGTGCGCTCGGCATAGATACGGAATTCGTCGACATGTGCGATTTGGACGCCGTCGAGAAAGCGGTGACCGGGGAAAAGACGGCCGCCGTTGTCATGGAGACGATCACGAATCCTCTGTTGCGCGTTCCGCAGTTGGACAAGATTGCGGCCATCGCGCGCAAAGCGAACGCCGCGGTGATTGTCGATAATACGTTCGCGACGCCGTTGCTCCTGCGGCCCATGGAGTTGGGCGCGAGCATGGTGATCCACAGCTCCACGAAATATTTGGCGGGTCACGGAGACTCGCTCGGCGGAATGATCGTGAGCGATCAGGCGCACTTCGAAACGCTGAAGACGCTGTATCGCACGATGGGTCCGAATCTTGGACCTTTTGAGGCGTATCTCACGATGCGCGGTATCAAGACGCTAGCTCTCCGCATGGAACGGCAGTGTGAAAATGCGAACAAAGTTGCGTCCTGGTTGAAGGCGCACTCGCGGATTTCCCGCGTTCATTTTCCGGGCGATCCGCAGCATCCGGATGCGGCGACCGTGGCGCGTTTATTGCCGCAAGGCCAAGCCGGAGCAATGGTGGCGTTCGAATTGAAGGACGGGGGCAAGAAGGAAGTCTTCGCGTTCATGGAAAAGTTGAAGATGATCGTGTGCGCGACGTCGCTCGGTGACGTGCACACGATGGTGCTGTATCCGGCGATGGCGTCGCATCGGGATCTTTCGCCGAAACATCGGGAACGGCTGGGCATCGGGGATAATTTGGTGCGCCTGTCGGTTGGGATCGAGGCGGTCGACGATATTCTGTGTGATTTGGAATCCGCCCTTCGCGCGTAGCCGAAAATTCATCGTTCCGTTGGACAAAATCTGTTATACTCAAATTTCATGTTCGCCTTTCTGCATCACGGGACCCATCACCATCACGGACATTCCATGCTGCGGACTCACCGTTAAATCCGAACGAAAGTAGAAAGATTTTCGAGAGCCCGCCGGTTAACCCCGAGCGGGCTTTCTTATTGGTGCCTAAACTATGCAAGAACTCGATTTCAAGAAACTCGACGGATTAATTCCCGCGGTTGTTCAGGATCACGTGACGGGACGCGTCCTCATGGTTGGATTCATGAACGATGTTGCGTTCCAGAAGACGCTCGAGACCGGGCTGGTGACGTTCTACAGCCGTTCGCGCAATAAGCTGTGGACGAAAGGCGAAAGCTCCGGCCACACGCTGGTGGTGAAGGAGCTTTCCACGGACTGCGATTACGACACGGTGCTGGTGAAGGTGGAAGCGCGCGGACCTGGCGTGTGCCACGAGGGTTATCAGAGCTGCTTCTTCCGTCGCCTGGAAGATGGCGATTGGAAGGAAAGCGAAAAGAAAACGTTCGATCCCAAAGCGGTGTACGGCGGCTAGGCGGAAGAGGCATCAGGAGACCAAATGAAGCTGAAACTAGGAATTCCCAAGGGCAGTCTGGAAACGGCGACGGTCGATTTGTTCCGCCGCGCGGGCTATCAGATCACGATCAGCAGCCGTTCGTATTTCCCAACGATCGACGATCCGGAAATTGAATGCATGTTGATTCGCGCGCAAGAGATGGCGCGCTACGTGGAGGACGGCATCCTCGACGCCGGGCTCACGGGCCTGGATTGGGTATTGGAGAACGACTCGCAGGTGGAAACCGTTGCCGATCTCATCTACTCGAAGGTCAGCTTTGGAAAGGTGCGTTGGGTGCTGGCGGTTCCTGAATCGTCGTCCATCAATTCGGTGAAGGACCTGGAAGGCAAGGTCGTCGCGACGGAATTAGTGGGTGCCACGAAGCGCTATCTTGCGAAGCACGGCGTAACTGCGAAGGTAGAGTTCAGTTGGGGCGCAACGGAAGTGAAGCCGCCGCAGTTGGCCGATGCGATCGTTGAGGTGACCGAGACAGGATCTTCGCTGCGTGCGAACAAGCTGCGCATTGTGGAAACGTTGATGGAATCGAACACGCAGCTCATCGCCAATAAGACTTCGTGGCAGGATCCGCAAAAACGCAAGAAGCTCGAAGACATGAAGATGTTGCTGCAGGGCGCGATCAATGCTCTGGGCAAGGTCGGATTGATGCTCAATGTGGAGAAGTCAAATCTGCAACAGGTTCTCGGCGTTCTCCCGGCTCTGAAACGTCCGACGATCTCCTCGTTGAGCGATGACGGATGGCTCGCGGTGAATACGATTTTGGACGAAACGACGGTGCGCACGATTATCCCGCGGTTGAAGGAAGCTGGCGCGCAAGGGATCGTGGAATATCCGCTGACGAAAATCATTATGTAAGTGCCCGACTCACTGCCCGAGTAAGTTTAAGGTGTCTATATCAATCTGTTGCTCGAGTAAAACGAGGGCGGCTATATCAACCCGCTGCCTGAGTAAAACGAAGGCAGCTATATCAATATGATCCGAATTCTCACAGCACGCGACGCCAAGGCCCTCATCCAACGAAAGACCGTGCGCTTGGAAGAAGCCGAGCGCGTCGTGCGTCCCATTCTCGACGACGTGCGCGATCGCGGCGATGCAGCCTTGCTCGATTACGCGCGCAAGTTTGACCGTTTCGATGGCGCAAGCGTTCGGCAGCATGTCACCGGTTCTCTGGAGCCGGAGTTCCTTGCGGCAGTTCAAGTTGCCGCGGACAATATTCGCGGCTACGCGCAGGCGCAACTGCCGAAGGAATGGTTTATCGATCACGCCGATGGGCGCAGGCTGGGGCAGATCGTGCGGCCCATCGACGCGATGGGCGCCTATGTTCCGGCGGGGCGATATCCTTTGCCGTCGACCGTGCTGATGACCGTGATTCCCGCGCAGGTGGCGGGCGTACAAACAATCTGTGTGGCATGTCCGAATCCCAGCGTGGAGATTTTGGGCATCGCGCACATGCTGGGTGTGGAGCACATGTTCCGCATGGGCGGTGCGCAGGCCATTGCAGCGCTCGCGTACGGAACGGAGACGGTGCCCAAGGTCGATCGCATCGTCGGTCCGGGCAACATATACGTTGCGGCAGCGAAGAAGTTGCTGGCGGGCGAAGTCGGGATCGATTTTGTGGCGGGCCCGACGGAGATCGTCGTCATAGCGGCCGATGGTCATCCGCGATGGATCGCCGCGGATCTATTGGCGCAAGCGGAGCACGATGTAGATGCATCCGCGATTTTGCTGACAACGTCGTACAAGCTGGCGGAAGAAGTGGCGCACGAGGTCGAACGGCAACTGGAGACGCTGCCGACGGCGCATGTGGCGCGCCCGTCGATTGATAACAACGGAGCGATTGTTGTAACAGAGTCCCTCGATCAGGCCATCGACATTTCGAATGCGCTGGCGCCGGAACACCTCGCGCTGCATGATGGAAGTTTTCTCGCGAAGATCCGGCATGCGGGTGCGGTGTTCGTGGGCGCGTCGAGTCCGGAAGCTGCGGGGGATTATTGCTCGGGTCCGAATCACGTGTTGCCGACATCCGGCGCGGCTCGCATACGCGGAGGACTTTCGGCTGCGGATTTCGTTAAAGTGATCGCGGTGCAGGAGCTCTCACGGAAGAGCATCGAAATGCTGACGCCAGCGATTGCGAAGTTAGCGCGCGCAGAGGGGCTGGAGGCGCACGCGCGTTCGGCAGAGGTCCGCAGCCATGAGTGATCTATCGAAGCTCGCAAGCGCGCTAGTGCCGCGGAAGGCCGTGCAGAAGATGGCCCCGTATTCGCCTCCCACGGGAGGTCGCGCCGGGAAACTCCGCTTGGATTTTAACGAGAACACGGTCGGCTGTTCGCCGCGCGTGATTGAGTTTTTGCGCGAGAAGCTCACAGCAGAGGCGCTGCCCGTTTATCCCGAATACGTGGAAGCGATGGCCGAGCTTTCGGCTTTCTTCGGCGTGAGTCGCGACGAATTGCTGATGAGCAACGGCACCGATGAAGCGATTCAAGTACTCGTCAATACCTTCGTCGAAGAAGGCGATGAGGTGTTGTTGTTGCATCCTTCGTACGCGATGTATCGCTTCTACGCGGAATTGGCGGGAGGGGAAGTGCGCGAGTTGTCGTATCGTGCCGCGGATCTATCGTTCCCGCTGGAAGAACTGATCGCTACGATTCATCCGAAGACGAAGGCGATTCTGGTGGCGAATCCGAACAATCCCACGGGGACGGGAATTGACCTGGATGCCGTGCGGAAGATTCTCGAGGCCGCGCCGCACGCGGCAGTGTTGATCGACGAAGCGTACTTCGAATTTTGCGGAGTGACCGCGCTGGGACTGATTCGCGAATATCCCAATCTGTTTGTGAGTCGGACGTTCTCGAAAGTTTACGGTATGGCGGCGATGCGCTGCGGATGCCTCTTCTCCTGTGTCGATAATGTTCGCTGGATGCACAAGGCTCAATCTCCTTACAGCGTCAATATGCTGGCAGCCCTTGCTGCGCGAGCTGCTGTTCGAGATGGCGAATATGTTGCCAGCTATGTCAAAGAAGTGTTGGCGGCGCGTGAGATCGCTTGCTCGGGCCTGACTCGCTTGGGGATTCGCTACTATCCGAGCCATGCGAATTTCGTGCTGTTTCACGCCGGTGAGCGTGCGATTTCCATTCGCGATGCGCTGCGGGAAAAAGGTGTACTGATTCGTGACCGTAGCTATGAAATTGCCGGATGCGTGCGCGTAACCATTGGAACCCCTGCCCAAATCGAGCGCTTCCTGGTTGAGCTGGAGAGATTGTGGAAAGCCTGAGCGGAGCCAATAAAAGCATCGTCGTTTTCGACATGGATGGCGTCCTCGCCGAGGTCACGGAATCGTATCGTGAAGGCATCGTGCAAACGGTGGAGTATTTCACCGGCAAAAAGATCGAACGTGAAATCATCCAGGACTACAAGAACCAGGGCGGCTGGAATAACGACTGGGCCCTGTCGCAGAAAATTGCGGCAGACTTAGGGGTTCCGGTCGACTACGATGTGGTGGTCCAGCAATTCAATGTCTTTTTCCTGGGTCCGAAGAATGACGGGCAGGGGCTGATCCAACGCGAAGGATGGTTTCCCAAGCAGGGCTTTTTGGAACGTCTCAGTGAGACGCATGGCCTGGGGATCTATACAGGGCGCGTGCGGTATGAAGCCGTGATCACGTTGGATCGTTTCGCGAAAGGGATTCGGTTTGATCCTGTGTTGTGCGCCGATGAAATTGCCGTGGGCAAGCCTGCGCCGGACGGATTGATCGAGATTCAGCGACGCAAGCCGCAAGCAAAGCTCTGGTAT
The DNA here is from genome assembly GCA_903892565.1 of uncultured Acidobacteriia bacterium. Classification (GTDB taxonomy): domain Bacteria; phylum Acidobacteriota; class Terriglobia; order Bryobacterales; family Bryobacteraceae; genus Palsa-187. The sequence goes on from CAITIX010000418.1 coordinate 29,906, forward strand.
ATCGGCGATACCGTGGATGACGCGCGATGCGCACGGGCCGCCGGAGTGCCGTTCATCGGGATTGCCGCGCATACGCACGCGAAGCGACGGGAACTGGTGAATTTGTTTCAGCAGGAGCAGGCCGTGGCCGTCGTCGAAAACGTCAATGAGATCGAGGAGGTGCTGTGGCGAAAGTCGTAAAGAAGAAGATCGTGAAAGCAGCGCGAGTTTCGGGGCGCTCTGCCAAGATCGAACGCATCACCAAAGAGACGCAAATCAAGGGCAGCCTCGCGATTGAGGGCCAGGGGACGTACGAAGTTTCCACCGGCATCCGTTTCTTCGACCACATGCTGGAGTTGTTTGCCAAGCACGGCGGCTTCGATCTGAAACTGCAGGCGACGGGGGACTTGGATGTGGATCAACACCACGCCGTGGAAGACGTCGGCATCGCGCTGGGCCAGTTGTTTGCGAAGGCGCTTGGGGATCGCAAAGGAATCAATCGCGCAGGATATTTCGTATTGACTATGGACGAGACGCTGGCCGTAGTCGCGCTCGACATGGGCGGACGCCCCGCGCTGGTGTACAAAGATCTGGTTCGCACGCGACTGGTCGGCGATCTGCAAACGGAATTAGTCGAGGATTTCTTCGGCGGATTTGTGAATCACGCGGGAGCGAATCTTCACGTGAAGGTTCTCTACGGGCGTTCGAATCATCACAAGATCGAGGCGATTTTTAAATGCTTCGCGCGTGCCTTGCGCTATGCGTGTTCCACCGATGAGCGCTTGAAGGACCAGCTTCCTTCGACAAAGGGTCTGTTGTGATTTCGATTTTCGACTACGGGGCGGGCAATCTTCGCTCCGTGCAGAACACGCTGGGCGCGTTGGGCGCGGAGTACGAATTGATCCGTGACGCTGAAGGTCTGCGGCGCGCAACGCGGTTGATCCTGCCGGGCGTAGGACACTTCGGGCAAATGATGCGTGCGCTCGACGAAATGCAAGTGCGCGGAGCGTTGATCGAAACGCTACGGGCGGGAGTTCCGTTTCTGGGCATTTGCCTGGGATTACAAGCGCTTTTCACGTCGAGCGAAGAAGCTCCAGAAGTACAAGGCCTCGGCATCTTCGAGGGTCAAGTGAAACGCTTTCAGGGCGACATGCGGATTCCCCACATGGGTTGGAATCAGCTGGAGCTTGTTCGTCCGTCGCGCTTGCTGCAGGGGACGGGTGACAAGCCGTTTGTCTATTTCGCGCACAGCTATTATGCGCCGGTGATTCCGGCGACTTCCGCGATTTGTGAATATGCGGTTCCCTACACGGCTGTCCTAGAGCAGGACAATATTTGCGGGGTGCAGTGCCATCCCGAAAAGTCGGGCGAGTTGGGTTTGAAGATTGTCCGGAACTTTTTGGAAAGTTAATAGAGTCGAAGGA
>CAITIX010000419.1 GCA_903892565.1 uncultured Acidobacteriia bacterium
GATCGGCACGGCGATTCGTGAATCACAAATTGTTTTTCCGGTGATCGAATCGATCCACGTGCTTGGGCTGGCCGTATCGGCAGGCGCGATCGTCCTACTCGACCTGCGCCTCACTGGTCTTGGAATGGCCCAGGTCATGCCCGGGCAAATCATGCAGAGATTGAAGCCATGGTACATGACTGGATTCGCGATCATGGTGATCACCGGTGGTCTGCTATTTTGGGCCGAAGCCGAAAAACTGTATCGCAGCCCGACGTTCCGCTGGAAGCTTGTTTTTCTGATCGTCGCAGGCCTGAACGCGCTGTACTACGAAGTGAAATTCGTTCCGAAAATGCACGATTGGGGTACGAAAGCGAGCCTGCCGCACGGCGCCAGATTGGTGGGCTGGTGCTCGCTGATCAGTTGGGCCGCAGTGATCGGGTTTGGACGCTGGACGGCCTATGGGTTGAAGTAGGAGAAAACGGCATGACGATTCACGGCATCTTCTTGTGGTTAGACCATTCGGCGCTATCGAACATCATTCGCGCCTCGACGTGGGCATTCGCACTTTTGGAAGTCGTTCACCTATTAGGGCTGACGCTACTGCTGGGAACTCTCGCGGTGGTGGACCTGCGCCTGTTCGGAGCGGGTTTGCAGGACCAATCGATTTCCCAAATCGCGTCGGATACCTACCCGTTTACGATGATCGGCCTGCTTACGGTGGCGTCGTCGGGCATCGTCCTTGCCATCTCTGAGGCGAACCGCCTGTACGATAGCGTTCCCTTCATGATCAAGATGATTTTATTCGTGCTGGCGCTGATCTTCACCTTCACCTTCCACCGGCGCTTGAATACGCAGGAGCCTTCCAGGGGCGCCGCGCTCCGCGGCGGGGTCATCTCGCTTTTCTTGTGGTTCGGCGTGGGGTTCGCGGGACGCGGGATCGCGTTCTTCTAGGCCATTTTCATAGTTGCTGTGGTCCGCAACGCCATCGTAAAACCCCGCGCGTCAGCGCGGGGATACAGTTGCAGTCGCGATAAAGTGTGGATGTATCCCCGGGCTCATGCCCGGGGTTCTACCTGCGGTGTCTCGCTGTTGCGGTCCACGAAAACTCCGAAACTGCCATAATCCTACACGCAACCCGGCCACCCTCTACGCATGGGCGGCCGTAGAGTGAGGAACGCTTGCGGTGAATCGCGGAACCGCGCAGCGCGCATGACACGCGAGGTACGCGATTCATTTAGGCCAACTTGGCGAGTTGGCTTTCTATCAGGGTACGAATCGCGTCCTGTTGTTCACTCACCACCCAGGCGGAGATATTGGCCGAAAGGCCGGTAAGCTCGGTCCTGGCCTCTTTGGCAGCGGCGGATTCGATATGTCGGAATGCGGCGACATACTGATTTAAGAGTGCCTGTCGATGCGCGGACGCTTCCTGCTTCGCGACGAATCCTGTATCCGGGAGCTTGACCAGCGCCGACTTAATCTGGCCCCATCCCAGATCGATGACGTGCGGATGGACGAGCATGAAATCGCCCGCCAGTTGGGTTAGTCCGGCCACTTGCTGGACGAAATAATTCTTGTCGAAGCCATGCATGCCCGCTTCCGTATCGATTTGCGCGTACGTCTGCGTCCAACCGCCCGGCCAGTCGCCTGCCAGCCCAACGCCCGGGATCTTGTAAGCTCGGCCCTTGTTCATCGGACTTTTCACCGTCCCCTGGAAACCGCCGTTGATGCCGGGACCGGCGTTGCCGGACTTCACGTCCACCCGAGGCCAACGATTGTCGGTCGCGGCTCTCGCGATCGCCTCAATCAGCCAGATGTTGTTGTTGTAGACGTCCATCAGACTGGTAATGACGCCTCCGTTTTCCGGCAGTTCCTTGGAGTAAACGTAGTTGTTGCCGCCAGGCCCGGTCTCGATGGTCTGGCGACCACCCATGTGCTCCAGGCCTAAAGTTGCCACGATCGGTTTCAAGCGTTCGGGGTGCAGCGCGTAATAATCAAACTGGGGCCAACTACCCTCGCCGCCGGGCATAAAATGCCGGCAGTCGAAGTAAAAGATCAACGTGCGGGGCCGGGACGCCTTGGGGATGTGATTGTAGTAGGACAGAATACCCAACATGCCGAGCCCGCCATTTTCTTCAATGAGCGACATGGCGTCGGTGTGCGTGGCAATCAGAACCTGTTCGTCCTGCGGCGTACCGTAATTGCGCCCCGGAAGGTATGCCAGAATTGCTTTGCCCACGTCGCGTTGGAAACGGGCCGTAAGCGTTAGCGTGGCGCGCTTGCCGGCCTTTGCATCCGTCACCACCTTCGCTCCGTTCACTCGATCGAGCGCAAGCGTCGGACAGTTGATGTACTTCGTGCCGAGCCCCGCCTTCCCATCGGGCGTGTAAACGCTCCGTTGCACCAGTCCAAAGGCCGCGCCCGGTGACAGATCGTACACCACCACGATTCCTGCCGCACGTCCCCGGATTCCCGCCGCCGCAAAGGCGTTGAGCTGGCTCCAGACCCAGCGGCAATGGAACGAACTCGTTTCGCTCGTGGGCGGAGGCGTAAACAAAGGCGGCCACTGCCCGGGCGAACGCCATTCGTAGTCTGTCGGAGTGTAGCTGTCCAGAAATCTTTCCGAGTAGGGCGGCTCAGTATACGGAGCAGTCTGAAACACCAGAATCTTCCCCGCGATCTGCTCGTCCGTTGGGGGCTTGGACGGATCGTAGTACAGCATCTGCCCCGTCACGCCGTCCGGCGAAGTAAATCCGGACGTCATGCCGTAGGAGGCCACGACCGGTACCGGCGTTCCGTCACTGACTAATTTTTCGACCGCCATACCCGAATTGTGGGCGTGTGTCCGCCGGTCCGGCCAGTCGTCGACCACGTAATGATCGTAGGGAATCTCGACGTAGTCAAAATCGACCGCACCGAACTCCTGCGCCTTCGAAATCAGAAAATCCGTATAACGCTTCCACCCCGAACTGCCCGCGTAGGTAGGGCCGCCTTTGCTCTTGAACACGTTCCAGTCCCACGCGAGATCAGGAGAAATCATGAACTTCGAATCGATCTTGGAACCGTTTGCGGCGCCGCTCCGATTGCTCTGGGCCCACTGCGTTCCTCCCGTCAGGATCGTGCCGGCAGTGACGCTGGCGGCAGCCTTCAGAAAAGTACGCCGTGGGGAGGTAGAGAGTTTGCGCGATTCATTCATGGTGCCTCCTGCCATGGTGCCTCCTGCTCAACCAGGAAGAGCGCTCCGAATCCGGTCGCTTTCCCTGGAGTTTATGTCTTGGAATCGGGACTCAGCAAGTATACACCCGATGAAACATTGTGAATCGTTCTTCGCACGCTCGCGAGGTAGAGGGCGAACGTTGGAACAGCGCGCGGCCCAGGTCAGGCGTTATGGCTGAAGCACAATAGCCAAGTTCCAACGGAAGTTTTGACCCGTTTTTGTGAAGGGAATAAATCTTACATAACAAGACATTGCTTCTCAAAGGGCTTGTGAACTTAGTTGCCGGGTGCAGACGGCGGATTTTCCGGTTGTCATGACACGGCTCAGAGAGGAGTGGTTCTTAGGTTTCGATTGGACGAAGTTTTGCGGTAAGGATCACCAATCGAAAAATTCGCGCGAAGTAAGCTCAGCAACGAGAAGAGAGAGGGCCATTCGATTATTCCGTTTATGACGTTAAGGAAAGTTTCAAGAACCGCATTCGAGGAATCAGTGGTTTGGCTAGCCTTGTATCAACGCCTTGGACGCAAAAGTCTTCTATTTCCAAACGCCAATCAAATTACCAAGCTGCCCCACACTATCTATCGCGGCTCCTGCGTTACGATGAAACACGCATGCTTTCGTCCGATGGCAAACCGCCGCAGAACAAAGTCCGCTGGTGGATCTGCTTCTTCCTATTCCTCACCTGGCTGGTCTCCTACATTGACCGCAGCCTCATGCCCATGGCCCTTCCGCTCATCGGCCAGGAGTTTCATCTCAGCCCCACCGTCATGGGAGCCGTCATCAGCGCCTTCTTTGTCGGCTACGCCAGCATGCAAATTCCCGGCGGTATGATTGCCGATAAAATCGGCCCGCGCAACAGCATCACACTCGGCGTGGCCTTTTGGTCGGGATTTAGTTTGCTCACCGGCATGGCCGGAAATCTCACCGCGCTTCTCGGCATCCGCGTCTGTTTCGGACTAGGCGAAGGGCTGCATCCGGCGGCCGCCTTCAAGGCTCTTTCCGCGTGGTTCCCCGCAAGCGAGCGCTCGCGCGCCAATGGATTCGTCATGTCGTCGAACGCGCTCGGCCCGATGATCGCGCCGATTCTGTTTGCCACGCTGATGAACACCTTCGGATGGCGCACGGCGTTCTACATTGTCTCGGTTCCCGGATTCATCATCGCCCTCGGTGCTTATTGGCTGCTGCGCGATCGCCCCGCCGATCATCCTCGTGTCGGCGCCGCAGAACTCGCCGAAATCGGCAATGACGAAGAGGCCCAGCGCAAGATCCCGTTCACCGAACTGCTGACGTATCCCGTGTTGTGGAGATTGTTCTTCATATATATGACGTGGGACGTCACCTGGTGGGGATTCGGCGCCTGGCTGCCTTCGTATCTCTTCAAAGTCCGCGGCTTTTCCATCGCTCACACAGGATTGGTCACCGCGCTGCCCTACGCTGCGGGATTCATCGGCGCATCCGTTGCCGGTTGGATTGCCGACCGCACAGGCAAGCGCAAAACCGTCCTCGCCGTCGTGCTTGTGGGGATCGCCATTTCGATGGTGCTCACTGCCACGGCGCCGAACGTGACCACGGCCGTGATTTTTCTGACGATCGCCGGCTTCTTCCTGCCTTCGATTCAAGGCCCCTTCTGGTCGCTGCCTATGGATATGCTGCCGTCGCGCGTCATGGGATATTCGTCGGGCTTTATCAATACAGGAGGCCAAATCGCGGGCATCGCCTCGCCCATCGTGATCGGCGCGCTGATTCAATGGACCGGCTCCTACTACGCCGGATTCATCTTCATGGCGATCTCGGCCGCCATTTCGGCGCTGCTCGTTGCCACGCTCCCCCGTGCCGCCGCTCTCTCTCGATCCGGCGAGCTCGTCGATTCTTAGTTATCATTCGATAGACGGAGGGTGTTTCGAACGTCAGCAACACCCCAAGTGCATCGATTTCAAAAAGGACAAATTCATGAAAAGATCAGCAAGCGCACAATGGCAGGGAGATCTCAAAACCGGTACCGGCACCGTGAGCATCGATAGTGGGACCTTGGCCTCCACCCCCTATTCCTTCACCAGCCGTTTTGAATCCGGAGCCGGGACCAATCCCGAAGAGCTTCTCGCCGCCGCGCACGCGGGTTGCTTTACCATGGCTCTCTCCGGCCAGCTCACCAAAGCCGGATTCACCGCCGAGAAGCTGGAAACCAAGTGCACCATTACCTTGGAACAGAAAGACGGCGGCTTCGGCATCACCGAAAGCCACCTCGTATTGAAGGCAAAAGTTCCCGGCGTGACGGCCGAAGCATTCGAAATGGCCACCAACAACGCGAAAGCCGGATGCCCGGTTTCGAAGCTCTTCAACACCAACATCACGCTGGACGCAGAACTGCTGTCGTAGTCACAGTTAAGCCGTCTCGCGCAATGCTGCTGCTGGCGGCTACTGGTGGTCTGTCACAAAGAAAACGATATATCCCAGCCGCTCCCGGATGGTCGTGGTTCGGTGCTGAACACTGGCTTCTTCGGAGAACTAGCGCCGAACCCCGACTGTAAGGGAGGGGACATACTAACGAACGCGTCCTGACAGGCTACGAGCTTGCAATCGGTGATGGCGGAGCGGGCAGGGAAGCCGCTTCGCCGTCGTCCAAAAACGGTTGGATCAGTTGTACATCCAATCGCGGACTCATCGGCGTATCGATTCCGTAGGCAGGCGGCCACTGGCTCTTCGGCAGGAACCACGTTCCGAACAGCTTATCCCAAATGGGCATCATCGACGCGTAGTTGCGATTGATGTGTTCGTCGTTCGTGTGATGCCAATGGTGGAACGCCGGCGTCGAAATCACCAGCCCCAGCCATTCGAATCGCCACCGCAGATTCGCGTGGACGACGAAGCCCCAAACGGTTCCGAGCAGTGAGACGATCAGCGCCGTCGGATCCACATTCGCGCCGTTCATCGGCTGCGCCAGTCCCAGCACGTACATGGGGATCAAACCGCACAAGCGCCCGAATGCCACGTCGAACGGATGCCCGCGCGTACTCACCAGCCAATCCATTTCTTCGGCGCTGTGGTGGATCGAATGAAAGCGCCACAGCCATGGAATCTCGTGGCTGAAGCGGTGGCCCCAGTAGTAGCCGAATTCGCCCACGATCAAGCCCAGCGTCAACCGCAGCCACATCGGCAGGATCTCCGCCCACGTGTGTAGGCTCGTGGGCAGAATGTGGCGCAAACCCCAGGCGAACACCGCCATCGGCGTAGCAACCAGCAGCGTTGGCATCAGACTGTTTAGAAAATAGTACGCGACGTCTACCGCAACAGCCTTGCGAAAGATTTTTTGCGGATGCAGTGCGAACAGCCGTTCTAGCGGAATAAACAGGATCGCGAGCAGGGAAAACCAGATGCCGACGCGGAGTAGATCCGCCATGGAAGGAATGCTGTGCTGTAGAAGGTGCTGTAGGGCTTCCATGTTCGCCAATCCGCGTAAGTCTGGGGTCGCTCACGCGGCGGACCCCTACTCTACTATCGGGCGGCTAACGAAAGCGCATTAGCTCTTGCGTTGGCGCTTGGTACGGAGTTTGGCCAAAGCAATCAGCCCCAGTCCGCAGCCCAGCATGCCTAGCGTCCCCGGTTCCGGCGTCGTGTATTCCATATCAATGTTCGTCAGCAGCAGGAATGGTGGGACGGGTTGCGAGCCAACCGCCAGGAACGAGAGTACTTGACTGGTGACGCCATTGCCCGTCGTGAACGTCATCGTCTGTTTCATCCAGCCGGAAAACTGCCCGGTGTGATCGGAAAAAGCGGTGGTCGATTGCGTGGTGCCGAACGTAACGCTAAGAGAGTCGTTGGAATTGCCAGTGCATTGACTGCAGCCTTTTTGTTGCGCTGCCGCCCAGTCGAACGTGAGCGTGTATTTGCATCCGCCGCACAGTCCCGTGATCGTTTGCTCGACCGCAGCCGTCTGATAGTCTCCGTCCAGAGCCAGAAAAGAGCCGCCGCCCGGGACGCCGCCGCCGCTGAATCCGCTGCCGTTGGCGTTTGTTCCGGTCCCGGTCAAGGAATACGTATTATTGGGGGCCGTGCCAACATTACTGAGATAGAGCGAGCCTGCATTCCCAAGGACCCCAGCGCTGTTGGTTGCAATCGTCGTGTTTGTGAACAGAAAATTATAGCCCAGAGTTCCGCTGACCGACGTGTTCGTCCAACCCGTCGCATTCGTGTTGTAGCCCAGCTGCCCCGATCCGTTCGTGCAAGTCGCCGTTGTGCCCGTGCAAGTCAAAGAAGTGAAGCTGGGGTCCGAAACCAGATTCGTCGCCTGCGCGAAGGGGACGACTCCGAGCGCTGCAATCACGCCGCAAGCACCCAAAACTTTCCACGACAGACCCACCATTCGACCGATGCCACTCTTGCTGCTCGTTTTCACTAATCGCTTCATGAACCTGCTTCCTTGGTTTCCAGTCTGCGGTAGGATCGCCCAAGAGGGTATTAGGGGAATATCCCGGGTAGTAGGGCTATGTACACCTAGCCTAAGGACGAAATCATTAGGACTACAGTTCTACCGGATACCGTAGCGCATTGATTCCAGAGGCGTTGTCCGGTCGCACGACAGTCGCTTATGGGGGGCATCGGAGCATATTTAGTACTACGCCTCGGCCGTCCAATTTCACCCAACGCGCGCCACTTCTATGCGCTAACATGAAGTCCGGATGACCGAAGAACGGAAGCACGTCTTAGTTTGGGTGGCGCAGGAGTTCCTGCATTCTGCTGGAATGATGAGGATTTTAGGAGAGACCGGCTTGATCGAGCCCGGCGTCCCCGAATCGCTCGTCGCGGTTTCGGCCGAAGCCGCCGGAGGTTGCGCCATCACCGGCCTGCTGGTGGAATCGCAACACGGAGCCGGTGTTTGGATTGCCCCCGAGAAATCTGCCGGCCTTGAGCTGATGATTCCCTGGGGCTTCGTTCGCGGCATCGTCACTGCAGAAACTCCCAAGACCAAGAAGATTTTGGGATTGGCGAGCTTAGTGCAAGAGAGTATGATCCAAGATTCGAAGTAGGCGTTACCAGTCTGTCGGCTTGTAGTCCTTCAGGAACTGTCCCCAGATGTGTTCGCCCGTGTTGAAGCCGTGGATGATCGGGTCCACGATGCGCGCGGCCCCGTCCACAATATCGAGCGGCGGGTGAAACCGTTGCTCCTGTGTTTTGCGCGCGGCAATCTCCGCGGGATCCTCGTCCGTCACCCATCCCGTATCCACGGCGTTCATGTGGATGCCGTCGGCTTGATAATCCGCCGCCGCCGTTCGCGTCATCATATTGAGCGCCGCTTTCGCCATATTCGTATGCGGATGCCGCGTGGTTTTCCACTTCCGATAGAACTGACCTTCCACGGCGGAAACGTTGACGATGTGTTTGTCGCGTTCCGGCGTGCGCATCATCAGAGGTTTGAGGCGCGCATCGATGATGAACGGCGCGATGGCGTTGATCAATTGCACTTCCACCAGTTCCACGGTCGGAACTTCAGCCATCAGCAAACGCCACGAGTTTCGCCCGCGCAGATCAATCTGTTGCAGGTCCTGATCCAGGCGACCTTCGGGAAACAGATTCTGCTGCGCCAGAAAATCTTCGGCGATCAACGGCAACTGCGATAATTCAGGCGCGCGCGGCAATCCCGAGGGAAGTGCCAGGGTTGCGCCGGAACCCGGGTCCGTCGAAAGCAGATTCGCACGCAGATCGTAGGAGCCCAGCAATCGGCGTTCGCGCTCCGGCATGCTGTGCTCGGCCGCGGTTTCGCCTTCCATCATGTGTGTGTAGAAGGCAGGCGGGCGCCGCACGGTCTGGCAGGCATTGTTGACGATGAAATCCAAACGCGGCAGCGTCGCCAGCAAATGCGCGCACAGCGCCTCCACGCTCGGGATGCTGCGCAGATCGAGCCCGTAAATTTCCAGGCGATCTTTCCACTGTTCGTAATCCTGCTCTTGCGCATAGCGCTTGGCCGAATCGCGTGGGAAGCGTGTGGTGACGATCAGGCGCGCGCCCGCGCGCAGCAGCTTGATTCCGGCCTGATATCCGATCTTGACGCGTCCTCCGGTGAGCAACGCCACGCGCCCGCGCAGATCCGCAAGTTCGGTGCGCTTTTTGAAGTTGAATTCGGCGCACGCGGGGCACATTTGATCGTAGAAATGGTGGATCACCGAGTAGTGCTCTTTGCAAACGTAGCAATGCGGCGCATCCGACTCGGCGCGGCGTTCTTCGGTTCGATCTTGTTCCGCCGCGCTTTCCAACAACGGCGCAGGATAGTTCGGCGTCGTGAACACGGGCTTGCGACGAAGCGCGCGAATGCCCGTTTCATCGAGCACGGCGCTGAGCTTTTCGGCTTGCTTTGCCGATCGTTCGCGCTCCGCGGCTTTCACCATACGGCGGCGGGCCACAGGATCGGGATTGTAAAACGCAGCGACGGCCTTGTGCAGATTCTCGCGCAGTTCGGCAGGCAGTTCTTCGAGCGGCGCGCGCTCATTCGAAAGTTCGTCAAGCAGCGCAGCCGCCGCGCGCACGCGCTCTTCGAGTGTTGAAGCGTCAGTTTGCGTGGAATCGTGATCCGGATGTTTAGGGGTTGTGAGCAAGCGTGAACCAGTACCACTCTCTATTATCCGCGATACGGCCTAGCTTGCCTCTCGCCATCGCGGACCAACCACAACTCTATTAAGAACAATATCGGACCCGAGCCGCGACTAAAAGGAGCGGTCCAGCGCCGATGTTTCCAAAGACACTCGTTTTTTTACAGACATTCGTCAATGAGCGGGCAAGCCAAATTACGTCGCGAGCATTTTCTTCCAAGCCGCTTCATTCTGACCCACGCTCAGCTTGTTCGCCGCGCGAACCAACGGCATCCGCAACAACTTGGGTTCCTTCTCAATGCGCGCCAGCAGCTCGGCATCGGAGACCTTCAGATATTTCATCCCCGCGTCCACATACGCCGAGCCTTCGCTATCCACGATTCCCGCCAGGCCGAAACGCTCCACGAACCGTTTGATCTCGCCCGGCGCCATCGGCTTTTGCTTCAGATCCACAAATTGAATGGTGGCGCGGCGCTCTTTAAAGAAACGTTCGGCGGCGCGCGTGGCCTGCGAGTTCTTCACGCCAAAAATCTGGATGACTACCTTCTTGGGATCTGTCATACGTTAGAACTGCTTTCGGAATTCCTCGAACTGTTGCTTGAGTTGCGCGAGCTCCTGCTCCAGCGCTTCGACCCTTAGTTTGAGCGACGCCTCGCCCGCGGAGCGTTCCATCTCAGGCGCGAATTCCGCGACACTGCCGAAATCCACCGGCCCGCCAAACAACTGCACCCAGCGGCCGCGCGGCGCGCGCGCCACCAACGGCTCCGGCTCATGCACCGCGAGGGCTTCCAGGCAACGCTCCACTTCTTCCAGATCGTTGAACGCGTGCATGCGTTCGGTACGGCCTCGCAACTCGCCGACGGTTTGCGCACCGCGCAGCATCAGGACGCACAGCAGAGCAAGCTCGCGCCGCCCCAGGTTTAATTTCTCGCCCAGCCGGTGCCCGAACTTCTCCACGCGATGGCCCGCGCCGCTCACGCGCGTCACCAGTCCCTTGTGCATTCCGATTTCGAGCGCGCGGTCGACCGTGTCTTCGTCGTAGCTCACCACGGGCTCACGATTCGATTTCTGATTGCACGCGGCCTGCAGCGCATTCAGCGTGAGCGGGTAATACTCCGGCGTGGTCATGTCCTTTTCCAGAAGCGCCCCCACCACGCGCACTTCCGTTGGACTCAAAAGTTCCATGTGAACAACTCGCCCCCTTTCAAATTTAGCTTAGGGGTGTGCAGGCGCGCGACGCCGCCGATCGAACTACGAACCTGTCTCGAAGAGAGCGTTACGATGTGCCCTCCTTTACAGTCGGGGTTCGGTGCCAGTTTCGCGAAAACAAGAGTATTCAGCACCGAACCGCGACCAGAAGGGAGCGGACAGAATAATAACGTTTTGTTTGCGACAAACCGCTACTGCCCCGGCAGCCGCCCACCCATGAGCTTGTAAATATACGCCAGGATTTCCGCCACCGCGCGATAGAGCTCCGCGGGAATCTCTTTGCCCACGTCCACCGCTTGATACAGCGCACGTGCCAGCGGTGGATTCTCCACAATCGGCACTTGATTTTCGATCGCCTTTTGACGAATGCGCAGCGCCAGGTAGTTCTTGCCTTTCGCCACCACCTTCGGAGCCCCGCCGCCTTCCGCCGAATACAAGATTGCAACGGCATAGTGTGTAGGGTTGACGATCACAGCCGTGGCCTTCGGAACTTCCTTCATCATGTTCCTACGCGCCATATCGCGCTGAATGCGGCGCACGCGCATCTTCATTTGCGGATTGCCCTGCTGCTCTTTGTTCTCCTCGCGAATTTCCTGCTTGCTCATGCGCAGCTGGCGCGTGTAGCGCGTCCGCTGCCACCACAAGTCGATGAAGCCCATCAGCAGGAAGAGGCCCGCGGCGCGCCACATCAGGTTCTTCAGCACCAGGCCGATAGTCCGGATGCCGCCCGCCGCGTTCATCCACGGCAGCACGAGGAATCGCTCGAAGTTTTCCTTCACTTCGTAATAGACAACCAGCGCAACTACCGGCAACAGCACCAGCGCCTGTAGGAATACCGGGATGTTTTGTGCCGGTAGATTCTTCAGCTTGCTGGCGGGCGAGAGCCTCTTGAAATCCGGCAGCAACTTTGCCGGAGCGAATCCAAAGCGCGTACTGGCCAACTGCACGGCCACCACGATTCCCACCAGCGCGGCTCCTCCGCCGAACATCGGCGCGAGCGACGGCAGAATGATGCCGCGCGCCAGCGCGATCAGCGCTTCTACCGTGAACGTGTCCACCACGCTTTTTGAAAAGGCCTGCTTGAGTAATCCGCGTGTCAGGCTCAACAGTCCCAGGAACCAATCCGTGCAAAACGCGCTGGCCAGTGCAACAAAGCCCACAAATTGCGCGGATGATACAAATTCTTTGCTGGTAGGTAGATTGCCTTCTTCGCGAGCTTTGTCTAATCGTCGCTGTGTAGGTTTCTCACTGCGCTCATCGGCCATGGCGTGTACCTATTAGCGCCCTACGCTGTGCCACAGCGCGGCCATCGTCTCTGAAGACGCGCTTTGATACAAGCGCGCGATGCCCGGCGCCAGGATCATCAGCACCGCCAGCGCCGCCAGCATCTTCGCGGGAAACGCCAAGGAGAGAAGTTGCAGTTGCTGCTGCATGCGTCCGAGTAATGCCAGCGCCAAGTCGATTAACAGCATCAGCCCGATCACCGGCATCGCCAATCGCAGGCCGAACGAAAACATACTGCCGCCCAGGCGAACAACCCCATCGAGGCTGGCCGCCGTGGGTGCCCACGAGCCCGCCGGAAAGCGTTGGAAGCTCGCCGCCAGGATGCGAAGCAGTTGGTGATCCAAGCCCAGAGAAAAAAACAGAAGGCTGGTCATCAAACCAACCATCACTTGCAGCACGCCGGAATCCGCCTGACTCGTAGGATCAATCGTCATCGCGTAGCCGTAGCCAACCTGCAGTCCCAACAATTGCATCGCAAGTTGAAACGATTCCGTCAGCATCGCGACCGCGAGTCCGGCCGCCAGTCCGAATCCTGCTTCCAGAAATACCCATGCACACAGTTTCGAAATCTCTGCGAGTTCATCCGGCAATTGCGGCCAAACGGGGAACAGCGCAAATGTGATCGAGAGAGAAAACACAATGCGAATCGGACTCACGGCGTCGCGGATGCCCGGCAGCGGAAGAAACGCGATCACGCCACTGACGCGCGCCAGCACCAGCAAAAACGCATACATCGTGCTGAGCGGGAGTCCCAGAGTCATGGCAGCGGCCTAGTGGGCATACCGCCCGAGATCGCCGAAGAGAGATGTCGTGTACGTCATCAGCTTCGCAAGCATCCACGGCATGGAAAAAAGCATCGCAACGAGAAATGCGGCCAGGCGCGGGACCGCGCTGAAACTCGAATCCTGAATCGATGTCAAAATTTGCACCAGGCTGATCACTACGCCAACAACCAGCGCAATCGATAAGATCGGCACGCTGATCCAGAACGTGGTGAGAAACATGTCGTGCATGATGCCGACAACAGCAGTGACCGACATCAGTTAAAGCTCCGCACGAGCGAGCCGATGACCAGATTCCAGCCGTCCACCAGGACGAACAAAAGTATTTTGAATGGCGCCGAAATCATGACCGGCGGCAACTGCACCATGCCAACGGAAAGCGTGACGGAGGCCACCACCAGATCAATAATCAAAAACGGCAAATACAAAATCGCGCCAATCTGGAATGCCGCCTTCAGTTCGCTCAGCACATAGGCCGGCACTACCGCGCTTAAGGGAACGTCGCTCGGCTTCGCGGGAGCTTGTGAGTGCGAAAGTTCTAAGAACAGTTGGATGTCTTTCTCTCTCGCAAACCGCAGTAGAAATGTTTTGATGGGCCCCGATGCCCGATCCCACGCATCCGTCGCCGTGATTTGACCCGTTTCCAGCGGCTGCCAGCTGGAATCGTAAACTTGTTGGGCCACGGGCTGCACCACGATCAAGGAGAGAAAGAGAGCAAGCCCTACGAGTACTTGATTTGACGGCGCTGTCTGCGTCCCTAGTGCTTGTCGTAAAAAGTGCAGCACCACCGTGACCCTCAGGAACGGCGTGACCGACATCAGGATCGCCGGCAGCAGCGTCAGCAGCGTCATCAATAGAACGATTTGCATCGGCACGCTGAGCGATGCTCCGTTCTTGTTCTGCACCAGCGTGATGCCCAGCAGGGAATCGCCCGGCGCGCCCTTTAGCAAGGGCACAAAAAAAAGAGTAAGAAAAAGACGCCTCACGCGTGCTCCTCGCGGCGCAATAAATTTACTTCGGGCGCAGCTTCGCCCGTGCGCGTCTCCGAGACAACCGTGCATCCTTGCGGATGCGTCACCAGCACGAGTTCGCGTCCTGCAGCTCTCACCAAATGCAGTGCATGGTGTGGCGTCAGCGCGATGCGCTCCAGTGACGTGAGCGCTTTTGCGCCGCTGGGCCGAAAGAATGCGGACGTCTGCCCGTTGCGCTTGCGCATCGCGACCACTGCAAACGCCAATAATCCGAATACGAGAATGAACGCAGCTACGTCCCGCCAAAGTTCCACGATGCTACGCCTCCTCTACGAAATCGGTAATCCGGACGCCAAAGTTTTCTTCGATGATGACGATTTCTCCCGAGCCTGCCACTGTTCCTCCGATCAGCAGATCGATGTTCTCTCCTGCCGATCGGATCATCTTGATCACGCTGCCGTTTTCCAGCGCCAGAATTTCGCGCACCGTCATTTGCCGGTGATCCAATTCGACTTCTACATCGATCGGAACATTGCTCAGATGCGCGATCTCTTCGAGTGCAGTCATGAAGGGGCTTTCGTTATTGCTTCAAGTTAATCGTTGCCTGGCTCACTTGATCCACCGTCGTAATGACGTGTGCATTCGCTTCATACCCGCGCTGGAACACAATCAGATTGGTGAATTCCGTTGCCATGTCCACGGTGGAAGATTCCAGCGATCCGCCCAAAACATTTCCGCGACCTCCCGTGCCGGGCAGGCCAATGGACGGAAGTGCGGTGGCCGCGCTGGTTTGATACGCGTTGTCGCCGATTGCGACCAACGTTGCCGGATTGCTGATGCTCGCCATCGCAAGCTGGCCCGCAACCACCTGTTGGCCGTTCGAATACTGCGCCAGAATTTGTCCTCCATTGCTAATGCCGACGCTAATCAGGCTGGCCGCGGCCGAGCCGTCCTGCGATTGCGCCGACGTGGCGGAAGGCTGTGAGTATTGCGTAATGTCGGAAGACCCGCTCGTGTATAAATTCCAATTCACGTTCATCGGAGTCGCACCGTTGTTTAAGCCTGTGATGGCCACCACAGGAGGAGATCCTGGAGCGGGCGCCGTCAGTTGCCCGCTGGAGTTGAATACCAGCGTCCCGGTCGTAGGCGGCGCCGGCGGTGTGGCTTCGCCGGGAGGAATGCCCACGGAGAAATTCCACTGGTTCGGCGTTGCCGATTTCGTGAATTGGTACGTAAGCGTGTGAGCGTTGCCGAGCGAATCGTAAATTTGTATGGACGTGGAGAACGTCGTGCCGGACGCAGCCGAGGAATTCAGGTTGAGGCTGACGGAAGTATTTTTCGTCGTGATGGGCGCCGCTAAGGTCCCTGCCGGAACCGTGATCGGGCCGATCGGGCCGCTTGTCGTCAGCACGCCTCCGTTGTTGCTCCAGCCCTGCACGACTTCGCCCGTAGGAGTTGTAAGATTCCCGGCACTATTCACCTGGAAGTTTCCTGCGCGTGAGTACTGGGTCGCGCCCGCGGGCGTGCTGAGTACGTAAAACCCTTGGCCTTGAACGGCTGAGTCCAGTGGATTTCCCGTCGACGTGATGGCCCCTTGCGTATACTGCGTGGTCGTGATCGGTGCGCCGACGCCCAAGCCTACCTGGCTCGATCCGGTAGAGGCCCCGAGCGCCTGCGACATCAAGTCGTTGAACGATACCGTGCTGGTCTTGAAGCCAACCGTATCCAAGTTGGCGAGGTTGTTGCCAACCACGTCGATGGCCGTCGTATCGGCGGAAAGCGCGGATAGCGCCGTGGAAAAAGCCGTAAGCATAAGTGTTCCTCTCCTATCTATGTGTTCAAATCAATCTCTTGTTTTACGCGCCCGTGGTTCCCGTGTTCGGGGTTGTGCCAGTTGTGGCCGTAGTTCCGGAAGTCGGTGGAGTGGTGCTCACCGGAGCAGCGGCAGCTTGCATCAAACTCAACATGCTGTTGAGGTCGCTCGTTGCCTGCGTTTGTTGCTGCACATTGGTGAACGTCGCCAGCTGCGTGACGAACGCGGTTCCATCCGTGGGATTCGTCGGATC
Source organism: uncultured Acidobacteriia bacterium (assembly GCA_903892565.1). Lineage (GTDB taxonomy): Bacteria > Acidobacteriota > Terriglobia > Bryobacterales > Bryobacteraceae > Palsa-187. The sequence continues at coordinate 16,090 of CAITIX010000419.1, forward strand.
CTGATTCTTCAACTGTGCGATCAGCAGCTGTAGAAAGTCCGCGGAAAGCGTTTTCGTGGAAAGCGAGTTCGGCAGCGATCCGTTGCTGCTCGCTGCCGTGCTGCTCGGTGCCGTGATCGTCGGCGTCTGCGACGCCAATGCATTCGTTGCGATGGATGACATGTGTTTACTCCTCTATTTGGTCGAGCCAGCGCATGGTCTGCCGGTCTCGCGAATTTTGTCCTGAAAAGCCTTGTCCTGAAAAGCCGTGTCCTGAAAAGCCGTGTCCTGAAAAGCCGTGCCCTGACGATTGCGTATTACCCGAAAACTGTCCCTGCGTGCCGGAATCTTTCGCGCCGCCCGAGCCTGTCCCGCTCGAAAAACTTCCCTCCGACTGCCCGCCCATCGAGCCTTGTCCGAAGGAGGAACCAGAGTCGAAGGACGTACCCCCCGAAGCCAATGCCACCGCCGCTGCACCGCTATTCGTTGCCGCATGCGGAACGAACGTCTGCGCATCGAATCCTGCACGATCCAGCGAATTCACCAGGCTGGGAAGATCTTGCCGCAGGTTCGCTTGTAACGCCGGGTCCGGCGTATGAACGCTCACCTGGATTTCCCCCGCGCGTTGCGCGATGCGGATGTCGACGGAATTCTGCGGACTGCCCGACGGCGCCGCAACGTGCAGCGTCAGGTTCTGCGGTGCGGTTTGCGATGGAGCAGCCATCACCGGCGCCGTCGCGTCTAGCGATGAATGCGTCGAAACCGTGCTCGCGCCCTGCGTGGATGTATCGGAAGTCGGCGTCGCGACCGCTGGTCCTGCAACGCCCACTGCGTTGGCGGAGATCGCTTGTGACGCGTCGCCAAAAGCGGCCCCATTTCCGGAGCCTTTCCCCGCGCGCACTCCCTGCGTGTAGGAGCTCGCCGTATCGCCTGAGGTCGATCCTCCGGAGGAAGAATCATTGCCCGATGAAAATGTGTTCGAAGAAAAACTGGTGGACGACGCCCTCTGCGCCGTTGCTGGTGAGATCCCATCGCGCTGCGGCTGCCCCGCTTGCGCGGATGTGGATTTCTCTGTCAGATGGGCGCCGAATGCCAAAGGTCCGGTGGGAAGCGCTGCACTCATAGAGGGAGCGCTATTGGATGTACTACTCGCGAGCGAAGCGCCGCTTGTCGTAGGGCTCGCGGGCGTACCATTCGTGGTTGCAGCACTCGCGGACGCGGCACCGCTGTTGGCCGCAGCGCTGTTGGCCGCACCGTTGTTCAAGACGCCGCTGTTCGCGGCAATGATGCTCACGGCAACAACGCTCGCGGCACTCGTGTTCATTGCCGTGACGTCCGTTACGTTCGGTTTCGCTGTTTTAGAGCCTGTCGTGTTCAACGTTGTCGTGTTCAACGTTGTCGTGTTCGAAGTTGTTGTGTTCGAAGTTGTTGTGTTCGAAGCCTGCCTGTCAGTCTGTGGCAAGGTGTTGTCTGCCGGCGGCGTGTCCACGGGAACCTGCGGCAATCCCTGCGTTGCCACCATCAGGCTTGCGAGCGTCGATGTTGGCGTAGCAGTATCTTTCCGTCTCCGCGTTACGTTTCCTCCAACGAGAGTGTCGGGAGCCGTTTCGTTTGTTACAGCGTGCGCGTCGCCAGGCGAAGGACTCTGGCTCGTGGGATCCGCAACACTCTGCTCCGTCTTCGCCATCGCGCCCGCAGCGGACGAAGCAGCATCCGGCATGGGTTCCGTAGATATGGACCCCGTAGATGTGGACCCAGCCGACGTTGCTGCAAGCGGAATGCGCATCGCCGTGTTGCCGCCGAGCATGGCACGGCCGCCTAGCATGGCACGGATGATGGCCTCAGCCAGAGTATCCGGCGTCGTGGCAGCACCAGTCGAAGCAGAGATAGATCCGGAGATCGATCCTGCGGTGGATGACGAGGTGGATGAAGAGACGGACGTAGAAAAGGATGCAGAGCCGCCAGCGGAATCGGCAGTGCCGCTATCTCCTTGCAGCGTGCCTTGTGCACTCCCGTTCGGTGAGGTCAACGCTTGAATCAGCGAGACAAATGCGGATGCCGGAGTATTTCCATCGGTCGGAGAAGTCTTTGGCGTAGCCGTTGGTGTGGATGCGGCCAACGCCGCGATCAGTCCGATGTTTCCCGTGCTGCTTGTTGCCGCTACACTCACGGCGCAAATGATTGCACGTCTCGGCCCAAACACCGAACCCTTGAAAGAACACGAGTTGGCGCTCGCCAGGCGCGACGAAAACGGGAATGAGTTCAAAACGAAACAACATTTGTGGTTCGTTTTGGTTTCTATCTTTCCATATCGACGGCAAGCACAGCAGTTTGAGAAAAGGGCGCTAAATTGCAATGAAAGCGGCGAGCACTTATGGACTCTCTCATGATCTCCGCCGCGAGCGGCATGAAAGCTCGCATGGATTCGCTGGATATGTTGGCGAACAACGTGGCCAACTCCGGAACCTCCGGCTTCAAAGCCGATCGCGAATTCTACAGTCTCTATCAAGAGCATTTGCCTGTGGTCGAAACGCACTGGACGGATTTTTCCCAGGGCACGCTTACGCAAACCTCGAATCCTCTGAATCTCGCGCTCTCCGGCCCCGGCTTCTTTGCGCTCACCGGGCCGAACGGCGTCGCTTACACGCGCAGCGGATATTTCGACATCTCCAAAACCAATCAGCTTGTTTCTTCGAACGGCTACCCTCTTCGCAATGTTCTCGATCAGGGCAAGCCCATCGTGGTGGATCCCACGCAATCCATCACGATCGATAAAGCCGGCAACGTCGTGCAAGGCGGACAGACCATCGGGCAAATTCAAATCGATCAAGTCTCTTCCGCTGCGGATGCGATTTCGGCCGCGAATGCGATTTCGAAGCTAGGAAACACTTACTTTGCGTTGAGTGACCCGCAAGCCAAAGCCGAACCCGCGGTCGCCACCGAAGTGCAGCAAGGCTACGTCGAGCAGTCGAACGTCCCCGTGGCGGACTCCGCCGTGCGGCTCGTATCCGTGATGCGCCAGTTCGACATGCTGCAAAAGGCCATGAACATCGGCACGCAAATGAACCGTTCGGCCGTTCAGGAAGTGGCGAAGCCAGGTTAACAACCCGGTTAACAAGCGAGTTCCGCGAACAAAGAAGCATACAGAAGGAGAATCATGATCAGAGCATTGTTTAGCGCGGGCAGCGGATTGAACGCGCAGCAAATCAGCATCGAAAACATCGCGAACAATTTGGCCAACGCCAACACCACGGGATTCAAAGCCCGCCGCACGCACTTCGCCGACTTGCTGTATCAAAACTTCGTACAGCCGGGAACCTCCGCCGGATCGTCCACGATTGTTCCCAGCGGCCTCCAATTAGGACTCGGCACGCGTCCCACAGGCAACTCCGTGGATCTCTCGCAAGGCAGCTTTCAGATGACCAACAATCCTTTGGATCTCGTGATCCAGGGGAAAGGCTTCTTCCAAATCCGCCGTCCCGATGGAACCATCGCCTACGCGCGCGACGGCAGCTTCCAGATGAACGCCACCGGAGGCATCGTCGATGCGAACGGCAATGCGCTCGAGCCCGCCATTACAATTCCAGCGCAAGCGCAAGCTGTCACCATCGCGCAGGATGGCACCGTGAGCTATTCGCTGTCCGCGCAGACCGCTTCGCAAATCGCCGGACAAATTCAGCTCGCGAATTTCCCAAATCCCGGCGGCCTCAACAGCATCGGCAACAACTTGTTCCTTCCGACCGACGCCAGCGGTGAAGCCGCGACCGACGTACCCGGTGGACAATCCGGCCTCGGGACGCTGCAGCAGGGTTACGTCGAAGCCTCGAACGTCAGCGTGGTGGAAGAGTTCATCAATATGATCACCAGCCAGCGCGCCTATGAGGCCGATACCAAGGTCGTCAAGGCCGCCGACGAAATGTATCAGGCCGTCAACAATCTCACGCAATAAACGTATGCGATACCTTCTTACGATTTGTTTGACGATGCATCTGCTGACGTCGCCCGTGCGCGCAGCGTGCCTGCCTGTCGATGCCGATCGCATCCTCGCGAAGGACCTCGCTGCGGCGCGTCCGGAATTCGCGGCACTCGATCCGGATATGGATATTGCCTTCGCGCCCAATCCTGGGGTCATTCGCGTGTTGCAGGTGGCGGAGCTCGTCGCGCTCGCGCAGAAGTTCGGCATCACGGAACACGCCAAGCTGCAGAGCGTTTGTTTCGTGCATCCCGCAAAAATCACCGCGACGCCCAAGCCCGCGCCCGTAACGATGGACGTACAGCGCGGTGAGCGTGTCGCGGTGGAAGTGCTGAGTGGCTCCGCGCTCCTCCGCTTTTTAGCGGACGCGGAAACCTCAGGCCACGTCGGCGATTCCGTGCTCATTCGCAATCCCGAAACCGGAAAACTATTTCAAGCCAAAGTAGAAGCCAAAGGAAAGGTGATGGTGCAACGATGACGCTCACGAAAATATTTGTAAGGGTCGCAATGGCCGCGCAGCCGGGACTTCTTCTGGCGCAGAACGGAGGACTCGGCGGATCTCCCGGATCGCTCTTCGCCCCCTCCGGCTTGTTCGCCGATGCCAGCCGCGATCTGCGCGCCGGCGCGCTCAACGACGTCGTCACCATCATCGTCAACGAAAATACTTCGGCCGTGTCCTCTGGCACCACCAACACAGCCCGCACCTCCACCGCTGCGGCCGGGATCACGGGACTCGCCGGAGCTTTGCCCGCCACCAGCGCCTTGACCAATCTCCTGACATCGAATAATGCTCAGAAGCTGCAAGGCACCGGGACGACCTCGCGCACGTCGACCTTAACCACAACCGTCTCTGCCCGCGTCGTCGACGTCACGCCAAACGGGACGCTCATCGTCGAAGGCACCAAAGATCTTTCCGTCAATTCCGAGCGTCAAACCATCACGGTACGCGGACTCGTTCGTCCCTCGGACTTAACCACCGCGAACAGTGTCCTCTCCACGCAAGTTGCCAACCTCGAAGTGCACGTCAACGGCAAAGGCGTGGTGGGCGATGCCGTCAAGCGTCCGTTCTTTCTCTATCGCATCCTTCTCGGCTTGTTGCCATTTTAAAAATGCGTAAACTGCTTCTCGCCATCTCGCTTGCGTTATCGCTGGTGCCTTTGGCGCGCCCTGCGGGCACGCGCCTGAAAGAAGTCGCGTCGCTCGAAGGCGTGCGCGATAACCAACTCATCGGCTACGGCGTCGTCGTCGGCTTGAACGGCACGGGCGACAAGCGCCAGACCGTGTTTTCCGCGCAGACCCTCACGAACATGCTCAAACGCATGGGCGTCACGGTGGACCCCACCACCATGCAGGTGAAGAACGTCGCAGGCGTGATGGTCACGGCTACGCTTCCTCCCTTCGCGCAACCCGGCACCAAAATCGATATCACGGCCGCAGCCATTGGCGATTCCACAAATCTGCAAGGCGGCTTGCTCGTGATGACTCCCATGAAAGGCGCCGACGGTCAGGTCTACGCCATGGCCCAAGGCCCCGTCATGACCGGAGGCTTCGTCGCCGGTCGCGGCGGCAACACGCAAACCGTAAATCATCCCACCGTCGGACGCATTCCCGAAGGCGCCATCGTCGAACGCTCTCCGCCTTCCGTCGCTCCGTCGTCGCATTTGAAGCTGCAATTGCACGAAGCCGATTTCACGACAGCATCGCGCGTCGTGGCCGCATTGAACAAGCACTTCGCCACCAATGGACTCCCCGTGGCCAAGGCCGAAAGCTCCGCGCTCGTGTCCATAGATGTCCCCGCCAGCTACTCCACGCGGCCCATCGAATTCGTCGCCGAGATGGAAAACCTCACCATCGAGCCGGATCGCAAACAACGCATCGTGATCAACGAGCGCACCGGGACGATCATCATCGGGAAGGACGTCCGCATCACGCCCGTCGCCATCATGCACGGATCTCTCAGTGTGGAAGTCCGCACCACGCTCGATGTCTCGCAGCCCGCACCGTTCTCGCAAGGCCAGACCACCACCACACCGGAAGTGGATGTGAAAGCCAAAGAGGCGAAAGCCCAGAACGTGATTCTGCAACAGGGCGCGACGGTGGAAGAATTGTCGCGCGCCTTGCAAGCGATCGGCTCCACGCCGCGCGATATCATCGCCATCCTGCAAAATATGCGCGCCGCCGGAGCCATCGAAGCGGAGATCGAAGGAATCTAATGGCGATTCTTCCTCTCATCTCGAGCGCCGCGTCTGCACTGCTGCCATCCGGCGCAGCCAGTGCATCCGGTTCAGGCAAGCCGAAGGACGCGAAAGAAGCCGCGACGCAATTTGAAGGGCTCCTCATCGAAGAGATGCTGCAGTCCGCGCATCAAGCAAACCCCGGAAGCCTCAGTGGCGACGATACCGACGATTCGCAAAGCGACACCATCTTCGGCATGGCCTCCCAGCAATTCGCGCAAGTGATGGCCAAGCAGGGCGGCTTCGGCCTCGCCAAAATTGTGGACCAAGGAATTGCCCGGCAGCAGACTTCTATCGACGCCCATCGCAGCGCCGAACTTCCGCAGAAATAGTATTTGTCCGATGTCCTCGCCTTCGCGTTGCGCTAAGGGAAAATGCGAAAATGGCAAGGAATATAGGGATAGACGATATTGATGTCAATGACGCGACGGCTCGAAAACTCGTCTGCCCCCATTTGCCTATGTCCTACAATACGGACCCTCGCCCGTGTTGTGCTTAGTCTAGCGGTTGTCGGTCTCGTTCTCTGTCAACCGGTCGGAGTGGAAGGCCAGTCGAGGGAGCCCTCAGGTGCTGAGCTTATCGCGTCTTTAACCGAAGCCAAATCCCCGGAAAGCAAGACGACAGTACGCATCATCAGTTGCGGGCAAAGCGAACAAGATCGAAGGGAACAATCCACAGTTGGGGCCATCATCGCGCTTGGTAAGGTGGCAATCCCAGACCTCGAGCAAGCGCTCGACTCCATCGCGAGCCTTGGAAAACAATCGAGATTTGCCAGCAAGGCCGGGTGGCTGTTGCTTGCTTACGCTAAAGTACAGGGTCCCGCGGCAACTCGTCGCTTGCAGAGGATGATCGCCACGCCAGAGCTTTCGTTTCTCCGATTTAACTTAGATCAGGCAATGGCTTTGTCGCTGGGCCTCACGTCGTACGTCTCGGGCGTCCGCGAACCAGGCATCGTGTTTACATGCCGGTTGCAGCAACCCCGAGACCCCTTCGACCAGCTGATTCTTTCCTGGATACAGAATGATCGTCCGCAGTTCGAAAAGAATCTTGGGCCGATCGGGAAAAATGCATTGAACGCGCTGCTGGATCAGAGTCCTTGGGAATCGCTGCGGACCGAGCTTCGGTCGGGCAACTCAGACCGACAAATCGGCGTTGGATACGTTTTCGAAACCGAGGGTCAGTGGGCAGAACCAGAAGATACGCTCCCCGCGCAAAAAAGCGAGTTTGCAAGCACAGCGGGAGATCTCGCAAATCCAAAGCTTGAGACGCGTTTCAAAACTAGTTCCGGAGGCGACTGCGGCAAAATGACCGTTAATTTTGTCGGCACTGTCGAAGGAATGGTGACGGGTGTTGGGCCTTTCATCCCAAATTCTTATCTCGTAGACGAGCCCAACCTCAAAAGCCTCCTGGGGCTGATCTCTTCCTGTGCTGTAGCGCAATAGATCACGATTGGACGAAGGGCAGCCGTTCATGCAAGGGTCCGCGAATGTAGAAAAATGGGGACAGGCTGCGCTTCAAAATACCTTCTGACGTCCTCAGCGGCGAGTAGATCATCCACCCCTCCCAGCACGATCGAGATTCCCGTTGGAGCGCCATCGCGTTACGCTAAGAGATATGGCGTTTGACGGACTCCGCGTGCTCTCACTTGAAAGCCGCAGAGCCGTCGAAATCGAGCGCCTCATTCGCAACCAGGGCGGCGATCCCTTCGTTGCGCCCTCCGTGCGCGAAGTGCCGCTCGAACAAAATACAGAGGCCATGCATTTTGCCGAGCGCCTCTTTGCAGGTGATTTCGACATGGTGATCTTCCTCACCGGCGTCGGCGCGAAGTTTCTCAATCAAGTGATCGAAACGCGCTGGCCGGCGGATTCTCTCGCCGCAGCGCTCCGCAAAGTTCCCGTCGTAGTGCGCGGACCCAAGCCCGCCGGTGTGATGCGCGAATGGAATGTCCCGATCACCGCCACTGCGCCTGAGCCCAACACCTGGCGCGAAGTTCTCGCGGTCACGGAGGGACGCACCGAGAAGCGCATCGCCGTGCAGGAGTATGGACGCACCAGCGAAGAACTAATTCGCGGCCTAGAAGCACGCGGCGCCCAAGTAACCAAGGTCCCCGTCTATCAATGGGAGCTTCCGGAAAACATCGAGCCTTTAAAGGAGGCCGCCCGCAAGCTCGCGCTCGCCGAAATCGACGTCGTATTATTCACGGCCGCCATTCAAGTGGAACATCTGTTTCGCGTGGCCGAAAAGATTGGATTGGCCGAAGCCGCGCGCCGCGGCATGGCCCACGCGGTGGTTGCCTCCATCGGCCCGACGACATCGGAAACCTTGCGCGAGATGAATCTGCCCGTGGATTTCGAACCCTCGCATCCGAAGATGGGCTTCTTGATCAATGAAGTCGCGAGCGCCGCCGCCGGCATCCTCAAAACCAAGCGCGGCACCGTTTCCGCAGCACCAGCCCTGGGGGATGTTTCGGCGAACCGCAAATTCGCCTTGCGGTCCGCGCGCTATACGTCCATGGCCATGTCTTTGCCCGCTGGCATCCTCGCGGGATATCTCATTGGCTATGGACTCGACACTTGGCTGCACACCAGCTTCCTAAAAATCGTCTTCCTGATCCTCGGCATCGTCAGCGCCTTCGCGCAGTTGATCCAATCCTTGCGTCGCGACATGAAGCGCGATCAGCTCCAGAACAAAGACATTCAAGGCAAGGGCTCGGCGTCTTAAGCGAGAATCATAAGGATGCTCGAACTCTCTCTGCCGCGCATTGTGCGCAATGCCATGATCTTGGGCGCGATCGGCGCTGTCGTTACCTTTGCCGGATGGGGCCTGCGACCCGCCGCCGGATTTCTCGTCGGCGCAGCCATCTCGCTCGTCAGCATCCACTCCTGGTTCCGTTTTTCCGAGATGATTTCGGGGCAGGGAGCCCGCCCCGGAGCCCTCACCGCCGTGCTTTTAGTGTTGCGTTACGCTCTGATCGCAGCGGCCGCCTATGTTACGATAAAAGTTCTTGGAAGTTCACCTGTGGCCATGATGCTTGGGCTATTGGTGGCATTCGCGGCGGTGCTGCTCGATCTCGTCGCTGGCTTCAAAAGCCCCAAATAGGCCTCAAAAGCCCCAAATAACGGATATAAATGGAAGAACAACTAGGCTTAACCGCTCTCTTTAATCAATACCTTGCCGGAGTCGGGAACTCGCTCCTCAATCTTGTTCACCTCACGGCGAAAGACCCGCAGCATCCTTGGGAAAACTGGATCGTGATGGAGCTGCTGGTCGTCGCACTGCTGATGATCGTCGCCGCCGTGTTGCGCTCCAGCCTCTCGGTGGAAAATCCCGGCAAGCTGCAGCACGTCTTTGAAATGATTCGCGACTTCCTGAAGACCTCCGCCGAAGAAGCCGGCGTCCATCATGCGGATCACTATCTGCCGTACTTTGGCACGCTCTTCATCTTTATTCTCTCGATGAATCTCATCGGCATGGTTCCTGCGTTTGAATCGCCCACGCAATCGCCCTGGGTTCCCGCGGGCCTCGCCATCGTCACGTTCTTCTACTACAACATCAAAGGATTTCAGGCCAACGGCGTCGGCTATCTCAAGCACTTCATGGGACCCGTCCTGTGGCTCGCGCCGTTGATGGTGGTCATCGAATTGATGAGCCACTTCATCCGGCCCCTTTCGCTTACGGTTCGTCTCTTCGGCAACATGTTCGCCGGCGAGCAAATCACAAATGTCTTTTTGACGATGCCGGTCCCCGTGTGGGCCGCGCCGTTATCCAAGCTGGTGGGCGTGCTCATCAGCCTGGGATTGCACGTGTTCGTCGCACTGATCCAAGCCTACGTCTTCACGTTGCTGACGATCATCTATGTTGCCGCTGCCACCGAACACGGCCATGAAGAAGAGTTAGGGCACTAACCACGCAGTGTGAGCCCCCGGCCCCCCAGGGCACGGACGGAACCACCTCCTGTGTGGATTTCATATGAAAGGAAGTACAGTAGAATGCGTTTCAAAATGATGTTGATTGTGTTTGCGTTCCTGATGCTCGCCGCAATGCCGGTGTTTGCGCAGGGGACCAGCTCGGGCGTCGGAGCCGGCGAACTGAAGTTCGTGGGTGCGGCGGTCGGTATGGCGATTGCCTCGGGCCTTTGCGGCTTGGCACAGGGCAAGGCGGTTGCGAGCGCGGCGGAAGCCGTAGCGCGGAACCCAGCTGCCGGCGCCAGCATTCAGACGTTGCTCGTGCTCGGTCTGGCGTTCATCGAATCGCTGGCCCTGTTCACGCTCGTTATCATCTTCGCGAAGTAAGAAGTTTGTTTCCATCGAAAGGGGGCGGGCCCTGCGCCCGCCCTTTTTCACGTCTAAAATTCAAACATGTTTAAGCTGCAAGGTATTCTTCCTCCCATCGCCACGCCTTTCGATCACAACGGCGATCTCTACAAAATCAAGGTCCAGCACAACGTCGAGAAATGGAATCGCACGGGCCTTGCCGGCTACGTCGTCTGCGGATCCACCGGCGAAAGCGTCTATCTCACCACCGAAGAAAAGTTGCAGCTGTGGGATTGGGTGGCCGAATACGCCGCGCCCAACAAGATCCTCCTCGCGGGCACCGGAGTCGAAAGCGTCCGCGAAACCATCGCGCTCACCAATGCTGCGGCCGAACGCGGCTACAAAGCGGCCATGGTCCGCACGCCGCATTACTACAAGAGCCTTCTCAATCGCGTGGACGCGCAGGTGCTCTATTTCCGCGCCGTGGCCGATCAGGTCAAGATCCCGATCATGATCTACAACTGGCCGCAGGCGACTGGCGTCGATATTGCGCCCGAAGCCGTCGTCGCGCTTTCGCACCATCCGAACATTTTCGCGGTGAAGGAAAGCTCCGGCAGTTTGGAAAAGTGCATTCAGATGATGAAGGACGTGAAGCCCGGCTTCCAGGTCTTCACCGGATCCGCGCCCATCCTCGCGCCATCTCTCGCCGTCGGCTGCGCCGGTGGAGTTCTCGCGTTCTCCAACGCCGTGCCGCAAACCGTCGTGAATATTTGGGAAGCCCACCGCACCCGCGAGTTCGACGCCTCCATGGATTGGCAGCGCCGCATCCTGCGCGCCGCGCAGCTCGTGACCACCAAGTACGGCATCCCCGGCTTGAAGTACGCCATGGACATCAACGGCTACTACGGCGGCCCTCCGCGCCTGCCGCTCACCGTCATCGGCCCCGACGCCAAGAAGGAAATCGAGCAGGCGTTCCACGGCTTGGAAGGCTGAGCTCCGAGCTTGGAGGATAGTCTAGAGCCTGCCAGAATTGCGAATGCGATTCATGCCGGACTTGCGCCACATCGGACCCGAGCCGCGACCCCATCAATTAATAGATAGGGAGCGGTCCAGCGCCTCGCGTCTCACCACGCTGCTGCGTTTTCACCCCTACCTCTCTTTTGTCATCCCGAGCGTAGCCGAGGGATCTGCTTTTATTGCGCAGATGGTTGCGGGATTCGCGTTCTGCAATCCTGAGCTACTCGCTCTCGGACCACAATCGCACCAAGTCGTCTTCTTCCACCACGCTATCGACATCCACCAATCGGCGCACACGCCCCATGCCCCGCAGCAGCCCGTTTCGCAGATCGCGCGAGCGATAACGGATCACGTCGGCCACGCGGTCGGCGATAAATCCCGCCAGATGCCCGCTCGCCGTTTGCACCACCACGATCCTGCGTTGCGATCCCTGGCTGGCCGCCGCCAGCTTCAGGCGCGCGCGCAGATCCACGATAACCACGGTGCTGCCCATCAGGCTCACCACGCCGATCACGCCCGGACGCGTGCTCGTAATCGGCGTCATCTCCTCAATCGGCACAATCGCTCGGACGAGCGACGAATCCAGTGCCAAGTCCTGCCGCGCCACACGAAACGCCAGGTATTGCTTTGACCCGTTCTCCACACCGGAGCTTATCGGCCAGGATTTCGCACATAGTAGAAATCCCACGAGACTACTTCTCCTTCGGTGCCGCCCGACAGGGCCAGGGACGGCGTTTATGATAAGGGGCAATGATCGCTCTACGCTGTGCCGTTGATCGCGCGCTATCTGTGAAATCAGGCGACAGGGTTCGGGAACAGGCGGGTGTTCACGGCAGATTCGAACTGTGGTCCGAATCGTTTCCCTCGAGCTCATCGAGCTTACGTCTCAGCTCTCCTATTCCTGCAGGATTGCACCATCCGCCACCCTTTGCCGGAGGGTAGTCGTTCGAAACCGATAGACCGAATCGCTGTACGGCGTCTAAATCTGGATAACCCGTAGGAAGCGAGATGAAGTCGTCCCAGTCCCAC
>CAITIX010000420.1 GCA_903892565.1 uncultured Acidobacteriia bacterium
CCACCTTGAGGCTTGAAACCATCGCGCCCTTGATTCCGAACCGGATCGAAGCGGTTCCATCCTCGGAAATGAACTCTGCGCCTGCCGAGATCCGGACCAGGGACGACACGTTGAGGTTGTAGACAACCGATGTACCGCCCGTGACGGTGGACGAGTGCAGCGACTTCATGAGCAGATCGAAACCCTTGTCAACGGTGCCAATGACCGTTCCAGCGGTGCCGGATCCGTAGACCTCGGTGTCGAACGTGATTTCTCCTTCTTCGCCGTAGAACAGGGAGTTTAGGGAGTCCAAAGAGTTGCGGTCGATGTACCGTTCGATCTCCTTGTTCTGCGTCTTAACCTTGAGGTTGCGCATCGGGAGCGCGGCGGCTGCGGCGACGAACACCGAAGCGGAGGTCATCCACGTTCCGGGATTCGTTTCTTTGAGGAGGCAGAGATTGCGGCGCGACTTGTGAAAAACCATGGTGGCCCTCGTCTAGTTGTAGGTGGTTTGGTATTCGGAAGAAGGGTCGTTGACGGCGTGGCGAAGGACGACATCGAAATTGACGGTGAAGTTCCCGAAGCCGTTCGGCTGGAGCCCGTACTTCTCGCCGCCGAGAAACCATGTATTCAGGCAGAGGCCGCCCTGGGAAATGTCCTTCATCACCGCCTTTTCGAGGTCAGCCATTGCCCGACCGACTTCCTTTTCGTAGTCGGCTTGGACCGCAATGCACCCGTCAATGTGGCAATGCATAGTCGTCATGACCTGCGAGTACGCTGCTTCGTCGCCCTGCTGCCGGTTCTCGAAGGAGGAGGAATAGACCGACACGCGAAGCAATCCGGAGCCGTCCGTTTCGAGATCCTTCTTCAGGTCGAGAACGCTATCGGCAGGGATGTCGAAGTAGTAGCCGTTGGAAATGCGGATGATCGAGCCGATAAGCGTTTCGACGTGCGCGATGACCTGGACAGCAATCGGATCGCTCACTTTTCCCCCCATGCGGCCACGGATGCGGAGAAGGACTGCTCAACGCGAACGGATCCGCGACGAAGTGCCTGCCCTGCGAACGTACGAAATCCGAGATTAGCCGGAATCTCGACGCTTCTAGCAAGGTGGTAGACCATTCGCAGCTTTGCCATCTTGCCTTTTCCGACCGACTCCGCAAGGAAGTACATCTTCCCCTTTGACTCGTGGAAAAATAGCTTTCCGGGGTATTGCCGGGGTCCAGCAAATCGAGCGCGACCACCTGCGGTAGTGGCTGGGCCTTGGTAGACGGGCCACGCGAGCATTTTCCCGTTCTTGGGGCGAACAATTCCGCCCTCTTCGTGGATGTTCGCGTAGTTGTTGATTTCTCCGGTTGGACCCATCATCTTCGGTGAGAAGAAGAACCCGGCGCGGGTCGACGCAGGTGTCTGGTCAAAGATCGGTTGGAGAGATCGAGCGAGGCCACCAGTCCAGCGGCGCAAGCCAGGGCGACCACTTAGTCGCTCCTGCCTGAATCGCCCCTCTTCGTCAATCGCCCAAACATGAGCCTCCGCGCTCGCGGCACGGAACGCCCTGGCGACGTTGGCCGGATCCAGTTTGGCGCGAATGCCTGTGTCGTCGTACTTGAATTCCATCTTACGCCAGAATCTGCGGGTCGTACAGTTCGAGAACGCGCTTCACGCCTGGGAGCAAATCATAGTCGCCAATGAAAGTCGTATTCCCGCCCGATGTGACCGACGAACGCCCGAGAGAATTTCGGCGCTGGTGCATGAATACCGCCTGCTGGTCGCAAGCCTTGGCGAGATCGGGGAAGTTCGATAGGACGCTTTCGCAGATGGTATCGCCGATGACGACAGACCAAGCGGATCCGGTCAGCATGTCGCCGCTGGCGAATCCTCCGAAGTGGCACTTGATGGAAATCGTCTTCGCGACAAGGTCCACGGCCACAACTTCACCGGATGCGCCTGCGCTGGTCGTGAACGATCCGGATGGCGTCCCGGTGGAGCTGGCGACCGTCTCGACCGATACATCTGTGGAGTACGCCATGCCGCCCGTGTACGCGATGCTGATCGCGGCGCGGTTCGGGATGCTTCGCTTGATGTGGACTTCATTGTCGTCCTCGGTCCAGTAGTCGGAAGCCGAGAGTGCGAACCGTCCACCGCTGCCGTCTGCCACGGTGACGGAGTCGATGGATCGGATGGGAGAATTCTTGAGGAATAGGATCCCGCTGGGAGTGCCCCAACGGGATTCGG
>CAITIX010000421.1 GCA_903892565.1 uncultured Acidobacteriia bacterium
ATCGATTTCGAGGTCTCTCGTCTCCAAAGTCCGTATAGTCACCGCACGCAAGGCTTCAAGGGCCTCCGAGAGATCAGCATCATTAAAGTTTGCAACGCTTGCTGGCCAGCAAGAAAACTCAATCTGCGAAAAATCGTGCACCCTCAAAAAAGCGGCGCCCGCGGATTCGGCCCTAGAAGCCGCCAGCGGGCGCCCCATGGAAGGGTTCCAACGATTTGAAGATAGCAGGCGGAGTCGAGCAAATCCGCATAAGTGATTGATGGAAAAGGACGAGCGGCTTGTGACTGAGGGCCGGCGCGGTCGCAAAAATGCATGATTCGGCGCGAAGAGTTGCACGTGTAGGTAACTTTCGAGCCGCGAGCTCCGTTACTTCTATGCAGGTACGAGATACACTAGGGAAGGGACCGCGCGCTTGGTGTCTATTCACGTGCTTCTCCGGGAAGTTCCCGGGTCCTGTAGCCCTCGACCCTGACGTCGGACCATGAATCTAACCGCCCTATTCATTCGCCGTCCCGTGATGACCGCCCTGGTCATGATGGGGATTTTGCTGTTCGGAATCCAGGGTTATAGAAACCTGCCGGTCAGCGATCTTCCCAACATCGACTTCCCAACGATTCAGGTGCAAGCTAATCTACCCGGTGCGGGCGCCGAGACGATGGCGTCGGCCGTAGCCGCGCCGCTCGAACGCCAGTTCTCGACCATCGCAGGCCTGGATAACATGACGTCGACCAGCGCGCGCGGCTACGTCATCGTTACGCTGCAGTTCAGCCTGGACCGCAGCATCGATGCCGCCGCGCAGGATGTGCAGAATTCGATTTCCGCGGTGTCGCGGAAGCTGCCGCCCAGCATGCCCGCTCCGCCGTCGATCCAAAAAATAAATCCTACGGATCAGCCGGTTCTGCAGTTGGCGATGAGCTCCACCAGTTTGCCGATCACGACGGTGGACGAGTACGGCGAAACGCTGATCTCTCCATCGATTTCCACCATCGATGGTGTTTCGCAGGTGGCGATCAACGGCCAATCGAAGTTTGCGATCCGAGTCCAATTGGATCCGAACAAGCTGCTGGACCGCGGCATCAGCCTGGAGGACGTACAGAGCGTTATCAATAGCCACAACGCGAATCTTCCGACCGGGACGTTGTGGGGGAACAAGCAGGCGTTCGTGGTCGAGACCGAAGGCCAGATCTACACGGCGGAAAACTACGAACCGCTGATCGTCGCGTATCGAAACGGCGCCCCGGTGCGTCTGGGCGAGTTGGGCCGCGTCATATCTGGGATTGAAAACGACAAGAATATCGGATGGTTCGACAATCGCCGGGCGATTTCCTTGAACGTGATGAGGCAACCCGGTACGAACACGGTGGAGATTGTGGACCGCATCAAGAAGTTGATGCCGCAGCTGCGGGCGCAACTTCCGCCTGCCGTACAACTGGACGTGCTTTACGACCGCTCGGATTCGATCCGCGAATCGGTGAATGACGTGAAGTCCACGTTGATCCTTTCGGTGGTGCTAGTCATCCTGGTCATTTTTCTGTTCCTGCGCAATCTTTCGGCGACGATTATCCCGAGCCTGGCGCTGCCGCTTTCGATCATGGGAACGTTCGCCGGCATGTCGCTGTTGGGCTACACGGTGGATAACTTGTCGCTGATGGCGCTGACGCTGGCGGTAGGGTTTGTGGTCGACGACGCCATCGTGGTGTTGGAAAATATCGTGCGCCACATGGAAATGGGCAAGTCGCGGTTTGAGGCGGCACTCGAGGGCGGGCGCGAAATCGCGTTCACGGTGCTTTCGATGACCTTGTCGCTGGCCGCCGTATTTATCCCGGTGCTGTTCATGGGCGGCATCGTGGGGCGCTTGTTCCACGAGTTTGCCGTGGTGATCATGCTGGCGATCATGATCTCGGGATTTGTGTCGCTCAGCCTGACGCCGATGTTATGCAGCCGTTATTTAGCGCCGCCGAGCGAGCATCACAACGCGCTGTACCAAGCCACCGAAAGAATGTTCGACGCATGGCGCGACGCCTACGGCTGGACGTTGCGGAAGGTGGTCCGCCATCGCTTTGTGACGCTGATGTTTACCTTCGGGACGCTGGCGGTGACGGTCTATCTTTTCGGTCTGGTGCCCAAGGGATTTATCCCCACCGACGACACAAGTTTCATTCAGGCGCAGACGCAGTTTCCGCAAGACGCCTCGTATGACGCGATGGTGGCTTCGGAATTGAAAGCCTCGGAATTCATTGCGGCAAATCCGAATATCGAGCATTTCACGGCATTCGTGGGTGCCGCGTCCAGCTTTGGACGAATCGCCGCAAAACTCAAGCCGCGTTCGGAAAGAAAGCTGACGCCGGAACAGGTGATTGAACAGCTGCGCCCGCAGATGGCGACGATACCGGGGGCGCAGCACTTCTTCTCCAATCCCCCATTGGTTCGCATCGGAGGCCAAAACAGCCGCAGTCTATATCAGTTCACCATGCAGGCGGCAGATCTGCCGACGCTGTATCGGTCGGCGGCGGACTTCGAGCACCGCATGCACGATATCCCGGGGCTGGAGGACATCAATAGCGATTTGCAGGTGGCTACGCCGCAGGTGACATTGGATATCGACCGCGACCGGGCATCTTCGCTGGGCATCAATGCGACGCAGGTGGAAAGCGCCTTGTTCAGCGCGTTCGGAGCGCGGCAGGTTTCCACGATTTATGCTCCAACCAATGACTACCAGGTCATCATGGAACTGCTCCCGCAATTCCAGAAAGATGCCAATGCCATGCACCTGCTGTATCTGCGATCCAACAGCGGGAAGCTGGTGCCGCTGGATTCGGTGACGCATCCCAAGAATACGGTTGGCCCACTGCAGATTACGCATTACGGACAACTGCCATCGGTTACGATTTCGTTCAACATCAAGCAGGGCGTGTCGCTCGGCGACGCCGTCGATCGGATCAATGAAGCCGCACGTATGTATTTGCCCGCGACGATACGCACGATTTTCCAGGGCACGGCCGCGGCGTTCCAAAGCTCGTTTGCGGGCCTCGGGCTGCTGCTGGCGATGGCGATCATCGTGATTTACATGGTGCTGGGAATTCTATACGAGAGCTTCATTCACCCGCTGACGATTCTTTCCGGGTTGCCGTCGGCGGGTCTGGGAGCCTTGATTACGCTCCTGGTGTTCCATGACGAATTGAACATCTACACGTTTGTTGGAATCATCATGCTGATCGGAATTGTGAAGAAGAACGCGATCATGATGATCGACTTTGCGCTTGAAGTGCAGCGGACGCAGGGTAGCGCGCCGGACGTGGCGATTGTGGAAGCCTGCCTGGTGCGATTCCGGCCGATTATGATGACGAGCGCCGCGGCGCTGATGGGAACACTGCCGATCGCGCTGGGACTGGGCGCCGGTGGAGAATCGCGGCGTCCGCTGGGATTAGCAGTGGTCGGCGGACTGGTGGTTTCTCAGCTCTTGACGTTGTTTATCACACCTGTCGTGTATATCTACATGGAACGCTTCCGCGGGTCGCGCTTGTTCAACGTGCGGAAGAAGAACCAGAGTGTGGTCGGGCCGCAGCCGGTCCTGCAGTAACCCCTAACCTTCGATTTCCTTGGCCTTCTTTTCCCATTCGGCCATAAAACGGAAGACGTTTTCCGCGGGAGGCTGAGGCGCGAAGGTTTCGATCCAGCGCACGGGTTCGGTGCCAATATTCGTAAACGAGTGGACGCAGCCAACGCTGGTCCATAGAACGTCGCCTGCTTTGGCGAGGTAGCGCTGGCCATCCATGACGGCTTCGATCTCGCCGCTGAGGATGAAGTAGGATTCCTCGAAGGTGTGATCGTGCAGCGGAATCCCGACGCCGGGTTGATATTCGATAAATAACAGGCGATGGTGGCGAGCGCCGAACTTTTCGTCGATCATCCATTTCAGGAACACCCCGGGCGCGGCGGCGATGGCCGAGGTGCGCTGGTCGACCGGAGGAATCTCGGAGACATCAAAATGTCCGAGTAGATCTCCTTCGGCGATGCCTGCGGAGAGCGGCTTGCCTTGTGCTGCGGCGATGCCGGCTTTCACGAAGCCGGCTGTTCCGCTCTTAAAAAAGAAGGTATCGCGCTCCTTGCCCTCGGGCTTGGGCTGGGGAGCGGCCATGCGCAACCAGCGCGCGGGCGTCGAGGAAACGTTGCTCCAGGAGTGGGGCGTCCCGACCTTGATCGCCGCGTAATCTCCCGCGACGAGCGCGTAGGCGCGATCGCCGAGGCCGAGGATCACTTCGCCTTCGAGGATGTAGATCCCGACCTCAAACGAGTGCACGTGAGGTGCGACGGAGCCGCCAGGCTCCAGGAAGTTCAAGCTGGTTCCGGTGTGGACGGAGCCGGAGGTGTGATTGATCAGCTGCGATTGCGTATAGCCGTGGCTATGATCGCGATAGGCGGCTGGAGTGACGACGGGACTGTCGGTGGATTTTCCGTAGTAATGCATCGGCACTATTTTACACTGCTCCGCCTTGACATCGCTCCGCGGAACGCGTTCCGCGCTTTGTGCTATTTTCCAGGTATGATCCCGATCAAAGACGCGGTCACAAATGCGATGGTCTTCGCTAACGACGTCCTTGGCCCTGAGCGAGCCAGGGAGATGCGCCTCGAAGAAGTGGAATTGACTCAGTCTGGCTCTAAAGAGGTCTGGGATATTACGCTCAGTATGCTGAAACCGGACTCGCGTCTCGATGCGATCATCGGAGGGCTTCGCAAGGCCGATCCCGTCAGCCGCACTCAAACTCTTTTTGAGCCGGAGCGGCCAAGAGAGTACAAGACCTTTGCGGTGGACGCCGCGTCAGGCCACGTGCTTTCCATGAAGATCCGGGAACTCGCGCACGCGGAATGAGCGAGGTCCTGCGGCTCATCGAAAAGCATCGTGCCAACGGTTTGCTGCTCGACGCCAACCTATTGATCCTTCTCCTGGTGGGACGGACCAACAAAAGACGAGTCCCGGAATGTAACCGTACTCGCGCCTATTCCATCAAGGAATATGAGTTGCTGGAGGGCATCGTCGGGAGGTTCTCAGTGGTGGTCACTACGCCGCACGTCCTGACTGAGGTGGACGACCTGCTCCCGTTCCACGGCAAGGAAAAGCAGCGCTTTCAGGCCCTATTCAAGGAGTGGGCGGAGCGAGGAGCCGAATCTTACGACGAAAGCCGCCAGTTAGTCGCCGACGTGAACTTTGGCCGACTGGGCCTCGCAGACGCGGCCATCGGAGTGGTTTCCAGGAGAGGTATGCTGGTGCTCACGGACGACTTTCCACTCTATGGCACTTTGTCAAAGCAGGGTATCGATGTGATCAACTTCAATCACATCCGCACTTGGGTTTGGTGACTGTACGGAGGAGTCATCGGCCGCAGGAGCCTGGAGAACCCGATATAATTGACCAGAGCCCGCGGCCCGCTGTATTCGTTGGGCGGAGCATCAGCAAATAGGAGTACGCCTCTTGAAGACTACGTCTGTCATCATCCGTTATTCGCGCCGGGTACTGATTCCGGCAGTACTGCTTTGCATCAGCGGCGTCGCGGCGCACGCGCAGGAAGGCGCCGAGGTTTTCAATAAGCTTTGCGTGAATTGCCACAAGGACGGATCGCCTACGCAGGCGCCTCTTCCCGACGTGCTGCGCAAAATGCCCTGGACGTCGATTCTATCGGCGCTGCAGGAAGGCAAGATGAAGGCGATCGCGGCGGGCTTGAACGATGGCCAACGCATGGCGGTGGCGAAATTCCTGGGGACGGAAGCAACGGAAGGCATGGCGAAGTCGGCATTTTGTTCGGCTCCTATGGCGCTCGCGAAGAACGCGCCGAGCTGGACGTCCTACGGCGTGGATCTCACGAACAGCCGGTTCCAGCCGGCCTCGGGGCTCTCCGCGGACACGGTTCCCAAGCTGAAGTTGAAGTGGGCGTTTGGATTCCCGGGCATCACGACGTCGTTCGGGACGCCGACGGTATACGGCGGTCGCGTGATGGTGGGCACGGCGGATGGCAACGTGTACTCGCTGGACCAGAAGACCGGGTGCATCCGCTGGAACTTCAAGGCGTCCGAAGGCGTGCGTGCGGGCTTTACCATCAGCCCCGATGGGGACACGACATATCTCGCGGATCTGCATGCGTACGTTTACGCCGTGAAGACCGATACGGGCGATGTGATTTGGAAGCAGCATTTGGACGAGCATCCGCTGGCGATCGTCACGGGGACGCCGAAGCTGGTGGACGGTAAGCTGTACGTTCCGGTATCGGCAGGCGAAGAGGAAGTGGTGGCGGGTGATGCCAAGTACAAGTGCTGCACACTGCGCGGCAGCATGGTGGCGCTGGATGCCAAGACCGGGAAGCAGTTGTGGAAGACGTACGTGATTCCGGAAGAGCCAAAGTTGCTGGGTCATACATCGGTGGGTACGGAAATGTGGGGGCCTTCGGGTTCGTCGCCATGGTCCACGCCGACGGTGGACGCGAAGAAATCGCTGCTCTATACGGGCACGGGCGTGAATTTCCGCGAGCCTGCGACGAAGTTCAGCGACTCGCTGGTGGCGTTCGATATGAAGACCGGCAAGATCGTCTGGGGCCATCAGTATCTGGCGGACGACGTGTATAACTTCGGATGCCTGATGGAAGTGAAGGCGAACTGCCCGGAAAAGAAGGGCGTGAATCAGGACATCGGCGTATCTCCGATCCTGAAGCCGCTGGGCAAGGGCCGCATTCTGGTGTTCGGACAAAAGAACGGTATGGTGTACGGCGTGGATCCGGACAAGCAGGGCAAAGTGATTTGGTCCACGCGTGTTTCCAAGGGCGGACTGCAGGGCGGCCTGATTTGGGGCAGCGCGGCGGACGACAAGAACGCGTACTATTCGATCTCCGACTGGGATCCGGGGAATCCGGAAGCGGGCGGCGGCGTGGTTGCGGTGGAGATCGCAACGGGCAAGATCGTGTGGCAGACGCCTGCTCCGAAACCGGCGTGCCTGGGCACAAAGGGATGCAGCGCGGGGCAACCTGGAGCAGTCGCGTTGATCGCGGGCGTGGTGTTTGCGACGTCGCTCGATGGACATCTGCGCGGCTTCGAAACAGCCACCGGAAAAATGATTTGGGATTTCGACACGCTGCAGGATTTCCAAACGGTCAACGGCGTGAAGGCGCGGGGAGGCTCGATGAACGGCACGGGTCCGGCGGTGGCGGGCGGCATGCTGTTTTCGAACTCCGGTTACTCGCGCAATCCTGTGATGCCGGGCAATGTGTTCCTGGCGTTCTCCGTCGATGGTAATTAGGTCGACGGCAATTCAGTGGTCGGCAACGAATTTGTGTCATCCCCGCTCTGCGGAGCGGGTTATCACCTCGCGGCGTAAGCCGGAGGATCCATCGCTTCAAAGGAAAGAGTTCAGTTCTTATGGCAACTAGCAATCCTTCTCCGTCTGAAAAAGTAGTGGCGTTGTTTCAACCGTTGACGATTCGCGGCGTGACGCTGCGCAATCGCGTATTTATGTCGCCGATGTGCCAGTATTCGTCGGAAGACGGATTTGCCAACGATTGGCACTTGGTGCATTTGGGCTCGCGCGCCGTGGGCGGTGTTTCCTTGATCACGGTGGAAGCGACGGGTGTTACTCCCGAAGGCCGCATCACGCTGGGATGTCTGGGATTGTGGAAAGACGAGCACATCACCAAGCTTTCGCAGATTACGAAATTCATTGAGGCCCGCGGTGCAGTTACGGCGATTCAGATTGGGCACGCAGGCCGCAAGGCGAGCACGAAGCTTCCGCGCGAAGGCGGGGCGTTTTTGCCCGTCGCGGAAGGCGGATGGCAGATTGTGGGACCGTCGCCGATTCCGTTTCGTCCCACCGACGGCGTGCCGCACGAGCTGACGTCCGGAGAAATCGCGGGCGTCATCGAGGCGCACGCGAAGGCTGCGGAACGCGCCGTAAAAGCCGGGTTCCGTGTGGTCGAGATTCACGCGGCGCACGGATATTTGCTCAACGAGTTCATGTCGCCGCTGAGCAATACGCGCACGGATTCGTACGGCGGGTCGCTCGAGAATCGCATCCGCATCACGATTGAGACGATCAAAGCCGTGAGGGGCGCCATCCCGGCAGACATGCCGCTGATGATGAAAATTTCGTCGGTCGATTGGGCGGACGGAGGTTTCACGGTGGAAGATTCCGTAAAGCTCGCGATGGCGTCGAAGGCCGCTGGAGTGGATTTGATCACGTGCTCGTCTGGCAACGTTGTGGCGCATCAGAAGCCGGAGTTCAAGCCGGGCTTCAATGTGCCGTTCGCGGAAAAAGTTCGCAAGGAAGCGGGGATTATGACGGCCGCGGTTGGCATGATCACGGAAGCGGCGCAGGCCAACGAGATCGTGGAATCCGGCAAAGCGGACGCTGTGACGCTGGCCCGCGAGCTGCTGCGCGATCCGTACTTCGCGCTGCACGCGGCGAAAGCGCTCGGCGTGAAGCCGGCGTTCCCGGGGCAGTATACTCCGGCGTTTTTGTAGGAGTTCGGCAGGAAGAAGGACTTTCTTCTAGTGAGCCGGGCAGAAGCCCGGCTCGCAGCCCAGAAGGGCTGCCCCACATTCACTCAGAAAATGGCCTAAAAGCTTGTCCCAGGTGAGAGCTCGATTTACATTCGAGCTCGACCTGCGTTCTAACTTCGTACTCTACTTCGCCGAGCAGGGCTGCGGATCCCAGCCAGCCGCGTCGTTCTGTTTGCGGAAGTGGGTGGAGCGCTGGTAGCGGCGCGCGAGGTACATGGGATCCTCGATCATTTCCGTAACGAGCAGGAGCGTTTTGCCGTCCGGCTCGTGGATCACGTCGAAGTGTTCGGTGAGCACGGTGTTCGCGCTGTAGGGCACTCCGTTCTTCTGGATGTAGCCGGCTTTCATGTGCGTGGTGACCACGGCGAGGTCGCCGCCGCGTCCGCCTTCACCGCCTGCGGGGCGTCCGCCGGCGAACTCCCAGCGCGCGCGCGAATCTCCTTGCCAGGTGGCCTCCCCTTGCGGGATGGCTGAGGCAGGGAAGTGGAGCAAGCGCGTCTGGGTGCCGTTGTCGATCTCCACTTTGAGAGCGTTGTCGTCCTGCCAGGTGACGTGCAGGCGAGAGGGCATGCGGATGATGTTCACGGCTCCGTAGCCCTTGCAGAGGTCGCCAGAGGCTTCATCCTTGGCGGGGTCCCAGGCATCGGCGGCAGCACGTCCGGCGGGGTTCAGAGGGACGTTGGGATAGTCGCCTTTGGAGGGCGTCATCATGCGATAGCGCCAATCCTCGGTGACGAGCGAAACCCAGTAGCCGGTAAGATCGATGGGTGCGGCAGCTTTCGCGGTGGCGGGGGCTTGGCCGCCACGGCCTTGTGCAAACGTGTTCGATGGAAGACCGAGGAATGAGGCGCAAGCCAGCACAAGCGCGGCGCGCTGCAGATTCGTTTTCAGGGGATTCATATTATTTCGCAGCCTTCTTCTTAATTTGGCAGCCAGCTTCTTAATTTGGCAGCCTGCTTCTTATTTCGCAGCCTTCTTCTGGGTCAGGCTCTTGTAGGCCGCGTCGAGGAATTTATCGGTGGTCCAGAAGCCGGAGGTCGCGCCGTAGATGCCGTCGTAATCGTAGGTGAGCTTGGCGGCTTTGATTTGCGGCAGCGTCAGGCCGCGCTTGATGGCGTCCTGCATGCGGTCGCGAATAATGGTCGCCATGTCGCGATAGTAGGCGACGTCGGCGATGTCGCACAGGTGCCCGTGTCCCGGGACGATCATGGTGCCGCCTTCCAGGCGATACTCGGGAATCGCGACATCCAGAATATGATTGAGCGCATCGATGCTGCCCTGCAGGCTCCCGCCGTGATCGAGATCGAGCACGGGATAACCACTGGGCACAAATACATCCCCCGTGGCGAGGACGTCCGACGAGCGGAAGTACACCATGGTGTCGCCATCGGTGTGTGCCGCCGGAGCGTGGATCAACTGCACGCCTTCTCCGTTAAAGAAGTGGCTGAGGTTCATGCCTTCCGTGTGATACGTATCCGTGGGAAACGCCTCGAACGCGATTTTGGGCTCGCCCGCCGCAGGAAAGGACATCCGATTGAGGACTTCTTCGTGGGCGTAAATAGCCGCCTGCTCGCCGGCGTCGGCAAGATTTCCGGCGACGTTGCCGCCGGTATACGTGCGGCCAGCCTTCCCCAGCACCACGTTGCCGCCGGTATGATCTCCGTGCAAGTGGGTGTTGACGATGATGCGAATGGCTTTGGGAGGCCCCACGTTGACGTTGGGGAGTCCTTTGGTTTCCACATCCACGCTGAGCTTATTTACGGTTGCCAAAAGTTTGTCGGCATTGTTGGCGAGTCCGGTATCGACCAGCAGAATCCCTTCGGATCCAATGGACGCCGTGACGTTGCCGCCGGCGCCGATCAACATGTAAATGTTGCCGCGAACGGGAAGTATTTCGATAGCGGGCTTGGTCGCCGGGGTCTGTTTTTCCTGGGCGACAGCGGCAATCACGAGCACGCTCGCCAACAGGATGGACGATTTGAAAATGATGTTTCGCATGGGGGCCTAGTCTCGGAAATCCGGCGCGTTGGGTCTCTTGGCCTTCGCGCCTTCGAGCTTCTTTCGATATTCGGGATACATGGTGGCAGCGCCTCCGCGGGCGGCCTCCTCGGGGACGCCGTAGCGCACGCCGAATTCTTTCACCATATCGTTCTTGCCGGGAAGCAGGTGCGGCACCGCGCCCTTCGGACGTTCCACCTCACGCACGACTTCACAGGGGTAGGGCGGGATCTGCTGGTGCAGATCGAGCTCGTAGTCGGTGCTGCGTACGAAAGGTTCAGTGAGATAAACCGGATCGTCGACATAGGTCACGACAGTGAGCCAATCGCCGTGGCGAATCCAATTTTCGGTGAGCTTCGCTTTTTCACTGCGCGCGAGCCCGTTGCGGCGTACGTAGCCTTCCTTTACGTGCGTGACGGTGACGTTGAGGACATCGCCATCCCATTTGCCGGTGGAGAAGCCGGCCCAGGTGCGCGCGGCATATTCGGGAGGATGCGGGCGACCATCGAGATAAATGGGGCGATCGATGGAGCGGAGCCATTCGGCGTGAAACGCGACGGTTTGACGCGTGGTGGGATCGACTTCCTTGGAGATGCGAAGGTTCGACGGGCCGCGCCAGATGTAATCGGCGGAGTGCGGGCGGCACTGCCACTCGGGCAGCGTGATGAGCGATGCGCTCCAGGTATCGCCACGCATGCGATCGGCGTCGTTAATGGGGATGCCGAGATAATCGCCGAGTTCGGGGCCGGGAACGCGCTCCAGCTGATCTTCGTAAAAACGCGGGGCCCATTCGCCCGAAAAATCTACTTGCGCGGCCGCGGGGACGCTCGCTATGGTGGCGCAGAGCAAAAGCCACGCCAAGCTGCCGATTTTCATTTCAACCTCCTGTGCGCGCTGATCCGGAGTTCCGCTCAGACTTGCACCCAGCTGAATAATATATCAGGTTGCGGCGGTTCGTCGTATTCCACGGTGCATCGTATTTCGCACTCCAGGCGAGTGAATCGCAAGATAAGATTGATAGGAGGCGGCGTGGTCGACGTGCAAACTAGCGCGTCTATACAACGCAATCATCCAGCGATAAGAAAACGGGAGGAAGATTCGTGAAATTGTGCCGATTCGGAGAAGGACGTCTGGGGTTGGTGGAAGGCTCCGAGGTGAAGGATGTGACGGCGGCGCTCGATGCGTTGCCCGCGTATCACTATCCTTTGCCGCAGTATGACGTGATGATCGCGAATCTGGATCGCGTGGTGGCGCGCGTTCGCGAAGTGGCTCCCACGGCGGGATCGGTGCCGCTGGCGGGGTTGAAGTTGCTGAGTCCGGTGGCGAATCCGGGCAAGATTGTGGCGGCTCCGGTGAATTACACGAAGCATTTGGAAGAGGCGAAAGCCGACGTTCAGATCCATTCGAATAATCCTTCGCACACGCTGACGATTCAGAAGGCGGGGCTGTTCCTCAAGGCCAATAGCAGTCTGGTGGGCGCGAGCGAGGGCATCGCGCTGCGGCACCTGGCGCGGCGCAACGATCACGAGGTGGAGCTCGCGGTGGTGATCGGCAAACGCTGCAACAAGGTTTCGAAAGAGGACGCGCTGGAATACGTGGCCGGATATTCGATTGGCCTGGATATTTCGATTCGCGGTTCGGAGGATCGCAGCTTTCGCAAATCGGCGGACAGTTATACGGTGCTGGGTCCGTGGCTGGTGACGGCGGATGAGATCCCGAATCCGGGTGTGCTGGATCTGTGGATCAAGAAAAACGGCGAGACGAAGCAGAGCTCGAACACGAAGTACCTGATTTTGGGCGTGCCGGAGCTGATCGAGATGGCGTCGCTGTTTTATACGCTCTATCCCGGCGACGTGATTATCACAGGGACGCCGGAGGGCGTGGGTCCGATTGAGCCGGGCGATACGCTGTTGTCTTATGTGCAAGGCGTGGGGGAGATGACGGTGGGTGTGGGCGCTGCTCCGGGGTTTGAAGATTCGGGTGTGGTGGCGTAGGAA
>CAITIX010000422.1 GCA_903892565.1 uncultured Acidobacteriia bacterium
GGGCTTCCTGCCAGACCAGTGGAAATGGCGGGATGACCATATCGAGAACGCGGTTGAGGGCGTCGATCTCACCCTGGATACTACCGCCGTGCGCGGAATCGATCACGGGGAAGCGATTCAAATCTACGATATCGCCCACTACGATCACGTCGGATTGCCGGAAAAAGACGATGCTGTCGCTGTCGGAGTGCGCCGCGGGTTGATACAGAACTTGAATCCCGGCATCGTTCAGATACATGGAGTAGCCATGGCCCGAATACACTTTGCTGGGCCAGAGCGCTTCGGCCATTTGAGGAGAACTGCTGAGGCGCTGCAAGACATTTTCGTGCGCCAGAACACTGGCGGCGCCACCATTGGTTAGCGTATCTTCGTCGATTCCGCGCTGGCCGACGGCGCCCGAAAGGACCGTTGCACCCGCCTTTGAGAGCTTGGCATTACCGCCCACGTGATCGGCATCCGCACTTGTGTCGATGATGTAGCGGATGGGCCGGGGTGTCAGCCTGCCCACCGCCGCAACAACCTTGCCGGACATTTCGGCCGTGCCCGCATCGACAAGAATCGCACCGAGCGGGCCGATTTGTACGGCGATATTCGCGCCGGCTCCGGCGATCATGTAGAAGTTCGGCTTGATGGCGACGACATCGACGTCGTTGGTGCCGACAACCTGCGCCTGCGCACGCTCGACGCGAAGCATGTCGAGCAAAATCAGACCGAGCAATATCAGAACGACCGTCGGAGCCATGCGCATTGCCGCCCGGTGCGTAGTCTCGCCGATCGCGTTTCTCATCCGGTGCACCGCTGATTCACCCCCCAATATCCTTCCGCGAGCCCGCCCTACGAGCCTTGCCCTAAAAGATCGCAATCGGATTGACCGGGCTCCCTGTACCGTTTGGAACTCGCAGCGGCGCGACGACGATCATGAATTCCCAACGATGGAGCCTCGCCGCAGTCTCTGCAAGTTCTTCGGGATCAAAATCGTCGATGATCGGCATCCCGAGCCCGACGATGCAGAAAGTGTGGAGTGGCGTGGTCTGGCCCTCGACGAAAACAGGCGTGATCTGCGCTTCGACCGAAACGTCTCCGCCCGCAAGTGCTACGTCCCGCGCCCTGAGCCAAGGCGCTACCGAAAGATCGAATCCGGCGGAATTCCCCAGGACCTTCTCAGGACCCAGCTTGGTTCGCCGCGCCCACCGGCCAGTTCGCAAGATGATCGCGTCGCCAGAGGAGATTTTGACGCCCGCCATTTTTTCCCAAGCCTCAATGTCCTTGGGATAGATCCTCGTGCCCGGCTCCAAATACGGAACGCCTTTCAGCCGCGGGATATCGATGAGGATGCCACGCGTAACCACTCCATTCTTCAGATTCTCGATGCTTGGGAAGCAGTCCTTTGTGTTGAGCGGCCGATCGTTGTAAATCCGGTCGTTAAACGTGTAGTGGCAAAGAGCGTCCTGGTGGGTGACAAAGGTTCCGTGGAACTGGAAGAAATAGGTATCCGTTCGAAAATTGGGCGCCACCTCACGCTTGAATCGTCCCGCGGGATTATCGGGAGTTTCTTCCGTGACGAGGTCGTGAGCCACGGATACCGTGACGCCGGTTTTCACCAACGCGGCTGCCTGTTTGCGTTTGGCTTCCGTAATGAGGTTGAGCGTGCCGAGTTGATCGTCCTTTCCCCAGCGTCCCCAATTGTTGTTTTGCTTAAAGACCCGCTCAAATTCAGCGGCGGAAATCTCCGGCTTGGCGGAAGCCGTACCGTTCCCCTGGGCGGCAGCGGGGGCGGCGAAACGCCCGGCCGCAGCGAGAGCCGCAAGGGAAAATGCGAGACCGATCCTAGTTTGTAAGTTCATTGTCCTATTCGCTGGTTTGCCTCGCAGCGACTGCGACAGCACCGATACTTCGACCCAGGCATTCTAGGGCACCGCGAGAGCGGAACACAAATGCTTTTTGGAACTTACCGTAAACGTTAACTGCGGAGCGATGCGGAAAAGATTGATTTCAGAAGGCGAACTTGCGAAGAATCGACTGTTTAGAGAACCCGTTTCAGGCCCGCCTGTTCTACTAAACGTTGGAAGCGAGGATCCGACTTTAGGTCATCATAGATCGGATCCGACAAGAGGTACATGTGCACATCTTTGGCACTCGTCCCCTTTGCCAACCAATCAAGCGCCTTCTCCCGATCGCCAAGAGCTAGATAGACGTCGGCGATGGGCTTAGCCGGGAACGATCCCTTGGCGGCCTGATCCAAAAATTGTTGTAGGACCTGGCGACCTTTCGCCGGCTGTCCGGATAAGACGTATGCGCGAGCCATGGCGGCAAGCGGCGTAGGGCTATCGCCCATATGCTCCTGTGCCAGCTTCAGTTCCGCCAGGGCTTCGGTATATTTCACTTGTTGTATGTACGTCAAACCAAGGGCGAGATGCGCATAACCATACTCGGGATCAAGCGCCAGAGCTTTCTTCACTGACTGAATCGCCTCGTCGTAGCGGCGCAAGCGATACAGAGCGCGGCTCATTCCTTCCAGCATGTAAGGGGATACGGGATCGAGTTGCTGTGAAATTTCGCTTTCGACAAGAGACTCCTTAACCCTGCCCACGTCGCTGAGGTACGCAGAATAGAGGCGGTGTGCGACGGCATCGCCGGGACTCAACGCGAGGCCCTTCTTGAACTCGGCATCGGCGTTCTCCCAATCGTATTCCAGGAAGGCCGCATAAGCCAGATCGATATGTCCTTCCGAGAGACTGCTATCTCGTTCCAGTGCTTTGCTTGCGAGTTCTCGAATTCTGGGTGCGACTTCGCCCGCGCGTGCCGTTGAAAACGCCGGCAAGTTCACGTAGCAGCGGGCTAATCCTGTGTAATAGGCTGCGTATGATGGATCCAGCGCAATGGCGCTCTCAAAATACCCCTTGGCCGTTTCGATCGATTGCCCGGTCTGCTTGTTCCAGAAATAGACGCCGCGAAGATAGTCGCGATACGCTTCCGTGTTGACCGGTCCAGCTTTGGACGGAGCGAATTTGAGTTGTTGTGGTGCGCCCATCTGAGCAAGTTGCCCCTGCAGAGCCAAGACAATTGCCTGGGAGATGTCTCGCTGCACCAGCAAAACATCGGCAAGATCCCGTTCGTAGCTGTCCGACCATATGCGAAAACCGTTGCGCGTGTCGTCTAGCTCGGCCGTAATTCGCAAACGATTGTCATAGAGGCGGACACTACCTTCCAGCACGGCGCGGACGTTCAGTTTCCTGCCAATTTCGCGAATGTCCGCAGATGAGCCGCGGAATTGAAAAGCGGAAGTTCGGGCGACGACTTGCAAGCCGCCGACGCGGCCCAGGGAATCGATAAGTTCGGCAGTCAAGCCATCGCTGAACGAATCATCCTTGCCACCGAGATTCTGGAATGGCAAGACAGCGATTGAGGCAGGAGAGTTCGCTACCCGCCGTTCCTGCAGAATCAAGTGACCGGCATAGATTGCCAAGCTTGCTAGGGCCAGAAGAGCGACGATAATGCCAGGCCTGCGGGAGATTGCGAACTCTTTGAGAAAGGTCAGACCGCCCATCGCGGGCCAACCTTTGGGGGCGACGTGGCGGGGAGACGGAACGCTTTCCCCCCAAATGGCGGCTGGCTCCGGGGCGAGCTCGTCTGGCACGGTTACGCCGATATCTGATCGAACCGTGTCAGCGGCCTCCACAGGCGGCTCTTCAGAAGGTGCTGCGTCAGGACCGACTTCGCGAAAAACAGGCACGTAGCCGCGCGGCGGCAGTTGGATGCGAAGTTGCCCCCCTTCGGCTTCGTAGAACTTTGTCAGACGAGTCCGCAATTTCCGCGCCTCGACCCTCACGATCGGATCGAGCCGCGGGTCGAACCGTTCTCCTCGGTTGAAAACGTGAACCCCGAGTGTGTACTCCTTAACCTCGCCGGCACTTCCCGCGATCGTATGCTCGACAGCGAATCTGAGAAACCTCTTCTGTGCCTCGGCGATCTGAAAAGTCTTGCTCGACAGCACCCTGGAGAGTTCCATCCGAACCCGGTCTTCGAATGTCGCGTCCGCAGCCAGGGCCTCAGTTTCAGAGGAGCCCGGAACTTGTGCGACGCGGCCGTTGTGAAGGGGCTTGTTCATCCGTTACCCGTTGTGACGAGCGCCATTCTTAGTGTTGGCCGTCGTCGCGGCCATGCGAAAGCATATCAGACTGCCCATAGACGTTCAATGGGGCCGGGCATAGATTGGCGTTAGCACGTTAGTTGTGCGGTGGAATTAGTTTGATGCTACACGCCCGAGAGACCGTGCGGAAGGAAGGAAAGTACAAGAAGTGGTTCTAGTGGCGATGGCCACGGGCGATGGGACTGCATTCGTCAATCACCAGCAAGTGCTTCTATTTCAAACGGGTTACGCGCCAAAATTTAGTTAACAGTAACGGTAAGCGCGCGAGGTTTACTTGTTCCATCCTGCGCACCGCCGTAGGATGGTCTGCCGAGATTCGATTTAGCCAGTGGCCTAGGTGGATTCGAAGCTTGACGGCAAAAGGGGGCAACGAGGTGTCAGGGGTTTCAGTATTCGGCCGCGTGGCCGCACTCGGAATTGTGTTTTCTTGTTCGCTGCCGCTCCTCGCGCAGAGCAAAGCTGTCGTCAAACTGGATCCGGCGTTGGATCGGGTGATGGCGGACAACGCCAAACTTCAGGTCCTTAAAGCTGACTACTTCGGAATCTCCGAGGGCCCCGTTTGGATGCCGGAAGGCAAATCCGGCTACCTCCTATTTAGTGATATCGGGGCGAATGCGATTTACAAATGGACCCCCGAGGGAAAAATGTCCACGTATCTAGAGAAGAGCGGATACACGGGCGAACTCGCAGCAGTCGGCTTACAGGGCTACGTTGCCGGCAATGGGCGGCTGAATATCAGCAACTTCGGTTCAAACGGCATTGTTCTGGATCCGCAGGGCCGCCTGATTCTCTGCGCCCAAGGCGACCGCGCAATCGTTCGCATCGAAAAGGATGGAAAAAGAACCGTCTTGGCGGATCGGTTCGAAGGCAAACGCCTCAGTCGGCCGAATGACCTGGTTTTGAAGTCGGACGGGGCCATCTATTTCACGGATCCTCGTGCAGCCAACAATCCAAACATGGAGTTGCCCACACCGGGAGTTTTTTTGATTAAGGATGGAGCCGTCAAGCTGCTGCTCAGCGATTATCGAACCCCCAACGGGATCGCGCTCTCGTTGGACGAGAAGATCCTCTACGTGAACGACACGCAGCGGCGCCTCATCATGCGCTACGACGTTCAGCCGGACGACACGATCGCGAATGGGAAAGTATTGATCGACATGAACGGCGACAAAACGCCGGGCAATCCCGACGGCATGAAGATTGATGAACTGGGCAACATATACAGCACCGGCCCCGGTGGTGTCTGGATCGTTTCTCCGGAAGGAAAACACATGGGCACGATCCTTTTACCTGAGCCGGGAACCAATATGAATTTCGGTGACCCCGACGGCAAGACGCTTTACATTACGGACCGGCGAAGCCTGGTCAAGATCCGCCTCAAGGTCACCGGCGCACTGTGGAAGAAAAAGTAGTAGACGGCATGTCAACCGCAATACGACTGGAACCACGATGAATCCGGGCAATGGCAGGCGGGCGCTTGTGCGACTCAGCGTCGGGCTACTGAGTCTCGCTTCACTATCTCCGTTCGCGGGCGCGCAAGGAAATGACATCGAAGTCCTGCAGGTCCGGCCGAATCTTTACCTCATCGCAGGCGGTGGCGGCAACATCGGCGTGCAGATCGGTGAAACGGGAGTTGTGGTTGTCGATACAGGTTCCGCGGGCCTTTCGGGGCGCATTCTAGCCGAAATCAAGAAGCTTTCGGACAAGCCAATTCGTTTCATTATCAACACCAGCGCTGATGCCGATCATGTCGGCAACAATGACAAGTTTGCGCAAGCGGGCCAGTCGTTGATTCCCTCCCCACCCGGGGCCAGAGCCGTCGGCGATGGACGCATTACGATCGACAACGAAGGAGCGGCGGCGATCCTGGCCCAAGAAAATGTGCTGGTACGCATGAGCGCACCAACCGGACAGAAGTCTCCGTACCCGACCCTGGCCCAACCCTCTTCCACTTTTATTGAAGACGAGCACAACGTCTTTCTGAACGGTGAGGCGGTTCAAACCATTTATATGCCGGCCGCTCACACGGA
>CAITIX010000423.1 GCA_903892565.1 uncultured Acidobacteriia bacterium
CCGCCGCCGTTACTTCCCACCGCTCGTCCAGTTGTAAAAGTTGTCCAAAGGCTTTCTCCGCGATCATGGCCCGGAGATTCTATTCTATCCCCCAGCCCCGGAAAACAGCGAAGAACCTTGAATTTTGCCCCCGTGGTCCGTGCACTGTCACCGGCCGTGCGCGTTCTTTCGTCACCCATGGCCATGGTGCTGCGCTGGGCCTTCGGCGCTGCCGCCGTGGCGGGATCGTTTCATGGAGTTTCGGCGGCCAGCACCGTGACTCCTTCCAAGGCGACGGCCACCAATGGGGTCCCCTTCACCCAGTTTTTTTTGGTGAATGACCCAAATCCAGAGTATGGCAACGCCAGATCCTATACCGCCACCGGCTTGCCCCCCGGCCTGACCATTATCCAGACTGGCTTGAGCAAGGGAATTGTGAACGGTACACCGACCAAGGCTGGCACGTTCAACGCGACGATCACCGGATGGCAGAACGTAGCGCCTGGCGGGAATAGTTCGCCCCACAAGGTGGTCTTTACCGTAGTCTCAACCGGCTCGCCGCCGACCGTGAGCGTCGCGCCGCCCCCGCCAACAGTCGTTGAGGGCACCGTGCTTACCTTGACCGCAACGACAAGTTCCAACGGGCCGTTCACCTACCAATGGCTCAAGGGCGATATCGAAGTTGCGAAAGCGACCAACAGTGTTCTCACGTTTAACCCGGTAGCGATTACGGACGGTGGTTCCTATACGGTACGGGTGGCGAATGATTTTGGGACCACTTTTAGCAGTGCGGTCGTTTTTTCAGTGACGCCCGCCGCTCCGACGATTTCCGCTCCGCCTCCTTCCCTTGCGATCCATGCTGGCGAACCCTTCCTCCTTACGGTTGGAGTCAGTGGGACCGGACCGTTTACCTACCAGTGGCTGAGCAATAGCGTGGTGATGCCTGGAGCAACTGCCAGCGCCTATTCCGTTCCCAGTGCACCCAAGTCGTTCGCTGCCAGTTATTCGGTCAAGGTAACGAACGCCGGGGGATCCACCACTTCGTCCGCAGGAGTGGTCCTGGTTGCTGATCCGCTTGCTTTAAGTCCGGCCCAGATCGATGGCTCGGGTGATTTTGTGATCAGGTTTCTGGGACTGACCAACCGGCTTTACTCAGTCGAGGCTTCGACCAATCTGGCTACCGGGTGGAATCCACTCGGTTCACCTGTGTCGGGGCACGGCTCCGCAGCCAGCGTGCTCGATCCTACTGCAGGCAGCAGCGCGAAGTTTTATCGGGTCAAAACGGCGAACTGACCCGGCGAGACCCCTGCGATTGGGAAACGTCCCGATCCAATTGCAAGCCCCTGTCCGGTAACGGATAGGGGCGTCCATTTTTAGCCAACGGATGAGAAGAGCACTCAGTTGTCTGGTGGCCGTGATACTTCAGTGGGTACCTGTGTCCCGCAGCATAGCTTCACTAGCAGGGATCGCATCGTCGCCAGCCTTTTTGGCGATCCGCTGGATTGTAGGTAGCGCGGCGGTTGCGGGTTCGTTTCATGGGGTGTCGGCGGCGAGTTCTATTACCCCATCCTCGGTTTCGGCCACCAACCAATTGCAATTCACCCAGCGATTCATCGTGAATGACAACACGTCAACCCTCTACGGGAATGCGCGTTCGTACACGGCAGTGGATCTTCCGCCGGGCCTCACCATTCTCCAGACCGGAGTGAGCAAAGGTATCGTGACTGGAATTCCAACCCAGCCCGGGACGTACAGTGCAACTATTGTCGGTTGGTCCAGCGACACCCCTGGGTTCGGCATCGAACATTTTCAATCCCCGCACCAAGTGGTGTTCCATGTTTTGCCGGGCGGTGGTGGCCCACCGCTCATTTCGACTGAACCCCATTCGATCGCGGTCCATGCAGGTGAACCGTTTTCACTGACCGTGGAAATACAGGCAAGCGGGCCAGTGGGTTACCAGTGGATGAGCAACAATCTTCCCATCCGAGCGTGGACCAATGGCGTATTAAGTTTTACCAATCCGGTTCCTTCGATGACCGGTAACTATTCGGTTCGTGTGTCCAATTCAAGCGGGTCAGCAACTTCCCAAGCGGCAGCAGTCTTGGTGGCTGGTCCCTTGCAATTGCTAGCCCCTGACCTCGATGCCCAACACCGATTCGGCCTCCATTTTATCGGGTTGACGAATCGCCTATACGCCATTGAGACCTCTGCCTCCCCCAACGGCGGGTGGTCTTTGACAGGAGCTTCAATCCAAGGCACCGGTGGCACCAATACTGTCTGGCTCCCAACAGGGAATGATACAGCAAAATACAGCCATATTAAAACGGTGGATTAGGAAGCGTGAAGATTTTAATGGCAGGAGATTTGCTTGAAAGGAGGAGTTATGAGGGGGAATGGGATTTTTAACTATACACTTGCGGTGTTTTTGAATCTGGCTCCGTTGGCGCGGACGGCCGTTTCAACCGCGCAGACGGTCACATCACCCGTTGCGATGCTGATACGCTGGGCTTTCGGGGCTGCCGCCGTGGCGGGCAGTTTTCACGGAGTCTCGGCGGCCAGCAGCATTACGCCAACCAGCGCAACGGCAACGAACGGCGTGGCGTTTGTGCAGAAGTTTCTAATGAATACCCATTACGGCGTGCCCCAGTCATGCACCGCGACCGGATTGCCCCCCGGATTATCGATCGTACCAACGGGCCCAAGTCTGGGAATCGTTAATGGGATTCCGACCCAGACCGGAACCTTTTATGTCAGCCTTACCGGATACGAACGAAAAACGTTTAGTGGCCACACCTATGGTGGTCAGGTGACAATTAAGGTGGTTGCCTCCGGTCTTCCTCCCACGGTGGTGATTTCACCAAGCACGCTGCAGATCGTTGAAGGGCAATTGGGCACCTTGACCGGGGTCCCTGGGGGTACGCCCCCGTTCAGTTGGCAATGGAGTAAAGCCGGGGTGGCAATAGGCGGGGCGACCAACAGTTCGCTCTCGTTCAACCCCGCGAAACTCTCTGACGCCGGATCCTATACGGTCCAAGCCTCCAACCCAAGTGGAACCGCCGACAGCAGTGCGGCCTCCGTGGTTGTGACGCCTGCGGCCCCGGTTTTCACGCAACAGCCCAAGAGCTTCGCGGTCCATGCCGATGAAGCGACGCAGTTTTCCCTTATAGCTGCGAGTTCGGTGCCCTATACGTTGCAGTGGTTCCACGACGATAAACCGGTGGCGAACGGAACGAACGCGGTATTAGCCATTGCCTCCGCACAGCCAACCAATGCCGGCGTGTATTACGCTCGTGCGACAAATTCGAGTGGCACGACGGAGTCCACTCACGCCACCATGACCGTTGGCGGCCGGTTGGAGATGCTGGGAACGATTGTCGATTCGAGCGGTCGAGTAGTGCTGAGTTTTATGAGTTTGCCTGGACGCACGTATGCGGTTGATTCCCGGCCGGGAATTGGGGCGTCAGGCGGGCTATGGACCCCACTCGCGACTGGAATAGCCGGTACTGGCAGCAAGATTTCTGTCCGGGACCCGGTTTCCGATCCCGGGAACGACTTTTATCGCGTGCGAACCACCAATTGATGGCACTGCGTGTTGCTACAGAGTCGGGCTCAGGTGCCTCGGCGCGTTGGTGCTGTAGACCAGTTGGGCCTCTTTGCGTAATCGGTCTGAGTACTCCGGCACTCTGGCCTTGAGCTCGCGTTGGATGATCAGTTCCCGGATCTGCGGCTCCACTTCCTCCAGCGGCATCTTCCCGGCAGGGGTTCTGGATACCAATTTAAGTATAAGTAATCCGGCATCGGTCGTGATGATCTCGCTGACCTAGCCCGCCTTGAGCGCAAAGCTCTTGTCCTCTAGATCCTTTGCCAACTGACCCCGGATCACGGTATAGGTTCCACCCCGGGACTTGGAGGCCGTGTCGTCGGTATATTCGAGGACCAGTCCGGTGAAATCCTCGCCTTTTCGCGCACGTTCCAAGGCCTCCGCCGCCAACTTCCTTTTGTCCATCGCGACGGCTGCCGGCAATGCCTCGCCTGTCTTTGGATCCTTAAGGCCGATGAATATCTGGGCCGCCTGGATCTTTTCCGGCACGACCCAGCGATCCGGATTCTCATCGTAGTAGGCCTTGATATCCGCGGTGGGTATCTTGATCTGGTCATTCACCTCCCGGGTGACCACGGTCCGGGAAAGCACTTCTCGAAAATTCTGTTCCCGCAACCGTTCTTCGGTGGTGCCCTTCGAGAGCAGGGAGATGCGAAATGATTCGGGATTCCCAGCGAGGCGTTTCTCGGACTTGATGAATTCACCTGCTTCGAACGTCGCGCGCTTGATTTCAATCTCGTTCGCCCGGTTGGTAGTTAGTATAGTGAAGACAAGTTGCTCGAGCAGGGCCGAGCGCAATGCGTCGTATTTGTCTTCGGGGATCAATTGCTGTTGTTCCGTCGCCAGCCTCAAAATGCGACGGAATTCCTCTTCGAGCGCTGCCCGGGTGATGGAGATTCCCTTCCCGCTGACCAGTACCTCGTCCGCGGATGCGGCGAATATCTTGCAAAGACCGATGGCGCTGGCCGCGGCGAGGACGAGCGTTACGCACAACCGACGGAACATCCGTGCAGTTTAGGGATCGCTCCGGCGCGGTGCAACGTAGCCGCTTGGATTTTTGCTCTGACAACGGCATGCTTCGAAGTGTGACCGAGCTTGAAACGGAGATTTTGGAGGCGCTCATTGCATTGGAGGAGGCGGTAGCCTCCATGCCGGTATCGAATCCGAAACCCGATTTGCGTCCTCTTTTCTCGCGCCTCGATTTGCTGACTTTGCGGCTCCCTAAGTCAACCAGCCCTGATCTCCTTCACTACCTGCATAAGAAAAGCTAC
The DNA here is from genome assembly GCA_903892565.1 of uncultured Acidobacteriia bacterium. Taxonomy (GTDB): domain Bacteria; phylum Acidobacteriota; class Terriglobia; order Bryobacterales; family Bryobacteraceae; genus Palsa-187. The sequence continues at coordinate 4,852 of CAITIX010000423.1, forward strand.
CTCAAGGCGCGGTTGTACTTGCAGGGCAGGGATTCTGAAAATCAGGTGGGCAATTGCGGTCACGTCTAGGTGCCATGCTCACCGTCCCTACCGACACGGTTGCCGCCATTGCCACACCGTTGGGTTTTGGGGGATTGGCAATTGTTAGGATCTCGGGTCCCGGCGCCATCCCAGTCGCCGATAGGATTTTTACCGCGGCAGGATCGCTCGCCGGTAGACTCGAGGACGCAGCGTCGCACACCGTCCACTACGGCTGGATCGTTCAAGACGGAAAGCGCCTGGATGAAGTTCTGGTCGCCGTTTTTCGTGCTCCCAGGACGTTTACCCGCGAGGACATTGCCGAAATCAGCTGCCATGGGGGTTCGTTGGTCGCCAAACTGATACTGGAGGCGGCCTGCCGGGCGGGAGCACGAATCGCCGAACCGGGCGAGTTTACAAAGCGCGCATTTCTTAACGGCCGAATCGACCTCACCCAAGCCGAAGCAGTCGCCGATGTGATTCATGCCCAGACCGAACTGGCGCTCGCCGCAGCACAGGGACAACTCGCGGGTCGTTTATCAAGACGCATCAATGAGGTTCGCGATCGGCTCATGCTAACCCTTGCACACATCGAGGCTCACCTTGATTTTCCGGATGAAGATATTACGCCCGATACCCAGACGGAGCTGCTCCGCAGGATCCAATCGGCGGTCGCTTTCATGACCCAAGTGCTGCGTGGCGCCCGGGAAGGGAAGATCTTACGAGAAGGGGTTAGAACCGCAATTGTAGGACGCCCCAATGCTGGTAAGTCGAGTCTGCTGAATCAACTCGTCGGGACTAATCGGGCCATTGTTTCAGCGATACCGGGCACCACACGCGACACCATTGAAGAAACCGCCAATGTTCGTGGAATTCCCGTCGTGTTTGTGGATACGGCCGGTCTCCGCGATTCCAAGGATGAGATCGAACAGGAGGGTATTCGACGCAGCCGACAAGCCGCCGCAGCTGCGGACCTGATATTGCACGTGTTCGATGGCAGCATTCCGTTTGGGCCTTTGGACGAGGAGTTGCTGCTGATGTTTGAAGGCAAACCGCGCGTTTTGGTAGCCAACAAAGCGGATATTGGCACCTGCTCGGAGGTGTCGGGCGCGATTGCGGTATCCTGTGCCACTGGCGCTGGACTGGAGCAGCTTCTCGAGGAAATGGCTCGTGTGATTTGGCAGGGAGACGCACAGGGAAGCCATGGCGAAGCGTGCATCAATGCGCGCCATCAGGAAGCCTTGGGGAGAAGCTTGGCAGCCCTCCTGAGGACTCAAGCGGCCATCGAATCCCAACTGTCCCTTGAATTGGCTGCTTTTGAACTGCGCGTCGCAGCCCAGGCTCTTGGAGAGGTGGTGGGAAAAACGGCCACTGATGATCTCCTAGACGTGATTTTCAGTCAGTTCTGCCTCGGCAAGTGATTGCACGCTTTGGCCCGAGAACGGCCTCTTTGGTCGACCGCGCGGGATCGAAACTCGATTTCTCCCAGCCTTGAAATCGACCGCCCAAACTTCGTTGGATTGGGGGGCGTGAGCTCCTCGTTGAGCGCAGGTTAAACCCTGGACTTACTGTAACCTATCAGTGGGGTTCGAACCTAAGTCTGATTCCAAAATCATCCAAACAAGACATCTGACTCTCCAAGTTGGCGATTGAAGATAATGCGATGGTTCGGTCATGTCGCCGAAGCGAAAGTCGTTCCCAAGTCTGCCAGGTGCTTTCATTTGCCTACTGGCGGTATTCACGCTTCTCGAACTCTTTTCACTGGCGAGTGCAGACGATCTGTCGAATGGGCCGTCGCCATTACATTATACAACTACCTGGCTGGGCAACACCTTTGGAGGCGGCCCCAAATGGGTGCAGAATTATGCGGAGGGACTCTGCGTTCTGCCCGATGGCACATGCGTTATCGGCAGCTTTTGGGATGAGGCGGGGCGAGAAGTAGGACTCTACAGAGACGGCCAACCTATCGCGAAACTGGAACACACGCATATGCGGGGCGGCAAGGCCGTTGCAGCGAACAGCCGGTACGTGTTTTACGCAAACACTAGCGTGCGGGATGATCAACCCGAGGTGAAGGCGGGCGAGGCTAGAACTGACAAGCCCATCTGTTACTTTGGTGTCTCGCGCTGGACACTGGATGGCAAAGTCGCGCCGTTTCCCGGCGGTCGCACGCGGTTCAAGAACATGGCCGTGTTCCGCGAAGCCCCAGACAACCACGATTTGATCTCCCGCGGACTCGCCACCGACGGCAAGTCGCTTTTCGTTGCCGACACGGCCGGGGATCGCATCCGCGTTCTGGATTTGGAAACCATGCAAGAGACCCGAGACTTTTTGGCTGAAAAAGCCGAAAAACTCGCGGTCGATGGACTCGGCAACCTTTGGGTGATCCAAAGCGGCGGCAAAAGCATTGTTTCCTACACGACGGACGGCAAACAGCGCGACCTCACGGTGTCTCTGTCGCCGAAATCGATCGCCACGGCGCTGGCCTTCGCGCCCGACGGTCGACTAGTCATCACCGACAACGGGCCCCGTCAGCAGGTGTTGTTTTTCGATGTGCATCAGTCTCCATCAAAGTTGGTGGACACCTTCGGCGAGGAAGGCGGAATGTTCGGCGGGCGGCATCCCGGACGAGTCGGTCCTTTAAGGCTCGCGGGGCCGACGGGCGCGGGCTTTGACTCGGCGGGCAATCTCTATGTCTCCTGCAATGTCCCACGAGGTGGCACGGTGTTGCGTGCATTCACACCGCGACGAAAGTTGAAATGGGAAGTCCTCGGGCTTGAATTCGTGGATGTGGCCGACGCACTCCCAGCAAGCGATGGGTGCGACGTATTCACTGCGGATGACCGGTACGCGTTCGATCCCAAGGCGCCAGCAGGACGAGGTTGGCGTTGGATTGCGCACACACTGGATCCTTACCGCTATCCAGATGATTTGAGGTTGCATCAATCGGTGCTTCAATGTGCCACGAGTGTGCGGAATCTCGGTGGGAAGACTTTCCTGTGTCAGCGTGGCATGTGGCAGGGCGTCCTGGGATTTTACCGGATTGAGGGTGATCTCACTGTGCCTTGTTCGGTATTGAGTTCGGGCCCGATCAAGTCCGAAAAACCGGATTGGCAACCTACAGGTCAGCCCGCGAAAGGTCGCTTTTTTTGGTGCGACACCAACGGCAACGGTCGCTTTGACGTGGGTGAATTCACACCGACAGAAGGTCCGCAGGGCGAGTATTGGGCCAGCAATGTGGATTCGCGCGGCGACATCTGGCAGGCAGGTCGTGACACCGGCATCTGGCGCTGGCGCTTCACCGGCCTCGACACTCACGATAATCCGCATTATAGCGCGAAGCCCGACCACTGGCCGATGCCCTTGCCCTTCAATGATCTATTGCGCACGGATTACGATCCGGTCTCTGACACGATGTATCTGACTGGTCAGACCAAAGACCGGCCGATCAGCGGCGGGGAATGGGGCACCGCCGGCACGGTGATGGTGCGTTTCGACCAATGGAGCCAAGATCCGAAACTACGCTATCGCGTGAACCTGCCCTACACACCCGAAAAGGTGTTCATGGAAGCTTTTCATGTCGCTGGTGACTTGGCCTTCTTCGTGGATTGCAAAGAGGCCAAGGTTTTCGTCCACGACAAATCCACCGGTCAGTTGCTCGGCACGATGAAGCCCGGTCCGGAAGTGAGCGGTGAGAGCGGTTGGACCGATTTCCGCGACAGCCTCCGCGCGATGCAGCTCATGAGCGGCCACTACCTCGTATTCGTAGAAGAAGATTGGAAGGCGAAGACGATAATTTACCGACTGGAGAATCCGCTTCGGCCACGTAAGAAGCCATGAATCAGATCATCACGAAGATGAACCGTCGTCATTTCGTAACCACGGTCGCTACCGGTGTCGTCGCACTGGTACAGTCCGAACTCGCGCACGGTGCGGAACCGAGGCACGTATTCCAACAGCGAGGCTATTATCTCTGTTTCATGCGGATGCCGACCTTCGGACTTCCCGAGTGGCGTGAGATTCTCGATGACGCAGCTTCGGACGGAGCGAACACGATTATACTCTGGTTGGGCGGCGCGTTTCGTTCGAAAAAGTTTCCGATCACCTGGCAGTGGGCGAAGGACCACGAAAACGTGAAGCGGGATTTCACCCGCCAACTCATCTCCCACGCGCATCGGCGCGGGATCGAGGTGCTGCTCGGCTTCACGCCCTTCGGCTACGACGGCGTGAACCAATATCCGATCGAGCACCCCGATCTGAAAGCGGCGGGGCCGGATGGCAAGCCCGTCGCCGAGTTTGGGATCGGCTGCTGGGGATGGAATCTCTGTCCGGCCAAGGTGGAGTCGCAGCGCTTCATGCGTGAGTATCTGCGCGAGCTGGCATTCGAGTATTATCCTGAAGCTGACGGTCTATTCATCGAGTCGAGCGACTACGCCATCTGCCATTGCGATCAGTGCGGGCCGAAGTTTTTCGATCAGGAGTTCGCCTTCGTGCGGGACATCTCAAATGACGTGTGGGCGCGCAAGCCCGACGCAACGGTCGTGGTCTATCCGCATTATTTCTCAGGTGCGAAACTGCGCTTCTCCTTCGCCGAGGCGACGGCGAGCAAGCAGCCCCTCGACCCACGATGGACGCTCTTTTTCACGCCGCACAGCGCCGCGCTGGAACCGACACTTATTGCCAAGGCGCGCGGTGCCTGGTGGTGGAATGAGGCGCCCAGCCGCTTCGATGTCGCCGGGATTCGCAATGGCGTCAGGAAAGCCCGCGACGCCAAATGCAGCGGCTACCTACCTTCGCTCGAATGCTACAGTTACGTCATGACGAGGACGGAATGGAACGAGCCGTGGCTGGTCGGGAAACGGCAGGTTCCATTCGGCTTTGGCTGGCTGAAAGCTGGTGCGAATCCATATCGAGAACTGCCGGCGCGCGCCATCCGCTTCATCTTTCGCGAGCTGACGGCGAATCCCGACCTACCCGACGACGAACTCCACACGCGTCTTGGTCGCGAAATTTTCGGCCGCGACTGGCAGCCCGCGCAGGTGGACGACTTGCTGTTCCTCTTCCAAGTCCTGAACACCGACCGTAACTGGTCCGTGCCGGGCGCATTAACCACACCCGGCCTCGTCCGCAGCCGGTCCGAGCGTGGCCGGCTCGACGAGAAAAAATGCACCCAACTTCGTGAACAACTCTCCCGAGTCAGGGCCATCGCGGCGCGCAACGGGGATGCGAAACAGAGTGGAGCTAGGGAATTGCACCGCATCACCCAGTGGTTGTCTGACCAGTGGACATCCGAGAACACCGCCCTGTTGAAGTCATGACGAGCCGAATCGATTACAGACTCATGTGGGCCTTGGGCGCGTTTTTGTCGTTTCTGGCGTGCTGCTGCGGCTTGGTCGCCCAAATCCCCCGACCCACCGATGCGCCGAAGCCACTGACTCCGGAGCAAAGCGCGGCGGCGTTTAAACTACCGGACGGCTTCCGCATGGAGGTCGTTGCGAGCGAGCCGTTGATCGCGTCGCCCACCGGGGTTTGTTGGGACGAGCACGGGCATATGTTTGTCTGCGAGTTGCATGGTTATAATCTCGAAGGCCAGCTCGACATCGAGGAATTGAACAAGACGGGCACGCTCGACACGCAGGTCCGTCGCGTGGAGGCCGACGATCGGTTCAAAAAGGCGGCGTTGGCCGGAACCTTTGGCGTCGTCAAAATGCTGCGTGACACCAATGGCGACGGTCGGATGGATGTCGCCGAGGTCTGGGCCACCAATCTGCCACCCGCCTATGGTATTGTTCCCGCGCGCGGCGGCGTGATCGTCGCATGTGCGCCGGACATCGTGTTCCTCGCCGACCGCGACGGCGACGGCAAACCCGAGGTGTGGGAGGTGCTATTCACCGGCTTCCGAGTCGGAGAAATGTGGCGCGGCATCAACTCGCCTCAATGGGGGGCCGACGGTTGGATTTATTTCGCCCGCGGCTGGGGCGGCAGCACTATCACCGGGCCGAGACTGCCGAAACCCGTGGCCTTGCCGGATACCGATTTCCGTATCCGTGCCGATGGCACCGCCATCGAACCCGTGACCGGTGCCTCGGGCACCTTTGGTTTCGCCGTGACGGAGGCAGGCGACCGCTTCACCGAAAACACCACGGTTCCAGCGATTTATATCGCTCCGCTGCCGTGGCGCTATCTTTCGCGCAATCCCGACGCAGCCTCCCGCTCACTGGAAGCCGCCACTGGCGACCCGCACGCCTACTCGATCTCCAAGCCGCACCCGTGGCGACAGAAGCGCGCTGAAGACCCTGAGTATTTCAAATATTACAACTCGCGTTACGGCGCGGCGGAGAGTGAGGCCGACGGTTGGTTCACCGCCGCCTGCGGGCCGCTGGTTTATCGGGACGACGTTCTGCCGGGATTGCATGGCCAATACTTCGTCTGCGAGCCCTCGGGAAATCTTATCCACCGTTCGCGAATCGAAACGAACGGCTCCGCCCTGACGATTCATCGCTTGCCGGGTGAGGAAAAATCGGAATTCGCCGCGACCAGTGACCAATGGAGCCATCCGATCAATTTGACGCACGGACCCGATGGCTCGATTTGGGTCACCGATTACTACCGTGAAATCATCGAGGACTACTCGGCCATCCCGCGTCATCTCCAACAGCAGTACGGGGTCTATGCCGGCCACGACCGCGGTCGCATTTATAGGCTGACCCATCGCGACGCCCCGCGCGCGCCTTCCGCCGACATGGGGGCGCTCGATGCCACGGCGTTGGCTCGCGAATGCGGCAGCTCCTTGCTTTGGCGCCGCCAAACCGCGCAACGACTGCTGGTGGAGCGAGGGGAGACGAAGATTGCACCAACGCTGCGAAAAATCGCTTCTGGCAAGATCGCACAACCTTCCGGTGTCACCACCGCGCTGCGCACTCTTGATCAGCTAGGGGCGCTCACGCCGTGGGAACTGGAGCCGTTCGTTGGTCATGCCGACGCCGCAGTTCGAATTCATGCACTCCAACTCGGTGATCGTTGGTTCGACCAGAAAGCGGGCCGTGCCTTACTCGCGGCCTCAGTCAAGGCCGCGGCCGCCGAGCAGAATCCACGGGTCCAGATCCAATTCGCCCTCAGCCTGGGCGAATCCCGCGACCCGGCAGCCTTCGCCTTGCTGGCGCGCTATGCCCGCGAGCACATTTCGGTGCGCTGGATGGACGCCGCCATCCTCTCGTCGCTGCACGGGCGGGGCGTGGAAATGCTTGCGACACTGGTCGACGAACCAGGCGGCGCCGCCCCGCTGTTCGCACCTCTTGCCCAATCTATCGCGGCCCGCCGCGACGAAACCGAACTCGCCCGCGCCCTGCAATTGGCTACCTCAGCTAGGCCTGAATCTCAGGCCGCCGTCCTCGAGGGACTGGCCAAGGGCCGCAGAAACGCACCGCGCAAACCGCTCGGGGACAAATCCGCGCGTGCCGCACTCGCGGCGTTCGCCGCCAGTTCCAATGCCGACGTCCGCAAATCCTCGCGGGTCCTAGAAGAAACCTTCGTTGCCACTGCAGCGGACGCCGAGGGCCTTGTCCCTGCCGGAACGTTGCCTTCCGCCGAGCAGGTCAGCGATGCAACCTTTCGCAAATATGTCGCTGCCCTCGCCAACCCGCGTGACCTCACGCGCGGACACGAGCTGTTCCTTCAAACCTGCGCGACGTGTCACCGCATTCGCAACGAAGGGCACGAGGTTGGACCCGATTTGCTCGGCCAAATTGGCATGGCCGAGGAAAGCCTCCTGAAGGACATCCTCATGCCCAATGAACGCATCCGTCCGGGCTATGAAACGACCGTGGTTCAAACGGCAGATGGAGGCGCAATCACTGGCATCTTGAAGGACGATGGCGCGACAAGTCTCGAACTGGCTCTGCCGAACGGAGTCGAGCAAGTGCTTCTGCGCAAGGATGTGACCGGGGTCCGTCGCTTGGCCATGTCGTTGATGCCGTCCTTCGCCGAGGCACTCAGCCCGGCAGACGTGGCCAACGTTCTGGCTTGGCTGCGCAGCAATCTTGGCCAAGGCGCGATCAAGCCGGCCAGGAGTTATTTTGAAATTCGCCTCTATTCGGTCTCCACGAACAAGCTGGACGCCGTGCTGGAGCGCTTCCGGGACACCGTGGAACCGGTGCGCCGCAAACATGGCATCCAGACGCTCGGATACTGGAGCGCACCTGGCACGACGAACGGTGGCACGTTTGCTTATATAATGACGGCGGTCAGCAAGGAAGGGTTGCAGCGGCAGGAGAAGGAGTTCGGTGCAGACCCCGATTTTCAAAAGGGCTACGCCGAATCGGAACGAAAGTACGGGAAGACCGTGGACGCGATCGTCACGCTGCCGCTCGTTGCGGATGCCTCGGCCAAGTATGATTTCACGCTGGCGAAAGCCCGGGGCGCATTCGACTTGCGCGTTTATTCCGTGGCGCCCGGCAAACTCGACGCCTTCAGAAACCGTTGGCGCGATTTCGCGGTGCCGATCTACGAGCGTCACGGCCTGAGCAGCATCGGTTGGTGGATCGCGGAGAAAGTGGATGCCGAGCGGAACGACCGATTCGTCTGTCTGTTGGCGGCCGAGAGCGTTGCTGCGGTCGGGAAAGCCATCACAGATTTCCATGCCGATCCGGAATGGCAGCGCGTCGAACGGGAAACGGAGAAGGAAGGCCCACTTCGCAGCCGGTTGGAGTCATTTAAGCTGCAACCGACGAACATTTCGACCGCACCATGAAGTTGCATTATTTCCACCACCCGATCCATGCGACGCTATTCGCTGTTCTGTCTGCACTCTGCCTTGCCATGAGCGCCGAGACGCCGTCGTTTCCGCCGGCGAAATTCCCCGACCCGGGCGGTTGGGGAAGAAACATCCAACGCACGATGCGGTTGCTGGCCACGAGTACGCCAAAGAAGCGCAATACGGTCCGCATCCTGTTCTACGGCCAGAGCATCACTGAGCAGGGGTGGTCGAAGCTGGTCGAGGAGGATTTGCGGCGGCGGTTTCCGCACGCCGATCTCGTCGTCGAAAACCGCGCGCTGGGCGGATTCTCCTCGCAACTGCTGGTGAGGACGGCCGAGACCGACCTATATCCCTTCCAGCCCGACCTGCTCATCTTCCACGTTTATGGCGCGCACGATAAATACGAGGACATCATCCGGCGCACGCGCGAACGCACCACGGCGGAGATCCTGATACAGACGGATCACGTCACAAAGCCGTCCGATTTCACTGAAGAAACGGACCCCGCAAAGCTGCCGCCTGCGGGCAAGCACTGGGACGCCTTCATGAACCACAACTGGTTGCCGTCGATGGCGAGGAAATACTGCGCAGAACTGTGCGACCAGCGCGCCTTATGGAAGGCGTATCTGACCGAGAACATGCTAGAGCCGAAAGCGCTCCTGAAGGATTCGGTGCATCTCAACGCGCACGGCGAGTGGTTCATGGCCGAGTGTGTGAAGGCTTACTTACGTTACGACTCGAAGCTCGGCCCGTCGCCGGCCGAGAATTGGGTGAAGACTTACGAAGTTGGCAAGGACGTGCGCTGGAGCGAGGGCAGGCTGCGGCTCGACTTTGACGGCAGCCGGGTGGAGGTCATTTGCAAACCGGGGCAAGCCCCGCCTGCTAGCGTGCGGATTGACGGGCGCAAACCTTCCGAGTTCTCCGAGCTTTACGGGTTCACCCGCGCATTGACGCAACCGGCGGGCAAGTGGCCAGTGAAATGGCCGGTCATCGCACCGATCAGTTCGGAGCGGCCGTTGCTCATCGAAGACTGGGCGCTCGCCGTCACCAAGGCGGCCACGAACGACACGTTGTTCAGCTTTACGCTCAACGGTTCGAAGACCGGCCCAGACGGTGGCGGACGCAGCGACGAGCGCTTTGTCTCGAATTCAGGCCGCGTGGTTATAGAGACGAACGATTGGAACGTGCCCTACGCGCTCGGCCTCGCGGGCATCAAGCCGGTGCCGGAGCAGTTCAGGGCGAAGTGGCGCGTCGAGGTGCGCTTCGCGGATGAATTTGTCTCGCCCGGTGTGAACGATCCGGGCATCGAAACCACCGTCACGCTGGCGCAAGGTTTGCCGAACGCGAGACACGCACTGGAAATCTCCGGCACTGCCGCCACTCCCATCGCGGCGATCCGGGTGTATCGACCTGTGCCACCCGTCAACCCTACGAATGACCGACCATGAAGCCCATTATCGTCCTGATCCTAGCTACCATCACCTCCGCCGGGGCCTGGGCCCAGTCGGCCGACTGGCAGTCTGTCATCTGGCGGGAGCCGCAGGTGCGTTATCTACTTACCGATATGACCGGCAGTGGAAAGACGGACCTTTATCGCAAATACGCAGCGGAGGAACGCGACCCGGATTCACGCGAGGCCATCCGACTGTGGGATGCTGGCGTGCGGGTCGTGAACATGGCCGACTTCGAACGCAAATGGGTGACCAACAAGTTTGGCAAGGATGGCCGCGTCTTCCGTGTCGTGCTGCGTGGAACGGATCGCACGATCAAGGGTAAGGAGGTGGTGCTATCCAACGACGGTTCAATTCCGCAGGGACCGATGCGGCTGGCGCTGCTTGACCTCACGCTCGGCGCGACGGTCAAGTCATACGAAGCGAGAGCGAAGCGGGAGGTGGCAATCGCGGAAGCGCTGAGGCGGTTCAATGCCGGCTGCCGCGTCAGCAACGCGCATCTGTTCGAGCGGCGCGGCAAGGCTGCGTCACACGACGTTGTGTTCAGAGGCTCGGGCTGGCCTGTTGACCCCGCCCTGATTCGTCTCAATTCCGACGAGCCCTATCCTGAGGTGAACGTCCGCTATTTCATGGCCGACATCGCGCTGGGCGGCTCGATCGAGTTTTACCGGAAAGCCGCCGAAGCCGCGCACGAAATGGGCTGCCTCGAAGCGGTGCGGCGAACCGAGGAAGGCTACCGTATCACCAATCTTGACCAGTTCGAGCGAAAGCAGGTGGATGGGAAGACGCTGATCACCCGCAAGGGGGTAAACGCCCGCATCAGTGGCAATGAAGTGACCCTGAGCTCCGACCTTCCGTGAAATTACTTTGCACCTTCAGCTTTCTCCACGCGCTTAACGCCACAGCCATGCTGCTCACCGCCGAGAACTGGCCGCAGTTCCGCGGGCCGACAGGGCAGGGCCTTACCACTGAGAAGAATCTACCGCTTAAATGGTCGGCTACGGAGAACGTCGCGTGGAAAACTGAACTGCCTGGCGAATCCTGGTCGTCGCCCGTCGTGTGGGGGGATCGTGTGTTCGTTACAACCGCCACAGATTCTGGTGAGTCGTGCCATATACTCTCACTCGACCGCAAGACCGGTAAAATCCTCTGGGACAAGGAGGTGTTTAAACAAGTCCAGCGGCGGAAGCAGGCTCGCAACACCTATGCCACGCCGACCCCGGCGACGGATGGCGAGCGGGTATATGCGGCTTTTAACGACGGCAGTTTTGTCGCATTGAACTTCGATGGTTCGCCGGCCTGGGAAAACCGGGGCTACAAATTCTACGGGGAGCACGGACTGGGTTCGTCGCCAATCCTGTACGATGGACTGCTCATCATGGCCCGTGACGGCAGTAGCGAGGGTGAGGACAAGAAGCTTGGCTGGCAGCAGGCATGGGATCAGGCCCGCATCATCGCACTCGACGCGAAGACCGGTCAGGAACGCTGGCAGGGCAAACGCGGTCTCTCGCGCATCTCGCATGGCTCACCGTGCATCTGGGAACACAACGGCATGGCAGAGGTAGTGAGCGAGGCAGGCGACGTGGTGCAAGGTTTCGATATAATTACCGGCGAGCGGATTTGGAGCAGCAAAGTCATTGGCGAAGGCAAGGTGCCTTCCGCCGTGCTGGGCGAAGGGTTGGTGTTCACATCAGGTGGTTGGGGTGGCAAGGAGACAATCAAAGCCTTCAAACTCGGTGGGAGCGGTGATCTAAATGAGACCAATCTTGTCTGGGAACAAAAGAAGGGCATGCCGAAGGTGCCTTCAATGATCTACGTGAAACCGCACCTGTTTGCGATCACCGACGGTGGCGTGGCGACCTGCATGAAGGCGGAAACCGGCGAAATCGTCTGGCTGGAACGCGTGGGCGGCAATTTCACGGCATCTCCGGTGTTTGCGGATGGTCGTATCTATATGGTTGGCGACGATGGTGGGACAACCGTCATCGCGGCCGGTCCCGAATTCGAAGTGCTGGCGAAGAATCCGCTCGGTGAAAAGGTGCAGGCGTCGCCGGCCGTTTCTCAGGGGCAGTTATTCATCCGCACGGAGAAGAACCTCTTCTGCATTGGTGCCGGCTCCAATGGTTGATTGCTTTCACAGCCGGATTGACGAAGTCCGGATTTACGACCGCGCGCTTACGGCGGAGGCCGTGATGGGATTGGCCAAAAGGGTCAATATCGGGTCTAACTCTGACTGAATTCAGTCGTCGTGAGATAAAAAGCGTCCGATTCTCTGCTCAAATCGGTCAAGCTCCACGCACCCCGTCCCGCTACTCTTCGTTTTCTGCTATGAAGTTCTTCATCTGGCTGACCTTGGTTGTTCCCTCGACTATCGGGGCAGTCGCCGGTGCGCTTGCTGGGTACAAACCGCTCGGGACGCCCGTACCTACCGGCGACAGCGAGGTCTTCGTTGCCTCCCAGAACACAGGTAAGCTCACGAGCCTCTGGGTGATCAACTGTGGCAAACTGAAGTTGGCTTTGGATGCCTGGGCTTCGTGGAAACCATGGCCAACTCTATGAAGAAACTTCGTTTCGCCATTATCGGCACTGGTTTCTGGGCACGCTACCAACTGGCGGCGTGGCGCGAAGTTCCGGGTGCCCGCTGCGTCGCGCTTTTCAACCGCACGCGGGTCAAGGCCGAATCGTTGCCGCGCGAGTTCGACGTGCCGGCGGTCTACGACGACGTGGAGGAGCTACTCCAACAGGAGAGTCCCGACTTCGTGGACATTATTACGGATGTCGGTACCCACCGCCACTTCGCCGAGTTGGCGGCTCGGCACACGACCCCGGTGATTTGCCAAAAACCACTCGCCCCGTCTCTGGAGGACGCAGCGGCCATGCTGGCAGCCTGCCAGCAGGCTGGCGTGTCACTCAGCGTCCACGAGAACTGGCGTTGGCAGGCTCCCCTCCGCGAACTGAAACGGGTGCTCGTCGCGGGTGGGATTGGGCCGGTGTTCCGCGCACGGATTGACTATTGCAACAGCTTCCCGGTGTTCGACAACCAGCCGTTTTTGAAGGAGCTGGAGCAGTTCATCCTCACCGACATGGGCACGCACATCCTCGACGTGGCCCGCTTCCTTTTTGGCGAGACCGACCGCCTTTACTGCCAGACGCACCGCGTACACCGCGATATCCGAGGCGAGGATGCAGCGACGGTGATCCTCCACCAACAAGACGGGACCACAGTTTCTGTGAACCTCAGCTATGCAAGCCGCGTGGAGCACGACCGATTTCCAGAGGCGTTTGTCTTGGTGGAAGGAGAGCGGGGCTCGGTTGAACTCGGGCCGGATTTTTGGATTCGCATCACGACCGCAACTGGCACAGTTTCCAGACGCTGTCCGCCGCCGTTCTATACATGGGCGGATCCACGCTATGCGTTGGTGCACTCCAGCATCGTCGCCTGCCACGAAAACCTGTTACGCGCCCTCCGGACCGGCACGCCTGCCGAGACCAATGGCGAAGATAATTTGAAAACGCTCCGCCTTGTATTCGCCGCTTATGAATCGGCGCGCACCGGCCAAGCGACGAAAATCTACTGAGACGTGAAACGCACTCCGGAACCCGAACTCTCAGCACTGATCCCTTTTAATGAAGACCATCACCCTCATCGGCGCCGGCGGCAAAATGGGCTGCCGACTCACTGACAATTTCGTCCGCACCGACTACCAGGTTCACTATTTGGAAGTGTCGTCCCGCGGCTTGGAGAATCTGCAGAAACGTGGCGTCACCGTTGGGCAGCAGGCGGAAGCTGTGCCCCAGTCGGACGTGGTGATTCTCGCCGTGCCCGATATAGCTATTGGGTCGGTTGCCCGCGAGGTCGTGCCTATGATGAAGCCGGGAGCACTGCTCCTGACGCTAGATCCGGCCGCACCGCTCGATGACCAGTTGCCTCGCCGTGACGATATCGGCTGCGTCATCGCGCATCCATGCCACCCGTCCGTCTTCAACTGGGAGCCAACCGAGACGGCTTTCCGCGACTTCTACGGCGGTATCTCAGCAAAGCAGGCCATCGTCGTTGCGCTGATGTGGGGCGCGGAACACTACTACGATCTCGGGGTCGAGGTCTCGACCGCGATGTATGCGCCCGTAAGCCGCGCTCATCGCGTTACGCTGGAGCAGATGGCGATGCTGGAGCCGGCGCTCGTCGAGACGCTGGCGCAGACCTGCATGGAAGTCGTGAAGGAGGGCCACGACCGACTGATCGCCGCCGGCGTGCCAAAGGATGCGGTGCGTGAGTTTGTGCTAGGCCATCTGCGGATCCAGATCGCGGTACTTTTCGGCGAGGTCAACGGCACGTTCTCCGATGCGGCCTACAAGATCAGCAAACGCGCCAAACCGGTACTGTTTCGCGACGGTTGGCAAAAGATCTTCGATTTGGCCGATATCCGCGAACAAGTGCGCGACATCACCCAGAAGTAGCATGAAGCTCGGCCTTAGCAGCTACACCTATGGGTGGGCCGTCAGCGCGCCCGGCCTCGAATCGGTGCCGCCGCTCGACGAATTCGGGCTGCTCCAACGCTGTCGTGAACACGGCCTGAAATTGCTGCAGATCGGCGACAACCTGCCACTTCATACCTTCGAAGGGTCCCGGCTGGGCCGCCTCGCCGACCACGCTGCCGACGAAGGGGTGCAGATCGAGGTTGGTGCGCGGCAGCTCACGCCTGCCCGCGTAGCTGAATATGCCGCGATTGCCCGAAGGTTGGGCGCGAAGTTAGTGCGATTCGTGATCGATGACTCTGGATACAGTCCGACTCCGGAGACGGTGGTAAAAGTGTTGTGTGAAGTCTTGCCGGAGCTGGATGGGTTGACGTTGGGACTCGAGAATCACGACCGTTTTCCCGCTCGCACACTGCGTCAGATCGTTGAATCCGTCGGCTGCGACCGGGTCGGGATCTGCCTCGACACCGCGAACTCTCTGGGTGCGGGCGAGGGTTTGGAAACGGTCCTGCGCGAACTGGCACCGTTCACTGTGAACCTACATCTCAAGGATTTTGCCATCGCCCGGGTGCCGTACCTGATGGGATTCACGGTCGAGGGCCGCCCGGCAGGCGAGGGCATCCTGGACATTCCAAAACTGCTCGCGGAACTCGCACCGTTCCGTCGCTGCGATACCGCCTTGCTTGAGTTGTGGACACCGCCTGAAATACAGTTTTCCGACACCGTTGCTAAAGAAGCCGCCTGGGCGGCCCGGAGCGTCGGCTATCTGCGACCGATGTTCGACTGCCTGCCATGAAAACCTTGATTCGACTCATCCTTACTTTGTCCGTCGTCGCGAGCTCCGTCGGCTGCAATAAAGACGACAAAGCTTCCACCTCCACGGCACCAGCATCGCTGACTATCGGCGTCGCCTTCGAAACGTTGCAGACCGAGTATTGGGTCGCCGGCTACGAGGCCATTAAGGCCGAGGCGGCTAAGCGCGGCTATAAGGTTGTCGAGGCGGTGGCCGACGGCGACGCCAACCGCCAGTTTGAACAGGTTCGCAATTTCGTCACCCGCAAGGTGGACGGCATCATCCTTGTTCCGAAGGATGCCAAGACGTGCATCCCGATGATTCGCGCGGCCAATGTGGCTAACATTCCCATCGTGCTCTTCAACCGACCGGCAGACAAAAGCGATACGAAATCCGTCGCGGTAGTCGCCGATAACTTCGCACTCACGAGGGCCACCGTGGACTATATGATCAGCGAGGCGAAAAAGACCGGGAAAAGGCTCAAAGCGATGATTCTCGTGGGCGATCTCGGCGACATCAATGCGGTGGGGCGACGCGACGGCTTCGATGCCGCAGTGAAGGAGGCGGGTGATACGCTCGAGGTGGTCGCCCGTGTTCCGACTGAATGGAACCAAGAGAAGGCGCAGGCGGGCGTAGTCAACGCGCTTCAAGCCAACACAGACATCAGCTTCATCTTTACCAGTTCGGATTTCCTGTTTCCCAGCATCGTCAGCGCACTCAAGGGGGCTGGCAAATACCATAAGGCGGACGAACCCGGTCACGTCATCCTCGGCGGATTCGACGGGGACGCAACCGCGTGGCAGATGCTCAGCGACGGTTATCTCGACGCGACTGGGGTACAGGATGTCTATTTCGAGGCGCAGCAAAGCGTGCAGGCCATTGTAGATTTACGTGCGGGGAAACAATTGCCCGAGGTCATTCGCGATGCCGGCTTCGTCATCCACCGCAGTAACGCCAAGGAAAAGGCGGCGCAGATGTGGGGCGCGAACGTGAGTCGAAAATGAGAGTAGGTCGGTTACAATGGGTTCGGCGGTGGGCGCTCTGGGGTGTAGTGGCGCTTGCGCTGTGTTTGTCCGGTGTCACCCGCGCAGACATGTTCAAGCAGTCGTCCCTTGAGGTGGATTGTTTCGAGTTCGTCGAAGTGATATTGAAGCTCGACCTCCCGGTCGTCAGTAATCCGTTCACTGAGGCGGTCTTGGAAGGTGAATTCCACCAGGGCTCAAGCCTGAGTTTAAAGGTTGACGGTTTCTGCGACAGCGACGACGGCCGCGTTTTCCGTATCCGCTTCTCACCGCAGGTCGCGGGGAAACATTCTTATAGCGTCAGGTTTCATGCAGGCGGGCGGGAGTTGACACACTCGGGTGAATTCAACGTCCGGGTCGGCAAGCGTCGCGGAATCGTGCGCGTCGACCAGGAACATCCCTTCCACTTCGTCTGGAGCGGCACGGGCGAGCATTTCTTCTACAATTCTACTACCGCTTATTGGCTGCTCGGCTGGAAGGACGACGCCGTCATCCGTGAATGCATCGAGCGCCTTGCCGATTTGAAAGTGAACCGTATTCGCGTCGCGTTGAATGGTCGCACCGAGAATGGTTTGCGTTGGAAGGAGCCGATGATTCTGTCGGACGATACCTTCCAATACCGGCTCGAACCATGGCCGGCTACACGTCCGTCTGACATCCGTGCTCCTGGCTACGACGTAACACGTTTCAACCTTGCCCATTTCCGCAAGGCCGAGCGGATGCTTATGCAAGCTCGGAGCCACGACATGGTGGTATCGCTTATTTTCCACTTAGATGGAGCGGACGTTGGAGTGGACCCTTTCGGCAAATCCGGAATGGGCGGCCCTGACGAGAAGCGATATTATCGCTACTGCGCGGCTCGGTTCGGCGCGTTTGCCAACGTGATGTGGGACCTGGCCAACGAATACCGCCATTTCCGCGACGATGCATGGGCGGAGGAGATGGGTGCCTTTTTGCGGAAATGCGATCCTTATGGCCACCTCACCAGCATCCACGGCCACGGCGATTTTCGCTTCCGCACCGCACCGTGGGTGGACTACGCGATGTTCCAGAGCTGGGACGAGCACGGAGCCTACGATTTCCTACTGAAGAACCGCCGCGACCAACTCGCCACCGGCCGACCCATGCCGCAGGTGAACGAGGAATACGGCTACGAAGATCATTATCCCTACCCTTGGGGCGAGAAGCGCGTTTGGCCAGCTCGCATCGCCGAGAACCGCCGCAGGCTCGCTTGGGAGATGATAATGGCGGGCGCGCATCAAACCACCGGCGAGCGGGCGAACGTCGCTGGCATGGGCGGTTGGATAACCGGGCGGGGTAACTCAGAGATGACGATGCTCACGGGCTATGCACGGATGCGGAGTTTCTTCGAGCGGTTCGCATGGTGGAAACTGGAGCCGCACCCCGAACTAGTTAGCGGCGGGAACCAGGCACTGCCGGTGACTGAAGGCGGTAGGCCCATCGCCCCGGCGCTATGCCTGGCCGAGCTGGGCCATCGCTATGTCCTCTACCTCCGCCAAGGTGGCACCGTGTCAGTAATGTTAGTTCCCGGCAGCTACCGCGTAGAGCGGTTCAACCCGCGCACCGGCGCGATGGTCCTGTTGCCCGCCGTGCATAGCGACACAACCTGGACTTCGCCGCTCATGCCGGACACGGAGGACTGGGTTCTCCTGCTGGAACTTGAAAACCGATGAACCGGGCCACCTCCCTAGCCAGCCGAAGTCTGCACCTGTGGGCGACGGCGGTGTTGCGCTCCGAGTACCTCGTCCTACTTCTATGCGGCGTCCTCTTCACAGCTCTGGCTCCGTTCACGCCTGGGCTCGCAACGGCGAGCAACTTCACGAACTTGCTTGGCAATCTGGCACCGCTTCTCGTCGTCGCGACTGGCCAAATGCTAGTGCTCATTGCGGGCGGGATTGACCTCTCGGTCACTTCCACCATCGCACTTGTCTCGGTGGTCGGGGCGTTCGTAATGAACGGCGACGACGGTTGGCTCAAGGGTAGCGCGGCGGCTGCGCCAGCGGCAGTCATGGTGATGCTCGGACTAGGCGCACTAGTCGGGCTGGGCAATGGCTTGGCGGTCACCAAGCTGAGAATGCCTCCCTTCATCGTGACGCTCACCACGATGATGTTCCTTTCCGGCTTGGCGGTCTGGCTCACCAAATCCCAGCCGATCTACCATCTTCCCGCCGGGTTTACAGCACTTGGATCCCGGCTCTGGTTAGCTCTGCCAATCGCTGCGGGTTTGACCGGTTTCGCTCACGTGCTCCTCGCTCGCTCGCTCTTCGGCCAATGGCTCCGCGCGGTCGGTTTCAACGCACGCACGGCCCGCGTTTCCGGCGTGCCGGAAGGCGCCGTCGTTATTGGGGCTTATATAGCCAGTGGGTTGCTCGCAGCGGCGGCTTCCGTACTTTATACCGCCCGGCTGGAGACCGGTTCTCCTGTGCTGGGCCAGCGTATCCTGCTCGATGTCATCGGCGCCACGGTGATCGGAGGCACGAGCCTGTTCGGCGGCAAGGGTAAGGTGCTGTGGACGTTCTTCGGTGTACTCTTCCTCACGTTGCTCGACAACGCGCTGAACCTGCTAGGCCTCTCGCACTTCACCATCATGATGGTCAAGGGCGGCGTCATCGTGCTGGCCGCGCTGATGGACACCGCCCGCAACCGCTGGCTTGCCACATGACCCCGCTGCTACAAGTCGAGTCGGTCGAGAAATCGTTCTTTGGTATTCCCGTGCTGAAGGCGGTGAGCTTCACCATTGGTGCGGGGCGCATCGTCGGGCTCGTCGGTGAAAACGGTGCGGGCAAGTCCACACTAATGAACCTGCTCGGTGGCAATTTGCACCCCGACGGCGGCACCATGCGATTTAATGGCAACTCTTACGCTCCAGTGAATCCGCGTGCTGCCCGGGCCGCCGGCATCGGTTTCGTACACCAGGAGTTGAATCTGTTTCCGAACCTAAATATCGCGGAAAACCTGTTCCTGACCAACTTCCCCCAGACGGGTCCGGTAATCCGTCGCGGCGAATTGCACAAGCGCGCCACCGCCCTCCTGAAAACGGTTGGGATTGAACTCCCGTCCACGACTCCGGTGGATCGGCTGTCCAACGGCGAACGCCAGCTCGTCGAGGTCGCGCACGCCCTGTCGTTCAACGCGCGGCTCATTATCCTCGACGAACCCACGACTTCACTCAGCGCTCGCGAAACCGAGCGGTTGTTCAAGCTGGTCCGTCAACTTCGTGATGACGGCCGATCGCTTATCTACATTTCGCATGCACTTGATGAAGTGCTCCGGCTCAGTGACGACGTCGTGGTCCTTCGCGATGGCGAAGTGGTCGGACAAGGCAAAGCTACTGAGTTCGATCAGAACAAGTTGGTGTCGCTAATGGTTGGACGCGAACTGAAGCAATTGTTCCCGAAGGGTCGCTCGCTGCCACTGCGGAGAGCATTGGAGTCGAATGAAGTTGGAGCGGAGCCCCGTGCTCCGTTACTCGAAGTTCGCAAGGTCTCGCAACCAGGAGTCGTTCGTGATGTCTCGTTCTCCCTTCGACGCTGCGAAGTGGTGGGCCTTTCGGGACTGATGGGGGCAGGGCGAACCGAACTTGCCCGTATCCTCTTTGGTCTCGACCCGCACGAGTGTGGTACAATTCTCGTCTCCGGCGAACCCCTGACTGGTTCACCCCGGCGGCGTATTCGGCGCGGGCTGGCCATGCTAACGGAGAATCGCCGGGATGACGGCCTTTGCCTCGAAGCTTCGGTCGCCGACAACATCGCTCTGGTCACGCTGCCCAACTACACCACTTCTCCGCTCAGGCTGATCAACTTCGCATCGCTACGAAATGGGTTGGCAAAGATTCGCGAGGCCGTCCGTCTCCAGCCCAAACTCTCCAACGAACAACCCGTAAAGACGCTCAGTGGCGGCAACCAGCAGAAGGTCGTGCTCGCAAAATGGCTGCTGGCCACGCCACAGGTGCTTATCCTCGACGAGCCAACGCGAGGCATCGACGTGGGCGCGAAGTCTGAAATTTACCAGCTCATCCGCGATCTCGCCGACCGTGGTGCGGGCGTGCTGGTCATCTCGTCCGAGCTGGAAGAACTCACCGGCCTTTGTGACCGCATTCTCGTGATGAACCGCGGGCGCATTGCCAGCGAGTTCGCGCCGGGTGAGTTCGACCGCGAGCGGATCCTCAACGCCGCGTTACCGACATGAGAAAATCAGCCCCACGCCTCCTGCTATCGGCGTTGAACCACGCCACGCTGTTTCTATTTATCTTGGTTCTCATCGTGTTCGGCCTGCTGTCACCGAAGTTCTTCACCGTTGCCGGTCTAACCAACCTGTTCGTCCAAGCATCGTCCACCACGGTCGTGGGCGTGGGTATGACGTTTGTGCTGTTGACTGCGGGTGTGGACCTGTCGGTCGGTTCCATCATGTTCGTTGCCGCCGCAGTGGCTGGAAAGCTGGCGCTGGGTGGAACATCGCTGCCGGTGGCCTTGCTCGCCATAGTTAGTATCGGCTTGGTGTTCGGCCTGCTCAACGCGCTACTCGTCACCCGGCTCGCCATTATCGCATTCATTTCGACGCTCGGCACGCTCTATGCCGGTCGTGGTTTCGGCCTCTGGCTCACGCAGACTCGAGCGATGAATTTACCCGACAACTTCCTCGCACTGGGGGCGTCGAAATTCGTCGGCATCCCGACGCCGCTGATCATCGGCGCCTTCGTGGTGGCGTTTGCACAGCTTACGCTCACGCGGACTTCGTTTGGTCGACAGCTCTACGCGGTGGGAAATAACCTTGAGGCCGCGAGGAAAGCCGGCCTGAACACGCGCCTCCTCCTCGCCGCCGTTTATATGCTCAGCGGACTTTGCGCCGCCATCGGCGGCATCCTTTCGCTCGCGCAGCTTGGTGCGGTATCACCGACGTTCGGTACGAACCGCGAGTTCACGGCCATCGCCGCTGCTGTGCTCGGCGGCACCAGTCTTTTCGGCGGGCGCGGCGGCGTCTTTCCCGGCACCGTGCTCGGCGCCCTGCTCATTCAGTGCGTCGAGAACGGCCTAGTCATCCTGAATGCTGACCCTTACCTCTATCCACTTGTGACCGCTGCCTTGATCTTCCTGGCCGTGCTGCTCGACAGCACGCGGAGCCGAATATTGGCACACTGGGCCAGGCGGAAAATCTTTGTTGAGGACGCAGTGTGACAACACCCACGGCCAGCTGCCTCGTCCTCGGAACCGACCAAATACCACCATGAAAACCACCCACGCTTGGAAAGCCCTGATCTCCGCGTGCACGAGGCTCCGATTCGAGCCGCACGACATAGCGGCACAGCTTGACGCGCGCGGTCGCTATGAGGTTGAACTCCAACCGGAATTCCCGCTCTCGATCAAACTCTTCCACTACACGTCGAAACGGCACACGCGCGGTGGGACATGGCATGAGCGCTTGGAGCTATTCATACCACTCGACGGGCCGGTCAAATTCCGCATGGGTGAACAGACAGTGGCTCTGGAGCCAGGCGATATGCTGGTGGTGGACAACCTTAAGGTGCATCACGTGGTGGATTTTCCCGGATTTGATACGCGGGCTATCGTGGTAAGTTTCCAGCCGGAGTTCGTCTACAGCCTCGGCTCGCCATCGGGTGACTATACATTCCTGCTGCCGTTCTACTCGAAACTTGACCGGCGACCTCATGTGCTACGGGCTGGTCAGGAGGCCGGACCGGCGCACGCGGCACTTATGGCACTGCTTGAGGCCTACTTCGCGAAGGACATTCCCCAGTGGGTGCAGGTAGGCAGCAAAGCCTTCCTGCTGACGCTGCTCTACCATCTGGCCCGACACTTTCGCGCGTCGGACATGCTGAGGTGGGAATTCATGCGTCAGCAACAGCGTTCGCTACGACTGAAGAAGCTATTCGACCACATTCAGGTGCATTTTGCGGAGAAGCTGTCAGTCGGCGCGGCGTCAAAACTCGTGGGGATGAGTCCGGCGGCATTCATGAAGGCGTTCAAGCAGGTCGCCGGCATGACCTTGGTGTCCTACTTGAATCACGTTCGACTCGCTCGCGCCGCGCAGCTCCTGCGCGAGACTGATAAAAGCGTTGCCGACATTGCGGCTGAGACTGGTTTCGCGGACCAAAGCTACTTCGACCGGCGGTTCCGTTGCGCTTTCGGATCTGCGCCGAGCGTGTTTCGAAAACGTGTCGAAATACAGAACGGTATCTGATTTAGTCGATTCTGGCTCGCCTTCCGGAGTGATGGCCAACGCCAGGTTGCAGTAGATCGACGAAAGCGCCTCTCAACGAGATTCCCCGTCAAAGGCTTCACGGATTTCGCAATGAGCATCCACAGCGATGCGGCGAGAAAGTGTCCAAATCCTTTTGGAGCGTGCGCTACTACTCTCTGGCTAAGCAGACGTCGCGCTCTCCCATCACGTAGACGGATAGTTGAACAGGTTGAAAACAAAAAAGCCCGCGGCAAAGCGCGGGCTTGGTCAAGCGTGAGTGGAGCTCAGGCGCCGGTATTGCCAATGGCCTCGACCGGGCAGCCTTCCATTGCTTCTTTGCAGGCGGCTTCTTCCTCGGTGGTCGAGGGTTGCTTATAGACGTAGGAGTAGCCGCCATCGTCGAAGCGGGTGAAGTTCTGCGGTGCCGTCTCGCGGCACAGATCGCAGTCAATGCA
>CAITIX010000424.1 GCA_903892565.1 uncultured Acidobacteriia bacterium
ATGGCGACGCGGGTGACGTCAACTCCCTGGAAGTCATCCTTAAATGTGTCGTCCAAGGTAGTTTTTAACTCCTGGAGGATTTCCTGAGGATCAATGAGCGGCGCTTCCATCACAGCCGGATAATACGGATTGGCCGTCGTCAGCATCGTGATTTTGGCATGATTGCGACGGGCCATCTCTTCAACGAAGGGAGCAGCGCCTTCGCAGCGTGGCGAAAAATCCACCGGATAAAGAATGTGGGTGAAACTGGGCATGATCAGGCCTCCTTGGCTTGTTATCTTCCCCTATTGCAATCCGGATGCCAAGCGGGTGGGGCCGTCCTGCTCTGCGTGTTGAAAGATCTGCCGCACGAACGGGCGACGCGCTTTTCGGATGTGCGCCAGACTGCGCTGTCAAGTCGCGTCACCAAGCCAGTTCCCTGCGTCAGAAGACGCACGCGACAGCCAGCTTGGGTTCGTAATCAAACGCTTAGGACGGGGCACTGCGAGCTTCGAATGATGTCGTAGGCATGCGTGCGCAGACGGCCAAATGCCGCACCCGCCTGCCCGCGACCAATGATCAGAAGATCGGCGCGTTCCGCAACAACCTGCGCAGCGACAATTTCGGAGATTGGACCCACTGCTACATACGGAGGCTCTGCTAGCCCCGCTGCGAGGCATTGCGCTTCGATGCGTTTCCGCGCGGAGCTTAGCTCTTCCTCCTGGATCTCGCGATCACCCAGCAGCGCACTCCAATCGGCAACCGATGGCACTGCGTGCAGCACCAGCAGGCGTGCCCCCAAACGCGCGCTGAATTCCGCCGCCCACCGCATCTGCGCCACACTATTGGGCCCGCCATCGACGGAGCAAATTATCTTTTCCGGAACCTGCCTCGCGCGATGCTCGGCTCTTTGCTCGGCTCTTTGTTCGACTCTTTGTTCGGCGGTATGGGCGGCCGTCCACACGGCGCAAGGCGCGTCATGCAGGACCTTGGCCGTGACCGAGCCAATCAGCAAGCTGCGAAACACGCCATAGCCGTGCGTCGGCATCATAATCAAATCCACGGCACGGGCCTTCGCATAGGCGAGAATCCCTTCGGCGGGTTCACCGGAAACCACGGCGCGCTCCACCGTGAGGCCATGAACCTCCGCGGTCAACGCTCCCGCCAGCCGCTTCTTCGTGCTGATTTCGAGTTCGTCGGCGTAATCCGGCTTTGGGCCGCGCCCTGCCCAAATGGGAGGAACAACGCTCAGCAGAGTCACCTTTGCGGAGAACTTTCTGGCTAATGATGCGACGTAGGGAACCGTGGCGTCCACCTGCGGCGAAAAATCCACGGGGAAAAGAATGTGCTCGAATTTGACCATGCTCTTGCGTCACTGCACGCTATGGCCCAGTTCTGAAAACCAGATCCGAAAGAGGGAGGGACGTCGGCGGCGCAACGCGTCAGTGCAGCGCGTCAATGCAACCCCGCAACTTGGCACCAGGATTGCTTCTTTATGAGCGACGATGCTGCGAGCAATCCGCACCGCGAGGGCAAGTGCAAGAAACGACGCGGGGGGGACGAACGGCAGTGTGTCGCCGTTCGGCGATTTTACGCGGCGACTGCGCTGGCATTGCGTAATTTCGCGCAGCACCTATTGGCGCAACACCTATTTGCATAAGAAAACGGCTTCATAAAACAACCTGCGCCGGCGCTTAGAATCATATTTATTCATACACCTAAGCGTCGGCGCTCTATTTATTTCGGTTGTGCGATGGGCTACTTTTTGGGAGGTGGAATGGCGTCGCCCAAGTTCATCGAGCCACCGCCTTCGCTGACGTAGTTAATATTCCATGACGGAATTTCGACGACAACGTCGCCCTTCACTACGGCTTGGCAGCCGAGCCGCGAGTGCAGCGTCAAGCCGGGGGCCGTGTCCAGGCGATCAAGTTCGTCCTCATCCGCAGGGGATAGCGCCCCGTCCGTTCCGTTCTTCACAATCACGTGGCAGGTGGTGCAGGCGCAGCTTCCGCCGCAGGCATGCTCGAGCGAGATGCCAAAATGCATCGCGACATCCAGCAGGGATTCGGGCTTCCCATGATCGTCATACGGGAGCTTCCCGGTTTCAAATTCCACCGTACGATCCAGATTTACAAACGTTACTTTCGGCACATCTTCATTGTAACGGCTGGGGCTATGCGCCTTTGGATCTTGCGCTGTGGCCCGCGGGATTCGTTAATTCGTCGTGCGCTTGCGAACTTCGATATTCAGACGCTTGATCTTCTGATTCAGCGTCGAAAGCGGGATGCGCAAGGCCTCGGCCGCGGCCGTCTGGCTCCAGTCCGAGGCTTCCAGTTGGTCTAGAATTTTGCGGCGTTCGTAGTCGGCAACAATTTCGAACAACGACGCATCGGCGGTCAGGCTGCCGCTATCGTCGCGCCGAATGCGCAGGCCGCGCGCTTCGAGCAGATGCTCCGGTAAGACGGAAGCAGGCACGGGAGGCTGCGTCGCGAGCACCACCGCGCGCTCCACCACATTTTCGAGTTCGCGAACATTGCCCGGCCAGGCGTGATCCATGAGCACCTGCATGGCCTCCGAATCGAATACCAGACGCGAGCGGTTCTGTTCGTCCAGTAGCTTTTCGTTCTCGCGGCAGTATTTCGTGAAGAAGTGCTCCACCAGCGGCGGGATATCTTCGCGGCGATCGCGCAGAGGCGGCAGCGCGATGTTGATGACGTTGAGACGATAGTACAGATCTTCGCGAAATTTTCCTTCTTCCACGGATTTCTTCAGGTCTGCGTTCGTGGCGGCCACGATGCGCACATCCACCTTCATGGTTTCCGTGGAGCCGAGCGGCATGAATTCGCGTTCCTGAATCACGCGTAGGAGCTTGGTTTGCGTTTCGAGCGAGATGGTCCCGATTTCGTCGAAGAAGATGGTTCCGCGGTCGGCTGTCTCGAAGTATCCTTTGCGCGCGGTAACCGCGCCGGTGAACGCACCTTTCACGTGCCCGAACAAAGCACTTTCCAAAAGGTCCGGCGGCACGGAGCCGGAATGGACGGGCACAAACGGATGGTCGGCGCGCGCGGAATGCGCGTGAATCGCATTGGCGATCAGTTCCTTGCCGGTGCCGGTTTCGCCCGTGATCAGAATGGTCGCGCGGCTGGCGGCGACTTGCGCCACCAGATCCAGAATCTTGAGCATCCGGTCACTTTTGCCCACAATGTTTGGAAAGCTGGAGCGTTCGCGCAACGCCCGCTTGAGATGCGCGTTCTCCGATTCCAACTGGCGCTTGGCGATCATCCGCCCGATCTCGATCACCAGCTTTTCGTTGTCCCAGGGCTTCGAAAAATAATCGTTCGCGCCGCGCTTCAATGCCGTGACCGCAGTTTCCACCGAGCCATATGCCGTAATCAGCGCAATGGGCGTCTCGCGATCCTTCACGCGGACTTCGTCCAGGACCTCGAGGCCGCTCTTATCCGGCATCATCAGATCGAGCAGCACAAGATCGTAGTTCGCCGCTTCCATCCGCTTCAATCCTTCGGTCGCGTTCGGCGCAAGCGTGACACGATAGCCTTCGGACGTGAGCAGGACTTCGAGACTTTCGCGAATGTCCGGCTCGTCGTCCACAACGAGGATGGACCCACGAGAAATCTTCTCGTCGGCGATATCAGGCGGCAATTCGGGAAGAGTCGTGGACATCTACTTGATCACCTTATCCAAAAATTTCGTCACCGCCAACACTCTCGTCCGCGTCAAGAACTTTCATTACAGGATGAAAGGCTTCCCCTGCGCGACAGCACCGCTCGGCTCCGCCTGCACCGGATTTGACGCAACGGCGTTCGTGGAGAATGCATGTGCCGGAGCAGATTTCCCAGAGACGCTGACTCGAGGCTGCCATGCCGGCGTCGGTGCGACTCGGAGACTTCGCGGCGACCCGCACGCCGCCGCCGAAG
>CAITIX010000425.1 GCA_903892565.1 uncultured Acidobacteriia bacterium
GCAGATCACTGTCCCCGGCATTTTGGACGCCATCTCGAAGTTCAACATGATCGATTCGCCTGGCTTGGTCGAAAACAATCACGAACTTTCGCTGACCCTGGTGAGCGGCCAGGCGAAGAACATGTCGGACATCGAGAACATCGTCGTCCGCACCACGCCCACTGGAAATCCGATTCGCATCGGCGACATTGGCACCGTGCACCCCTCGGTGATGCCGCAATACACCATGGTCACGGCAAACGGAAAGTCCGCCGTGCTGTTGAACGTGTTCCGTCAACCGGAAAGCAACACGGTTACTGTGGCCGATGCCGCGACTGCGGAACTGAACGCGATTCGCAAGACGCTGCCCTCCGGCGTTCACGTGGAAACGTTCTACGATCAATCGACTCTGGTGCGCGATTCTATCGCCAGCGTGCGCGATGCCATTCTAATCGGCCTGATCCTCGCCGCCATCATTCTCGTGTTGTTCCTGCGCGATTGGGGCAGCTCGCTGGTCGCTGGCCTCGTGATTCCCGCCACCATCGCCATCACGCTCGTAGTGATGCGCCTGCTCGGCGAGAGCTTCAACCTGATGACCCTTGGTGGCTTGGCGGCCGCCGTTGGCCTGGTCATTGACGACGCCATCGTCGTGGTCGAAAACATCGTCCTGCATCGCGATTCCGGACAAAGCCGCGCCGATGCGATTCGCAGCGCGTTGAAGGAAATCCTGACCCCGCTGATTGGTTCGACCATCACGCCCATCGTCGTGTTCCTGCCGCTCATCAGCATCACCGGTGTCACGGGCACCTTCTTCCGCGCCCTCGCGATGACGGTGGGCACGGCGCTGTTGACGTCTCTCGCGCTGGCGCTCACCTGGACCCCCACGTTGAGCCATTACCTGTTAAAGCGCAAAGCCGGGACCAACGCCGAAACGTCCGATGCACACGGCCACGTTTCCACCACTGGCTTCATGGGGCGCGTGACATCGTTCTACGTCGCCACGCTGCGATTCGTGCTAGCGCGCCCGCTGGTCTTAGTGCTTGGATGCGTGATCCTGGTAGGCGCGTCGTATGGCTGCTACACCCAGCTCGGTAGCGATCTGTTGCCGGAGATGGACGAAGGCGGCTTCATTCTCGATTACCTGATGCCTGCGGGTTCCTCGCTCGCCGACACCAACACCGTGTTGCTGGGCGTCGAAGAAATCCTGAAGAAGACGCCGGAAGTGGAAAGCACCTCGCGCCGCACCGGCCTGCAACTTGGGCTCGCGGCCGTCACCGAAGCCAACACTGGAGACTTCTCGGTGAAGTTGAAGAAGGATCGCAAGCGCGGCATCGATGAAGTGATTTCCGAGTTGCGCGCCAAAGTCACCGACGAATATCCGCAGCTCGACGTGGAGTTCATTCAGGTTCTGCAGGACATGATCGGCGATCTCACCAGCTCGCCCGAGCCCATCGAAATTAAACTCTTTGCAGCCGATCCCAAGCTTCTCAAACAGTGGGCGCCGAAAGTCGGCGATCGCATCAAGAAAATCGAGGTCAACAATAAGAAAGTTGTTGCCGACGTGAAGGACGGCATCGAGAATTCTGTCAGCGGTTCGGCCATCGTCATGAATGTCGATCCCGTGGTTGCCGCGCGTTCGGGATTCTCACCGCAGGAAATCGAACTCGACGCCAGCGCCGTTCTGCAAGGCGAGCCCGCTGCGACGCCGCTCGTGATGAACGATCACTCTTATACGATCCGTGTGCGGTTCCCCGATAGCGCGCGCGAATCTCTGGAATCGATTCGCAATACGATGATCACCAGCAGTGCGACAGGCAAGACCGCCACGCTCGGCGCGCTCGCCAAGTTCGACGACGAAGCCGGACAGACCGAAATCATCCGCGAGAATCTGCAACGCCGCGTCGCCGTTACCGGCCGCTTCGAAGGCATCAGCCTGGGCTCGGGAATGGAACTGGTGAAGCAGGCTGTTGCCGACATGCACCTGCCGCCCACGATTCGCGTGGTCTACGGCGGAACGTATGAGGAACAGCAGAAGTCGTTCCGCGATCTCGCGTTAGTTTTGGGCCTCGCTATTGTTTTGGTTTTCATGGTGCTGCTGTTTGAATTCCGCAATTTCGCGGCGCCTACGGCGATTTTGGCCTCGGCACTGTTCTCCACCTCCGGTGTGTTCCTCGCGTTGCTGATCACGGGCACCACGTTCAACATCTCCTCGTTCATGGGATTGATCATGGTCATCGGCATCGTGGCGAAGAACGGCATTTTGCTGCTGGATGCCGATGAGCGCTTCCGCCGCGAAGGCTACGGACCGCTCGAAGCCATGATCGAAGCCGGTGAACGCCGCTTGCGGCCCATCCTGATGACCGCGATCGCAACCGTCGCCGGAATGATTCCGCTTTCGCTCGCGCTCGGCGCCGGATCGCAGATGCTGCAGCCGTTAGCCATCGCCGTCATCGGCGGCATCGTCGCTTCGATGGTGCTTTCGCTGATCGTGACACCCGCCGTTCACTACTATCTGAGCGGCAAAGAGTAGGCAAGCTAGATCCACGAACGCCGATCGCACCACGGGTCTCCCAGGGCCCGTAAAACGGGTTTTAAGAAGCCTATGGGCAACTATCTCCCGGGCTCGGCAAGGGCCTTAGCGCTCCTCTTAACGCTAAGTGTTTTTGTAAAACGCCATGTGGTGGATTCCCTTGGATTTTCGCGTGCGAATAGGCGAAAACTGGCAAAGGGCGCGTGACGCGCGACGGAAAAATCTTTTTGCCGCAGCCTCAATTGTTTCGCGTGTTGGGACGCACGGATGTCTCAAAACGTGTGCTGCGAGGGCTTCGATTCTATTCTTTACTGGGGACCGCGACCGCCTACGCTGGGCACTGGTAGAACCCCTCGCGTAAGTGCGGGGATACAGTTGCAGGATCGATAAAGGTTGGATGTATCCCCGGACTCACGCGCGGGGTTCTACCGCCGCAGTCCCACTGCGCGGTTTACAGAGGCAGCGACGAGTTATTTCGCCTTGGCCAACTTCTCTTTCGCGCGCGCGCCGGCCAGGATTCCGTACAAGCCGTAGTTATCCTCGTGGCAGGCGTACTCGTACAGCGTGCTTGTTTTATTCCACGGGATCATGGCGGACCATGGCTTCGTCCACGTTTCCGGATCGCTCACCGTGAAGCGATAGTCGATGTGCCCGTCGGCGAGGCGCGTCCAGCGCTCCACCAGCTTCATGTTCTTCGACGCATTTTGAAACACGGCTTGATCGCTGAAGTTGGTCGTCTCGACAACCAGGGTCTCGCCTTCGAAGTGACCACGCGAATCGCCGAGCCATTGCCGGACGCCTGTGTTCAAATGCGTACTTGTGCCAATCGGAATAATTCTGGTTTCGTGGATCTGCTCCTGAAAAATCGCGATCTGCCCCGGCGTCTGCACGATTTCATAGTTGTTGTCGTAGCCGGTTGGGACTCTGGGCAGTGGCGCGCGAATAATGCAGCGTGGGTATAAGTCCACGGACTCAGGACCGGCATACACACCCGTTCCCGGTTGTCCCTCGAGTGCGTTGTCCAGGTGCGGCATCGCGGCGATGCGCGCCTTGGCTGCGGCGGTCATCGGTGGAACGAGGCCGTCAGCGGGATCGTAAATCAGCGACGTGCGCCCGTCGCTGCGTCCGCGATCCCACCAGGCGCCGTTATAAGCGTCCTCGACGTCTTGCGGCGTTCCGGCTTGATGGCGCTTGTCGGTGGCAACTTCGGTGACTTTATCCTGCGCGGCGCGTTCCTCTTTCGACAGGAATTCGCGCCCCATGTACTTCGCAGGACGTTCCAGTGGCGTGGTTGTGGCGTTGGTCCAGGTCCCCTGCAGATCGGGATCGCCCCACGGCGTGCGCCACTTCTTGACAATTGCCGGTGTAGCGACCTTCGCGGGAACTTTCACCGGAGTCTGCTGGCCGACGAGCGACGCCGCGCAGAAGCACGTCGCTGCGAAAATCCGAACCGTCATAAAGACCTCCCGCTACTTGATCTTCTTGTTGACCCAGCCGTCGATGTATTTGATCACGTCCTGGCTGTTGCGATCCAGGAACATCTCGTGCATGTTGCCCTTGATGCCGACGTCTTCCAGTCTCACGAAGTCGTCCTTCGCACCGGCCTGATTCAGCCACTTTGGAATGCACACGTCGAACACACGATGATAGGTGCCTTCGGCGGAAATCGAAAGGATCGGCATGTTCTGGTAGCCCACCAATTTGTGTACGGGCTCATCCTGCATGTAGCAACCGACTTCGTCGCCGGGACGCTCGGACGGCTCCAGGTGAACTTTGATGTCGCTCGGCGCGGCAAACGGAGGATCGTACTTCATGGGATTCGGCGTCAGTCCCCAAGAGTTCGGATTGACGCGTGTATACGCGACCTTTGCCGTATCGACGTTGCCGATCTGCGGGCCGCCGGGTTCAATCGCGACCATGCCGGCGATGTATTGTGGACGCTCGTCGGCGACATTGAAGGCAAAGCCACCGCCTTGCGAGTGCGAGAGCAGAATGACTTTGCTGCCGATCTTATCGAGCAGCGCGACACCTGCGGGAATCGTCAACTCGGCTTGTTTTGAAGAGAACTGGACTTGGCCTTTGGTGAAGTAGTCGAACACAGGATCGCCCATGGTGCCCTTCTTCGGCGAATCGCTGGGCCATTGCGAGTACTTCGCCATGCGTGGGAAATTTCCATGCGAGAGCATCGGCCCGGTCCAGATCTGCGAAAGGTCGAGCGCCGTGCGAATGCCCAGCGTTCCATCCGGGCCCCCGGGAACGAAGGCCGACCGGCCGCGCGCCGGATAATCCACCATGTAAACCGTGTAGCCTTGTTCCACCAAATAATAGGCCCAGCCCTTGCGATGATCCGGTGTTTGGCGCCACACCGCGCCCGTCTGCCCGTTGCCATGGAACAGCACGTACGGATACGGATGCTTCATCTGCTTGGGCACCCACACTTCCGTATACATGGAGCCGTCCATGATCTCTTTGCCCTTATCGCCGACGTATTTTCCGCCCGCGTAGAAGAAGCCCTGCTGCGCGATCGCATCCACCGGGAAGGTGGGAATCGAGGCATTCGGCATCGCCATGCTGGGCTTGTCTTTGGACGGAACGTTCTTCTCCATCCAGCCGTTGATCCACTTGGCGATATCGTCGCTATTCTTTTCGAGCATCATTTCATGCCCGTTGCCCTTGAGTCCGACGTCTTCCATGCGCACGAACTGCGTATTCACGCCCGCTTGCTTCAGCCACTTGGCCAGGCACGGATCTGACTCGCGATGGTAGCCGCCTTCGGCCGAGAGATACACCACGGGAATTTTTGTGAGGTTCACCAGCTTGTGCGCCGGCTCCTTCTGCACATAGCACTGGACCACATCGCCCGGAGCATCCGACTTCTCTTCCAGTACCGGATTCAACTCGGCGGGATTTTTCACCGGCGGATCGTAGGTGATCGGCGTTGCGGTGACGCCCCAAACCAAGCCAGGGGTCGTGTACGCGAGCTTGGCGGTATCCACGTTCTTAATCGGCGGAGCGGCGGGTTCGAGCGTGACAATCGCCTTCACCTGATTCGGACGGGCATCCGCGATCAGCCATCCCGGAGCGCCTCCCTGCGAGTGCGTCACCAGAATCACCGGCGTTTTGATCGCGTCAAGTAAGGCCACGAACGCATCGCGGCTCAGCTCATCTTGTGTCAGCGGACCACCGCCGCCTAGGAACTGCACCTGAGTGCGCGCGAAGTCGTCGAACACCGTGTCGCCCATCAATCCCGTGCCGGGAAATTGGGTGTGCAAATGGGCGCGCGGGAATTCGCCCTTCTTCGCCGAGGCCGTGAAGGTCGCTTCCAGATTCGGAGCCGTGCGGATGTTCAGCATGCCGTCGTAATCCGGCACGTACGGCGAGCGGCCGCGCGCCGGAGAATCCACCATGTATTGCACGTAGCCTTGCTTCGCGAAATAATATGCCCAGCCGGGACGTCCATCGGGGGTCTGCTCCCAATCCGTCGCGGTTTGTCCGGCGCCGTGAATGTAAATCAAGGGGTACGGGTGCTTGATCTGCTTCGGCACCCAGACGACCGTGTACGCGGAGCCGCCCATGGTGGCTTTGTCACCTTCGCGCACGTACTTGCCGCCTGCATAGTAAAGACCGGTGCGAGAAAGGTCCGCCGTGGAAAACGTCGGAATCCCGCTGCGAGGCGCGCCCGCTGCGGCTTTGACTGCTTTGGCGGTTTGCGCTTCGACGGGCGATAGCGTCAATAGCGTCAGTCCCATGACAGCGGCCAACGCCGTCTGCGTGGCTCTACGTCCGATTGTGTTCGTGTTCATCATGCGTACCTCTCGTCTATCTATATATCGATGCGCTGCAAAATATCGATGCGCTGCAAAGAAGCTCCATGGATCTCGCAGGCTGAGATTTCCGTTGGGAATCCCCGTACCGTAGTTTATTACAGTGGGGCGCTGCGCGTCGTGAAAACTAGTTCTGCGGGGTTCGCTATTTGGGCGATGCCGGGAACTGCGGGTGATTGCGCACCTGTTCCGCTTGCCATAGATGTCTGCCGTCGTGTGTGGCGATCAGCGTTAGCCGGGCACCTAGAGGCATCTTGACGAAGATCCGCAGCAATGCGGGAAGCGCGGGGAGATCGGTCTTGACGCGCGCCAGGTCCAGGCCATCGGCGCTCGCTGCCAACTTACGCAGCTCGGCGCTCACTCGACGATATTCAGCAATGGTGGCCGCCGGGTCTGCATCCGCAGGAGGTAGATAGGCCTTGGGAGCTTTAAACTTCTTCTTTGCAGGAGGCGCCATGTTGGCGATAAACTTGGCGCTCAAAAATCCGTAGTGATACGGCCCGGCGCCCGTGATGCCACTCGCGCGTCCACTCTCAATGGCGGAACGAAGGGGCACGATGTGGCCGGCATTCACGATATTCAAATGGCTGATGCATTCGCCGATGGACCACGCACCCTCGGCTGGCCGCCAATTGAATTGTTCGCGGCTCAGCCCGACGGTGATGCTTTCCAGATGACTGACGTTGGCATCGAACTCGGCGATGAGAATCCCCAGATCCTCGTTCATAGCCATAGCGAGGTTTACGAGCCGCTATTTTCGGGTTTGAAATCGGGCGGCAGTTCGGAGCCCTTGCCGAAGAAGTATTCTTCCATCTGCTTCAGCAAAAATTCCTGGGCTTCGGGATTACCCAGGTTGAGACGGTACTCGTTCATGATCATTTTCATGTGTTCCACCCACTGTTTCCACGCGTCCTTGGAAACGTTATCGAAGATGCGCTTTCCTAATGGGTGGCCATCGAAGGGGACTTCATCCAACCCGGGGAGTTCTTTTTGCAATTTGACACAGAAAACAGTACGCGCGTCGGCCATGCTTCCAGGGTAGCAGTACAGGGCGGCAGGGAAATGCTCAGAGGACGAGCTAAACCAGAGATGGATCTAAAGGAGAAGAAAACGGAGACTACGACGCGACCGGCTGGCTCTCTGCCGGACGTTTCATTTTGACGGCTTCCAGGTATTCGGAAAGCTTCAGCGGCAGGCGCGCACCTTTTTCCATGTGGCGTTGCACTGCCTTTTGGTAACGCTTGAGCGTGTCGCGCTTGGCGTTTTCGCGCAAGCTGCACCCTTCAATGTCCAGCAGGATTTCGATCTCCCAAGGACGGAACGTGTTGCGCTGCATGTTGCCGCGCAGCAGTTCCTGAATCAGGCGATTGAACTGGGCCAAAATGGCGTCGCTATCTGGAAGTGATTCGTACATGTCTTGCTTGCAGTCTCATCGCCTGCTTCACGTCGAAACTTTAGCGAGCACCTTTAGGGAAAACCGTAGGATCCCTTCGTCACAGCCCAGCAACCGGATCGTCACAAAAGCAGGTAGCACCCGAAGAGTAACACATCGCAAGCGGAAAACATCGCTTGTAATGACGGAAAAAGTACCTGATGTCCTGGACGAAAAGCTAAGCGAAACGCCTTATAAATGGCTCCCGAATGGCTTGGTTGGGGGCGCGGTACCACAG
Source organism: uncultured Acidobacteriia bacterium (assembly GCA_903892565.1). GTDB lineage: Bacteria > Acidobacteriota > Terriglobia > Bryobacterales > Bryobacteraceae > Palsa-187. Next base: position 8,004 of record CAITIX010000425.1, read on the forward strand.
TGCCGCGGGCCCACGGAATCTACTGTCCGATGCCGGCCTTCTTGAAATCCCCGGCCTTGAAATAAGAGATTCCCGCGGGGTCAATGTACTTGCGCACGGCAGCATTCAATTGCGCGGACGTGAGCGAAGTGATCTTCTTCTCCAAATCCGCCTGCCGCTGCATGGTCCATCCATACTGCGCGTTGCGCGTGAGCTCGCGAACGAGGCCACCGTCCTGGGAACGGCCGAGCACGTGATCGTCCACGTACGTCTTTTGCGCTGCTGCGATTTCGTCGGCGTCGAATCCGTCCTTGAGCAGCTTGGCGACTTCATCTTTGAACGCGGCTTCCACCTTGAGAACGTTTTGCGGCGCGCAAATCGCTTGGATAAACAAGCGGGCATATTTGGATTTCACGCCCGCGCCGAAGCCGCTGCCTACGCCGTAACTTAAGCCTTCCAATTCGCGAATGCGGTGGAACAGGCGGCTTTTCAGATCGCCGCCGAACATTTGATTCGCCAGCACCAGCGCCGGATAGTCCGGGTCGTCTTCATTCATCGGCATGGTGATTCCGGCCACGAATAATGCGTTCGCCTTGTCGGGAGTCTCGATCATGCGATTCACGGATTCGGACTTTTGGTACGCGCGCAGCAATTCAGTGTACGGCGCCGGGTTCTTCCACGCGCCGAATTCGTCTTCAATCACTTTGCGCGCTTCGGCCGGATCGAAATCACCAACAATGGCGAGCTCGGCGTGCGTGGCGCCGAAGAAATCCGCGTAGAACTTTTTGGAATCGGCGAGCGTCGCCTTTTTGTAGTTTTCAATGTCCTGATCGAAGCTCGTCACGCCGCGCGGATCTCCCGCGGGATACTGCGTAAAGTGCCGATTCAAGGCATTGGGCGCCAGCGCCTGCGGCTCGCTGCGGAAATTCTCCACGCGTCCGAGCGATGCCTGCCGCAACTGCTCGAATTCGTTCTCTGGAAACGCCGGCTGCTTCAATACTTCTGCCGCTAATCGCAAGGCTGCAGGGAGATTCGCGCGCACGGAGTTCACGGTAAGATTCGCGTCCGTGGCTCCGGCATTGGCGTTCATCTGCGTCTTGATCTTGTCGAGCTCGTCCTCGATTTCCTGACGAGTATGCTTCGCGGTGCCGCGCATCAGCATGGCTCCGGCAAGTTGCGCGGCGGTGATGCGTCCGAAGACCGACTTTTCATCGCCATAGTGCAACGCAATCGCGGCGGTCACCGAGCCCCCACGCGTTTTCTTTTGCAACAGCGCGACTTTCATGCCGCTCGGCAAGGTGAAACGAACCGTCCGTGCATCGATGTTGGCGGGCGATGGGTCGAAGACTTCGCCGTCTTCCACCGCAGCCTTGCCCTTGTAATTCTTCAGCAGCTCCGAAATATCGGGCGTGGAAGCAACCACAGTGCGGTCTTTATCGGGACTATCGGTGGGGATGAATTCGCCCAGCGTGCGATTCGATGCCTTCAGGTACTTGGCCGCCACGCGAGCCACATCTTCGGGCGTTACCTTTTCGAAGCGGTCGCGGTCCAGGAACATCAGGCGCCAATCGCCCATGCTGGCCCATTCGCTCATGGCCCTGGCAACGCGCTCGGTGTTGTTGAAGGACAATTCGAAGTCCTTGATCGCTTTCGTGCGGATGCGGTCCACTTCACTCTTGCTCGGCGGTTCTTTAACGACGCCGTCGATCACGTCAAGCATGATCTTGCGGACTTCCTCGAGCGAATGTTCTTTGCGGACTTCGGCCATGAATTCGATGTAGCCCGGATCGTGCAATTGGTCGTGGCCACCGCTTACGGAAACCGCTTTCTTCGATTCCACAAGCGCTTTGTACAAGCGGCCTGCCGGAGGATCCGACAAGATCGCCGCCAGAACCTGCAGCGGCGCGGAATCTTCGCTGGAACCGGCGGGCCCGTGGTAGGCCATCATGATGGCTTGCACGTCGCCCACGCGGCGCAGGGACACTTCGCGCTCGCCGTCCTGCACCGGTTCTTCGGTGTACGTGGTTTGCAGTTTGCGCGCGGGCTTGGGGAGTGCGCCGAACGTATCCTTGATCAGCGCGAGCGTTTTATCCTGATCGAACTTTCCGGCGACGATCAACACGGCGTTGTCCGGCTGATAGTAGTTGCGATAAAACGCCTGCAGGCGCTCGATCGGCACCTTTTCGATGTCGCTGCGGGAGCCGATGGTGCTGTGCCCATAGTTGTGCCACATGTAGGCAGCGGCCAGCACGCGTTCTTCAAGCACGCGCGTGTTGCTATTCTCGCCCCGTTCAAACTCATTGCGAACCACGGTCATTTCGGAATCCAGATCCTGGCGGGAGATCCGTGAATTCACCATGCGGTCGGATTCCATTTCGAGCGCGGAGCGCATATTCACATCGGTCGCGGGCATGGTCTCGAAATAGTTCGTTCGGTCGAACGATGTGGTCCCGTTGAAATTGGCGCCGTGGTCGCGGATCTCCGTCTTCACGTCGGGATGCTTGGGGGAGCCCTTGAACATCATGTGCTCCAGCAAATGCGCCATACCGGCCTCGCCATATCCTTCATGGCGCGAACCCACAAGATACGTGACATTCACGGTCACGGTGGGCTTGGAGCTATCCGGAAACAAGAGGACTTGTAGACCGTTGTCGAGCCGATACTCGGTGATTCCTTCCACCGAAGTCACTTTTGTCTGGGCAAGAGCGGTCAGGCTAAGGCAAACGCTCGCAATAAGGAACGCCGATGCACGGTGTTTCATGGCTTTAGCCTATCAGACGTAGGCGATCGATAAGAGTTACGAACGACGCCCTATTTCTTGGCCGCGCCCTCGGCCTTCGGCACAATCTTGATGTTGTGCAGCGAGTAGTCGCCGTCGTACACCGTGGCGGTGATGGAATCACCGGCCTTGAGTTTATCGAGAACGGAAACATCGTCGACCGGATAGAGCATAGTCATCGCCCCCATCCAGCCCTCGATCGCTTCACCGTTCACGTTGAGGCTTTTCGCGGCTTTGTCCACGGATTCTACTTTTCCGTGAAACGTGTAGCTCTTCTTCTCGGCCGGTTTTTGCCCCATCGCCATCATCGCAACGAGAAATGCAACACAAGCAAGTAGAATCGATCGGCGAACGTGTGTCATGGTCTGGCACCTCGAAAAAAGTGTGGGTGAAGGACGCGAATGCATAGGTCCACGTGTCCGCGTCCTCCCCATGCTCTATTATTGTCCGGGGCTATTGTCCGATGCCGAGCGAGGTCATCGAACTATTCGGCCCAAAGCGCAAGCCCACGACGGACAAATCGGCATTGCCAGAAGAAATGCGAACGGAACCGCGCGCACCCGCTGTGCTCGAAAGAGCGGTCGGAAGTACGAGCGACGTGTGACCATGCGGCAACAGATTGATCACGGTCGTCGTGGGCAGTCCGCCCTTCTCTGACGTCGCGGAGATCGTCACATTGATGGATTGCACCGCATTCGTATTGCTGATCGCGAGGCCCGTAAGGAAGCCTTGCGTATTGTCGAACGGCAACACGATATTGCTGCCGGACTGGGTTCCGGTAACGGATGCTTCGGAATCAGCGTTCGTGGGCGTCCCCGTGCGGTAGTAGTTGGCCAATACGGAAATGCGCCCGGTGCTGGCAACTTCGGCCCATCCCTGAAGCGCCGGTGTGGACGTCCCCGCCGTCTGCGCGAAGAACGTGCCGCCGGGTGCAAGTGTTCCCGAAAGATCGCTGGGTTGACCGTTCTTGATGGGGACGCTCAATGTGTTTCCAGCGTCGCCCCAGAAGCGGAACTGGAAGCTGGCAGGAGATGCGTCCAAATTCGTAATCACGAACTGCGTGGAGAAATTGGTGGCATCTACGATGTGTCCCACTCGCAGCGCACTGGTGAAGTCCAGGGCCTTCGGCAAGATGGAGAGGCTAAAATCCTGGCTGGAGAACGATGCCGGTCCGCCCGAAACGGTGACCGTGAAATTGGCCGTGCCGGCGGCCGTTGGAGTTCCGCTCAGCACGCCCGCACTCGACAACGTCAGCCCTGCGGGCAAAGTTCCCGCAGTCACCGACCAAGTATAGGGCGTCGCGCCGCCGGTGGCAGCGAGGGTCTGCGAGTAAGCAGAGCCCAACAGGCCCGTGGGAAGCAGGGAACCGGTAGTAATGCCCGGAGCCAAAACAATATTGCCGCGAATTTCACCACCGCCGTACTGTTTGGTGTGGAAGTTGATGTACGCTCGTCCTGCAAGCAGGTTCGGAAGCTGCGCTGCAAGTGTGGTGGCGTTGCCTTCAGGAGCATCCCATTTGCCTGTGACGGTCCCGCCCGCTCGATCGGAGAACGGCGTGATGAGAAACGGTGTGACCACAACATCCCGCGGATTATTGTCATTGAACGGAGCACCGAAGAAACCAAAAACCACGCTGCCATTGGTCGTGGGCGACACTGTGGTGCCAGCGTGAATGTGCGCGGCTGTAAGATCGTCGTTCGTGTCTGGAGTTTGGAGACCGGTGAAATCGATGTTATTGACCACAACGCTATAGGTCAACGCTGTTTGCGCAGCGTTGAGGACAAACGTTGCGGTTCCGAAAGAGGCCGGCCTGGTGCCGCCCGTAGTGAGTGTGGGTACCGTCGGCGGATTCTCTTGTGTGTTGCTCAAAGTTGCCGAAAAGTACGTTTGCGCAGAAGCGCTCGCCCCGGCGAGCAAAACTGCGATGGACAGAGTGATGCAGATGCGTGATCGGTACATGGAGTGAAACAATCCCTTTCCAGTGAGAGACGGAAGTCTACCCCAAATAACCAATCCCCGCCCCGCCCCTCTATGGCATGAAAGTCTACTGCACTTCCGCCTAGGTAGAAAGGGGGGTTGCGAACAGAATTACGACTTGGTTACAGCAGAGGCGGATGCCCTACGTTTGGCGATCCGCGCCGGCCGTGGCTCACCGCATGGTGGAGCGTTACACTACTGCTGCGCCGCGTTGTGCTTGTCGCGGAAAATTTCGCGGCTGGTGTGATTCTGCTGTCGGTTCACCTGCGCGCGCTCCGCCGGTGTGAGCTTGCCGCCGTTGGCCTGGCGCTCTGTGCGCACTTCGTGATGGATGGCCGCTTCCTGACCCTCGACCTTCGCCGTTTCGCGAGCCGTCATCGACCCGTTGGCGACGCCTTGCGCAATGCGCGCTTGTTGGTCGCGCTGTCGCTCATTCACTTCGTTGTCGGCGAACGCTGCCGTAGTACTTGCGATCATCATCGCGCCAAGGGCGAGTCCCGATAAAATGCGTTTTCCTGAAAATGTATTTTGCATGTCGTTGCCTCTTTCTTTCGAAGCGGCTCGTCTTCGTTTGCGCTTCTGTATGTTCTAAACCCAACTTTCGCGCGGGAAGTTTCACGTGCGTTGCATGCGATCACGTTAAAATCACATCATGTCTGCGCGCACGGTCTATAGCTTGTTGGAAAAAACGGCGTTCACGTATGGCGACGCGCCGGCGCTCCAGCAACCCATCGGCGGAGGCAAGTACAAATCGTGGACGTGGCGCGAGTTTCGCGACGTCGTCCAGTGGACCGCTGTCGGCCTGCGTACGATCGGTGCCACCAAGGGCTCGATGATTGCGCTGCAATCCGATACGCGTGCCGAATTCTACCTGGCGGATCTTGGTGTGATGGCGGCCGGGGCGATATCCGCGGCTCTGTATACAAGTGTCCCGTTTGCGGATCAGGCGCGCGCCATCCAATTTTGCGAATGCAAAATCGCACTGGTCGAAAATCCCAAGGCCTACCATGGTTTGACCAAAGCGCTGGGCGAAGCCGCGCGCCACATCCAGTGGATTCTCATGACCGGCAATGCCGAAGAAGCGGGAGCCCCGCCGGATGCCGTGATGACGTTCGCGCAGTTGTGGGACACAGGACGCCGCAAGCTGGCGGAAGATCCGGCAGCGTTCGAACGTTTGCAGGCGGAGTATGACGAGAAGGACGTCGCCATCTTATATATGACGTCCGGCGCTACGGGCGAACCGAAGATGGGACTGGTGAGCCATCGTGCATTGGTCACAAACTTGGACATGGTGCCGGCGGTGTTGCCTCTCACGCCTGACGATTGCACCATCGCGTTTCTCCCTTCGGCGCACATGGCGCAGCGTGTAGTGGGAGAACTGCTGCCCATCTATTTCGGATCGACGGTGTGGTTCTCTGAGGGGCTCTCCAAACTTCCGCACGAGATTCGCACTGTGCGTCCCACCTTTTTTCTGTCTCCACCGCGCGTGTGGGAGCGCATCTACGCCAGCATCATCGCCGAGATCAAGAAACGTCCCGCGATGATTCAGAAACTTTTCCACCTTGGGCTGGGGCTCGGCAGCAAGGCCGCGAAGTACAAGCGCGAGGGCAAGTCCGTGCCCGCGGGCATTCGTGCGCCGCTCGCACTGGTGGACAAGATCATGTTCACGAAAATCCGCGAACGCCTCGGGGGAAGGCTGCATGCGCCGGTTTCCGGCTCGGCGCCGTTGAGCAAAGAGCTCGCCGAATTTTACGAGGCCGTGGGAATGCCTTTGATGGAAGGTTACGGGTTGACGGAAGGCGGCGTGGTTTCCGTGAATCCTCCCGGACGCGTGAAGCCCGGGAGCATCGGCCCTCTACTTCCTGGCGCTGAGGTTCGCATTGCCGAGGATGGCGAGTTGCTGATCCACGGCAGTATTGTGTTCGACGGCTATTATATGGACCCTGAAGCGACGGCCTCCGTGCTGCGCGATGGTTGGCTGGCCACCGGTGACATCGCATCGTGCGACAACGAAGGCTATTACTACATCACCGGGCGCAAGAAGGAAGTGATCGTCGCCTCGAACGGCAAAAAGATTTATCCGGCTCGTATTGAGGGATTGTTCAAGCGTGAGCCGCTCATCAGCCACGTGCTTTTGATTGGCGATAAGCTTCCGTTCATCACGGCGCTGATTACCGTAACGGGCGAAGTGGACGCTGCGGCCGCGGCGGTGGCGCGAGCGGTGAAGGAAGTGAACCAGCAGCTGCCTTCGTTCGAGCAGATTCGCAAGTTCAAAATCCTGGAGCGGGATTTTTCCATCGAGAACGGCGAGCTGACGCCCACCATGAAGCTGCGCAAGAGCCGTATCATTGAAAATCACCGCGCGCTGGTCCATGAATTGTACGCGGGACGGGAGTTCGAATAATTGGCTGACACTTTCCCCACTGTGCGCGTCAACCGCAAAGCGGCCGGCCGCGTGGAGAGCGGGCATCCTTGGATATTTTCCAGCGACGTGGTGGATCGCGGCACCGCCGAGCCGGGCGATGTTGTGCGCGTCGTAGTTGAATCAAGAAAAGACGATTCACGAAGAGACGATTCACGAAGAGACGATCGACGCACGCCTGCGGGCCAGAATTCACCGCAAGACGCGCGCGTGCGATTTGCCGCCGAAGGCCGCAGCGGCAGTGGTAATAGCGGCCGTTTCATAGGCAACGCGCACTATAGCTCGCTTTCGCAAATCACCTTGCGAATGCTTTCGGCGAAGCCCGAGCCCGCGGACGCCACGTTCTTCCGCAAGCGCCTCACAGAAGCCATTGTGCATCGCGAGACGATTGTCGAAAACTCCGATGCCTATAGGCTTGTCTTCTCTGAGGCGGATCTTTTGCCAGGGCTGATCGTGGATCGCTACGGGCCGTACCTGACGATGCAGACACTCGATCAAGGCATGGAGCGCTCGCGCGACTTGATCGCACATTGTTTGCAGGATCTGATTGCGCCGGCGGGAATCCTGGCACGCAACGACGCGACGGTGCGCAAGCTCGAAGGGCTGCCTTTGGAAGTTGCGACGCTCGCCGGAGAAATCCCCGAGCGCGTCCATGTAAAGATGAACGGCCTGATGCTGCAAGCCGACCTGCTGCGCGGGCAGAAGACGGGCGTGTATCTCGATCAGCGCGAAAACTATCTCGCGGCGGCCCGCTATCTGAAAGCGTTCGGAGGCAATGCCCGCGTTCTGGATTGTTTCACCTCCACGGGTGGTTTCGCGTTGCACCTGGCGGGGAAAGCCGGATCGGTCGAAGCGCTGGATTCGTCCGCTCCCGCGCTCGCGACCGCCGAAGCCAACGCCAAGGCCAATGGCATCACGAACATCGACTTCCGGCAGGCCGACGTTTTCGAATATCTCTCGGGCGTGTCGGCCGGCGTGTCGGCCAACGACAGCCGCCGGTTTTCCATGGTGGTGCTGGATCCTCCGGCGTTCGCCAAATCCCGCAAATCGCTGGACGATGCCGTGCGCGGCTACAAAGAGATCAATCTGCGCGGCCTCCGGCTGTTGGATTCGGGAGGCATCCTGGTGACGTGCTCCTGTTCGCATCATATGAATGAGGCGATGCTGCTCGAAACCGTTGCGCAAGCCGCCTTGGACGCCGGCAAGACTTTGCGCGTGCTGGAGCGGCGCGTGCAGGCCCAGGACCACCCCATTCTGCTCACAGTACCGGAAACCCTTTATCTGAAGTGCCTGATATTGCAGGTGTTATAGGACTGCTGGCGTTCTTCGGTTACGGAAGTTGCTTGCAGACGCCTTCTGGGCTGCGCTAAGGTAACAGGAGCACGTTTTTAGCCCCCCTTTTTTGCGGCGGCGAATATCACTGCATTTCCAACTGGAGGTTTTTCGTTCCAATGACCCTGCTGTCTGGTCTACGCCGTAGCGCGCCCATGTGGTTCCTGCTGGCACTCATCCTGGTCTGTAGCTCGTCGCCCTTGCTGGCCCAAGGCGAAGCGGACCTAAAACTGCCTGACTTGAGCCAAGCCGTTTTCGTTGGCGGCATCGCTGGCCCAACCTTATTAAAGATCGGGCTGGGAATTTGCGTACTGGGTTTTGTGTTTGGCATCGTAGTGTACTCGCAGCTCAAGAATCTCCCGGTGCATAAATCGATGCTCGAAATCTCGGAGCTGATTTACGAAACCTGCAAAACCTATCTGGTGACGCAAGGCAAATTCCTGGCGATCCTGTGGGTGTTCGTCGCCATTACCATGGCCGTGTACTTCGGCGTGCTGCTGAACTATGAAGTCTCGCGCGTGGCGATCATTCTGCTCTTCAGCGTCATCGGAATCCTGGGCAGCTACGGCGTGGCGTGGTTCGGCATCCGCGTGAACACGTTCGCGAACTCGCGCACGGCCTTTGCCAGCCTGCAGGGCAAACCGTTCCCCTGCTATGCGATCCCGTTGAAGTCCGGTATCAGCATCGGCATGTTGCTGATCTCGGTTGAACTCTTCCTGATGCTCTCCATTCTGTTGTTCATCCCCGGCGAATACGCGGGCCCCTGCTTCATCGGCTTCGCGATCGGCGAATCGCTCGGCGCTTCGGTATTGCGCGTGGCGGGCGGTATCTTCACGAAGATCGCCGACATCGGCGCCGACCTGATGAAGATCGTCTTCAAGATTAAAGAGGACGACGCTCGCAACCCTGGTGTCATCGCCGATTGCACGGGCGATAACGCGGGCGACTCGGTTGGCCCCTCGGCCGACGGTTTCGAAACCTACGGCGTCACCGGCGTGGCACTCATCACGTTTATCCTACTGGCCGTCACCAACGAAATCTCGAAGGTGGAACTGCTGGTTTGGATCTTCGTCAATGCCATCGTCATGATCATCGCCAGCGGCCTCTCCTACTTCATTAACGACCTGATGGCGAAAGCATCCTATAAGGACGCCGACGACATGAACTACGAAGCGCCGCTCTCGCGCCTGGTGTGGATGACCTCTATCATCTCCATCGCGCTCACCTACGTCACCGCCTATTTGATGATCCCCGCGATCAACAACGATGCGACCATGTGGTGGAAACTCGCCACCATCATCAGCTGCGGCACGCTGGCCGGTGCGCTGATCCCCGAACTGGTGAAAGCGTTCACCTCGGTGGATTCGCGCCACGTCCGCGAAATCGTCACTTCTTCGCGCGAAGGTGGAGCCTCGTTGAACATCCTCTCCGGTTTGGTTGCTGGTAACTTCAGCGCCTACTGGCTGGGCATGGCGATGATGGCCCTGATGACCGTCGCTTACCTGGTCAGCACGCAAGGCATGGGAGGCTTCATGAAAGCGCCCGCCGTGTTCGCGTTCGGTCTGGTAGCGTTCGGATTCCTCGGCATGGGTCCTGTGACCATCGCCGTGGATTCCTACGGACCTGTCACCGACAACGCGCAGTCCGTCTTCGAACTCAGCACCATCGAAACGCTGCCGAAAATCGGAGCGGAGCTCAAGAAGGATTACGGCTTCGACGTGAACTTCGAAAAAGCGAAGCACAACCTGGAAGCGAACGATGGCGCCGGCAACACCTTCAAGGCGACGTCGAAACCCGTGCTCATCGGTACCGCCGTCGTGGGCGCCACAACCATGATCTTCTCGATCATCGTTTCGCTCACCAACGGACTGACCACGAACCTGGACAAGCTCTCCATGTTGTATCCTCCGTTCCTGCTCGGTTTGATTACGGGCGGCTCGGTGATTTACTGGTTCACGGGCGCTTCCATGCAAGCCGTCACAACGGGCGCGTATCGCGCGGTGGAATTCATCAAGGCGAATATCAAGCTCGAAGGCAGCACCAAGGCCTCGGTTGCGGATTCGAAGAAGGTCGTGGAGATTTGTACGCAGTACGCCCAGAAAGGTATGTTCAATATCTTTATGGTGGTGTTCTTCGCCACGCTCTCGTTTGCGTTCTTTGAACCGTATTACTTCATCGGCTATCTGATTTCGATCGCGCTGTTCGGCCTGTATCAAGCCATCTTCATGGCGAACGCCGGTGGCGCGTGGGATAACGCGAAGAAGATCGTCGAAGTGGAATTGCAAGCCAAGGGCACGCCGCTGCACGACGCTACCGTCGTCGGCGACACGGTCGGCGATCCGTTCAAGGATACGTCGTCGGTGGCGCTGAATCCGATCATCAAGTTCACCACGCTGTTCGGCTTGCTGGCTGTGGAGCTCGCAGTATCCATGACCGACAAACAGGGCGCCAACTTCACCACAGGGTTGGCCATCGCGTTCCTGGTTGTCTCCGCGTTCTTTGTGTACCGCTCGTTCTACGGTATGCGCATCGAAAGCAAGAATTAATTCTTAGTACGAAGTTGGTCATAAAGGGACGGGCGAAAGCTCGTCCCTTTTGCTTTTTGCAGCTGGGTTGTGCAGATCACCCGCTCAACGCCAGAAAGTCCACCAGTGCTTGCGCTTGAGCTTCACTGGGGATTCGAGATCAGAAGAGATAGGCGCCTTGACCGTTTCCATCGGCGCCGCTTCCACGATTACTCCCATCGGAAATGGACTCACTTGGAGCACGAGCACGGCGTCGCGGGTGACCTCACTACCGCCGAGCGTGATCACGGTCAAAAGTAGTGACTGGAAGCCCGACGCGGCTACGCGCAATTTATTGTTGCCTGCCGGAAGATCCAACAAGGTAGCTTCACCCTTCGCGTCGGACGCAACCGTTCTCAAGGTTTGGTCATCGTTGTCTCCAAGCAACGAGACCTTGGCATTTGGGATCAGGGCACCTGTTACGTCCATCACCCGAATCCTCACGCGACCACTCTGCGCGAACAGCGGTGAGGCCATCGTCAACAAAGCTCCCGCCAAAATCGCGCGACGGCTTCGAGGTTCGGTGATCGGCAGAGGACTCAGAACGCCGCAAACATGTCCGTTCGATTCGCGCCAGAGCCGATCCCACTCCGCTTGCGAATATTTTTCGAAATCATGGACATGCGTCTGGCAGCGATCGCAGAAGTGAGCCCGACCATCGCCTGAAGGTTCGCCGACGGGAAGCTCAGTCCACTTGCGCGAGCACGGATTGAGAATCGTGAATTGCGATCTCACGAGGATATTGTACGCCCGGCCTGGGCATGACGTCAGGGTAGAACCCCGGGCATAAGCCCGGGGATACAGCCACACTTTATCGGGCCTGCAACTGTATCCCCGCACTCACGTGCGGGGTTTGACCATTACTGTCTTGCCTCATCAACACCAGAAGGTCCACACGTAAGTTCCAAAAAAAAGACCCCCGATCCAAACAGCAGGACCGGGGGTTCGCACTACGTTGACAGCTCTTTTACCCGCTCTTCGCCAAATGCAGGCGAGCGCGCGGTGCATTGCCTGGAAACGATTGCCTAGAAACGATCGAGGCTCATCACCTTGTTCCAGGCCGCGACGAAGTCCTTCACGAACGTCTTCTGCGCGTCACTGCACGCATAGACTTCCGCGAGGGCTCGCAGCTGAGAGTTGGAGCCAAAGACCAGATCGACGATGGTGCCCGTCCATTTGAGCTCACCCGTCTTGCGATCGCGCCCTTCCAACACGCCGTCCGAGTTGGCGGACTTCTGCCACTTCGTGTTCATGTCCAATAGATTGACGAAGAAGTCATTCGTCAACGTCCCAGGTTGCTTCGTGAAGACGCCGTTCTTGGATCCGCCGAAGTTTGCACCCAGGGCGCGCATACCGCCGAGCAGTACGGTCATCTCCGGGGCAGTCAGGGTGAGCAACTGCGCCTGATCCACCAGCAGTTCTGCCGCGGTTGCTTCCTGTCCTTTGCGGATATAGTTGCGGAAGCCATCGGCGGTGGGCTCCAGCACGGCGAAGGAGTGCACATCCGTCTGCTTCTGCGTAGCATCGGTGCGACCCGGCGAGAAGGGAACCTTCACGTCGTGGCCGGCTTTCTTGGCAGCGGCTTCGACCGCGGCGCAGCCGCCCAGCACGATGAGGTCCGCCAGCGAGACCTTCTTGGCAGAAGCCTTCTGGATCGCCTGCAACTTCCGCAGCACCTTGGCCAGCTCAGCCGGCTGATTGACGTCCCAATCTTTCTGCGGCGCCAGACGAATGCGCGCTCCGTTGGCTCCGCCGCGCTTATCACTGCCGCGGAAGGTTGCAGCCGAGGCCCAGGCCGTGGTGACCAGCTGCGAGATGGAGAGTCCCGAGGCGAGGATCTTGGCCTTCAGTGCCGCAATATCCTTGTCGCCGATTAACTTGTGATCGACGGCGGGGACGGGATCCTGCCATATTTGTGCTTCGGGGACGAGCGGTCCAAGGCAGCGCGAGATGGGCCCCATGTCGCGGTGCGTTAGTTTGTACCAGGCCTTGGCGAACGCAGTGGCGAACGCTTTGGGATTCTTGTGGAAGCGCCGGGAAATCTTTTCGTAAGCCGGATCGAAGCGCAAGGCGAGATCCGTCGTCAGCATTGCGGGCGCGTGAGTCTTTGACGCATCATGTGCATCCGGTATCATACCGGCGCCTGCGCCGTTCTTCGGTCTCCACTGCTGTGCACCAGCGGGGCTCTTGGTCAGTTCCCATTCGAAGCCGAACAAATTGTCGAAGAAGTTATTGCCCCACTTCGTTGGCGTCGTGGTCCATGTCACTTCCAGGCCGCTACTGATTGTGTCGCCGCCACTGCCCGTGCCGAAGGTATTTTTCCAACCGAAGCCCTGTTCTTCGATTCCACCAGCCTCTGGCTCGGGGCCGACGTACTTGCTGGGATCCGCAGCGCCGTGAGTCTTGCCGAAGGTGTGACCGCCGGCAATCAGTGCGACCGTCTCTTCGTCGTCCATCGCCATGCGGGCGAACGTTTCTCGAATGTCCTTGGCGGCAGCCAGTGGATCCGGCTTGCCGTTGGGTCCTTCGGGGTTCACGTAGATGAGTCCCATTTGAACGGCGCCCAGAGGATTGTCGAGCTGGCGGTCGCCCTTGTAGCGTTCGTCTCCCAACCACTTGCTCTCGGGACCCCAGTTAATGTCTTCTTCCGGCTCCCAAACGTCTTCACGCCCACCCGCAAATCCAAATGTCTGGAATCCCATCGATTCCAGCGCGACGTTGCCGGCGAGAATCATCAGATCGGCCCAGGAGATCTTCTTGCCGTACTTTTGCTTGATCGGCCACAGCAGGCGGCGAGCCTTGTCCAGGTTCACGTTGTCCGGCCAGCTATTGAGCGGTGCAAAGCGCTGCGTGCCGTTCCCTGCTCCACCGCGTCCATCGGCGATGCGATAAGTGCCTGCGCTATGCCACGCCATGCGGATGAATAGCGGCCCATAGTGGCCGAAGTCCGCCGGCCACCAATCCTGCGAGTCCGTCATCAACGCATGCAGGTCCTTGATCACAGCCTTCAAGTTGAGGTTCTTGAACTCTTTGGCGTAATTGAATTTCTCGCCCATCGGATCGGACAGTTCCGAACGCTGGTGCAGCACCTTCAAGTTCAGTTGATTAGGCCACCAATCGGCGTTGGATTGTGCCCCGGCCAGTACGTGCGTGCGGGCTCCGCCCGAGAAAGGGCATTTTGCTTCTTCTGACATATTGTTCTCCATAGAGTGATTTTATTTGTGCAGTAATTATTTTCGATGAATTACGAAACCTTTGCGGACGAGTGCCGCGGAACGCATTTCGTACAGAGCCCGCGGAAAATGAGCTCACATTCGCGCAGAATCCGCTTCCCGAGAGCGCCGCGGGCCGGCTTGGGCACGTCGGACCATTCGATGTCTTCCACGTTGCCGCAACGGTCGCAAATGAAGTGGTGATGCCGCATGCCCTTCGCATCGAAACGCGCCGCGCGGCCCTCCACGGCCACTTCGCGCACTAAGCCGGCCTGCACCAAGTCGCGCAAATTGTTATATGTTGTGGCGCGGGAAGAGCGCGGATCCAAGCGATTCACCGCTTCGAAGATCTCGGCCGCGGTGGGATGCTGGTGGTGCTCCATCAGGAAGGCCATGACGGCGTAGCGTTGCGGAGTGCAGCGCAGCCCACTCTGTTCCAAGGATTGTTTCACCGCCTCAGCGTCCATGAAGATGTTAGATTATATCTAATCTGATACTTTGTCAATCACGTTGATGTTCTGTGTCGCTAGTATGTGATCTGTCCGGTCTAATTCACACATGAACTGTCCGCTTTTGAAAAAGCGGCGGGGGAAGCTGGAGGTTGGACACCTCACAGCAGTACTCCGCGGCGGAAACGGAGCGGATGATGAAGTTACACGA
>CAITIX010000426.1 GCA_903892565.1 uncultured Acidobacteriia bacterium
GCCACAAGGTAACGGTCGGTTTTCATCGGCATTCTCATTGTCTCCCCATTTACTTCGCTGTCCCCGGCGCTACCATCGCCGCGTCCGATTTCTTCTTGAGTTCAGGAGAGAAGCCTCGATCGATAAAGGCACCTCGCTCCGCATCCCATGGATTGCAACCGATGCCGGCACGCTGTTCGTAAGGACCAACGATCTTGTGATACCAGAACTCGTAGGTGTGGGGCTGCGCCAGCACCTTGGGGTCCGTCCACGTGAAAGTCACCGAGAGAACCTGGCCGTTCTTGAGGAGCTTATAACGCTCCACCAGATGCGACTCCGTCGTCCGGTACGCACCGCCGGGGATCAACATGCGGCCCTCTTTCTCATGAAACCCGATCGTGTCGGCGACCAGCATGTCTCCTTCCCAGTGGGCGATCGAATCGCCGGTGGAAGTGGGATCCAAAATCTCGATAGGCGTGTGCTTGTCGCGCAGGAGCAGATGGCGGTGCGCCGTATTCGCGGGGGTGGTGATGAGAACCTCGAAGCGGCCCTGCGTAATGGCGAGGGGACGGCCCGCGTCCATCATGGCAGGCGTCCCCAACGGACGGCAATAGCGCTTGGAAATCAGCTCCAAATCCCGTTGTCCGGGCAGTTTGGCGATCCCGACGTCCGTCAGGACGGCAGGAGGCACGCTTCTGTCATCCGGACCAAGCTCCCAATAGCCGCTTATGTCGTGCAGGTCGAACGCGGGAAGCGCGAGCGCCGGCGGGGGACCCTGAGCATGGGCCTGCGATACCAAGGCAA
Source organism: uncultured Acidobacteriia bacterium (assembly GCA_903892565.1). GTDB lineage: Bacteria > Acidobacteriota > Terriglobia > Bryobacterales > Bryobacteraceae > Palsa-187. The sequence goes on from CAITIX010000426.1 coordinate 784, forward strand.
GAAGTGCTGCAACCATAAATGGAAGAATATGGCGCTGTGGCCACAGACAGTTGTTCAACGTGGATTTCACTGTGAAAATTTTCCCTTTTCAATGGTACTCCGACGAACGTGGGTCGTAAACCAATTTGGTCGCGAGCAGCGTCGAGTAAACCGTATCGCTACAGCGCGAAGCCGTATCGCTACCGCCACAAACATGAGGCGGTCGTCCTGTATGACGTCGAGATTCCACCCGCGCGGAGGCTAGCTCCGCGGCGCGCGTTGGTGTAGGATGTCATCAGATCGTCCAACTGGAGCAATCGCATGAATGTCCGCCACCTCGTGCCGTCCGTGAGCCGCCGCCGACTGCTGTCCATGGGATCCCTTATGTTGGCGACCGGCCTGCAGCAGCGGGTTCGCGCGGCAGGCGCAGACCTCTCGAAGCTTAGACGCATCGAGCCGCAGTACATCGCGGCGCTGGCAGATCCAGGGGCCACCTCCGGCAACGGCGCACAATTCTGGGGCCTGTGGAGCCAGGACCCCGGCCCGCGCGGTTGCAAGCTGGACCGCTACCCTCAATTGAAGGAGACCGGCGTGGCGCCGTCAGAGTGGAAATTTGACGCCGCGGATTGGTGGCTGGAGGAACACGGCTTGATCATGGAGAAGCCGACCTTTCCGCTGCCCGCTGGGAAATACCTCGTCACGGGAGACCGCAGGGTGACGTCCGTGCTGACCATTCAGCCCAAGGACAAGGACGGCAATCAGCGGTGGGAACTCGCCGACGGCGCGACGCTCTACGATGTCACCCATCTCGGGTGCCGTTCCGCACGCTACAAACCGGAGACGGCCAGCAACTCGTGCTCGCCCGCGAACGTTCGGACAACCGGTTTTCCGGTGAATCCTGGGGCGGCCATGCCTGTCGTGAACGGCTGCCATAAGCAGGACTACGCGGTTCTCATCGTCGTTGGGCTGCCCGCCACTCACTGAGTGGCCGGAGCGCCGCGATAACAGATTCATAGCGGAAGGATAATACCATTGCTCCGAGTGACGCCCTAGTGTTTGCCGGACCAGTGGGCGGATTGTCGGCCCCTTGGACAAGGGCAAAGAGATTCGGGTAGAGAAGTCGGCCTGATGTCCACCATGATCGGCACTGATTTGCCCCAGTCATACATCAGGCTCGGAAGTAATATTGGAAGAGGAATTCCTATGCGCTTCTTGCTCGGAACGTTAGTCTTGGCCGCGGCCCTTCGAGCCCAGACCGTGAGCGCGCCTTCCGCCGCGGTGAGTACCGTCATGGGGCGCCTTGAGCTGGAACGATATAAGGCACACATCAAAGGACTGGCGCAGTTCGGCGATCGAATGCAGGGAACGCAGCGCAACCGCGACGCCATTGACTGGCTTGAGAAACAACTGCGGAGCTTCGGGTACGCCAACGTGGAGCGGCATCCGTTCCTGTCGAGCAGCGGGCCTCTCGAAAACATCTACGCCACGAAAATCGGCACCACCGTGCCCGGAGAGATGTACATAATCTCGGCGCATATGGACGGACGGGGCGGTGGTGAGGCGGCGGACGACGATGCCTCCGGCTGCGCTGTTTTGCTCGAAGTTGCCCGGATATTAGCAATGCCCGACGTAAAGACGAATCGCTCGGTAAGGTTTATCTTTTGGAACAACGAGGAATTCGGGATGGACGGCAGCGGGACCTATGCGGCTGAAAGGGCATCACTCCAGGGCACGCCGGCGGAACCGAAATGGCTCGGCGTCATTCAGCACGACATGATGATGTTCGACCACGGCATGCCGCCAGGTCTAAAACAGAGTCCCCGTGCCGACATCAATATTGAGTATCAGGAGAACTCTACAAGGGCAGCCGAGTCCGCGAAACTGGCGGCAGCGTTTCAGGCAGCGAGCCGGTCTTACGCCAGGGACTACCCTGCAACGATCGGCGCCAATATGGCAGGCACGGATTCGATCCAGTTTCAGGATCTTGTAGCCTCCATCAGCATGCGCGAGAACGAGAGAGTTCGGGGGATCGTCCGGGGTTCAAACCCAAACCATCATGAACCCACCGACAAATACGAAAACTATAGCGAAGAAGACTTTCGTTTCGGCTTCAATTCCGCAAAGGCGACGCTCGGCGGTCTTGGACAACTCGCCGGCATAACTCTAGCCAAGTGATTCGCGCCAGTCCACTCACCGTTTGGCAGCGCTGGGTTCGGCAGCCGCAGAAGATCTGGTTGCGAAGGGCTCTTTTTCAAGTGCACTTGTGGAGCGGCATTGCCCTCGGTCTGTACGTCCTGTTGATGAGCACAACCGGTAGCGTGCTTGTCTACAGCAACGAACTTTATCGTGCAGCGACGCCACCGCTCATCTTCTCGAACTATCCCGGTCCACGATTGACAGACGGCCAGCTTTCCGAGGCTGCCCTGCGATTGTATCCGGGGTATGAGATCAGTAGAATCACGCGAGCTCGAAATCGCGATCAAGCAGTAGATGTCTGGCTGCGCCGGGGCAGGGAGATCCAATACCGGCTCTTCGATCCGCGGAGCGGCGTCGATCTTGGGTCGTCCATCTCCGGCGGTATCCGCCTCGTGTCCCGGCTTATTGACCTGCACGACAATCTATTCGGCGGAGAGACTGGGCGGACCGTGAATGGTGTCGGCGCGCTCGCCACGCTCGTGCTTACGTTGACGGGTTTCGCGATCTGGTGGCCGGGCATCAAAACGTGGCGACGCAGTCTCGTATTGGGTCGTGGCCTGGGATGGAACCGCCTGATCTGGAACCTCCACAGCGTGATTGGTTTCTGGAGCTTCGGATTTATTCTGCTTTTCGCCGTGAGTGGAATTTATCTATGCTTCCCGGAAGTCTTTCAGGGCGTCGCCGACCGACTGGAGCCTCCGAGCGCTGCGAATCAAGGGCTGCGTATCGGTGACGGTGTGATCTATTGGCTCGCCTTCCTGCACTTCGGCCGAGTGAACGGCATCGGGATTCCGTGTGACGGTCCCGGAGTGTGTGACCAAACCACGAAGGCGATCTGGGCGCTATTCGGACTAGTCCCAGCGGCCATGTTTGCTACTGGGGCGATGATGTGGTGGAACCGCGTGCTACAACCACGCAGCAGAAAGGTTCGAAGGCTAAATACGGCCGAGCCGCAGTAACGGATCGGAAACGATAAGGGCCATTATCGGAAACGCTGCCCGGGGAACGGCAACGTTATATAGGCGCTTTATTGACAACGATTGAACCGAGTCATCCTCAGTCTTCGTACGTGAGCTTCGATATCGTTGGGCAAGGTGACCTTCTTCACCGTGAACCTCGTCCTTCACAGTGAACCTCTTCGGAGGTGAACGCCTCCGGTAAACCCGGGGCGGTTCAAACTCCTGACTTTTGCCCGGCTTTGCGACCAGGCACAGGTCTTCCCTTTTCCTCGTGATAGTCCCTCTCCGTATTGACTTCCCAGAGACCCGTCTTGTCGGTCTTGCCCGCGAGGATATTGTCCACGGCCACCATGGCGGTCAGCATGGAGTGGTCTTGGTTATTGTAGCGATGCATTCCATTACGGCCGATCAGGAACAGGTTCCCATACCGATCCACATGCTCGCGAATCTCGGCGAACCGGTCATAGGTGCCAAAATATGCCGGATAGGTCTTCTCCACCCGCAAGACGGTCGAGTCAAGCACTTCTGCGGCGTCAGCGATACCGATCTTGCCCAGTTCCTCCGTCGCGAGCGCAACCATGCGTTCGTCGGAGAGGTTCCATATTTCGTCGGCCTCGTTGCAAACATATTCAAGGCCCATCCAAACATTCGTCGGATCCGCCACCATGAATTCGCTCCAATTATTGAAGATTTGGAGTCTACCGAGTTGCACATCGGGTTCTTGAATGTAGATCCAGTTGTCGCGGATCAACTGCTTCCCCTGCGGCGTTTCCTCGTGGATTCTAAGCGAGCGGAACAGGAGGCCAACGGTGATGAAATCCCTGTAAATCAGACCGTCGGCCACTTCCAGAACGTTTTCTGGAGGCGCACCGTCGAACGACCGCATGAGCTCCTGCACCGGGGCGGTGGAGAAAAAATAGTCGCCATCGAAGGTCTTCCGGTTCCCGCCGGAGGTTGTGGTCTCGAGCGCCTTGACCTGCCAGCCATCCGTGATCAGCCGCTCGACGCGGCAGTCCGTGTGGATCTCTCCGCCCATTTCGATGATGCGGCGAGCGACTTCTTCCCACATTTGCCCGGGACCGAACTTGGGGTACAAAAACTGTTCAATCAGCGAGGTCTCAGTGCCCTTCTGGCCAATGTCGCCGCCAGTCTTGAACACCCGCTGCACCGCGTGCAACAGAGTCTGCCAGACGGAAAGGCCCTTAATGCGCTGGGCACCCCACTCAGCGCTGATTTGGTTGCATGGCACGCCCCAGACCTTTTCCGTATAGGACTTGAAAAACGTGTTGTAGAGTTCCCGGCCGAACCGATTGATAAAGAAGTGCTCCAGCGTTTCCTCCTGTTTGAGAGGAAACAAGGCACTCTGAAGGTAACTCACCCCAATCTTGAAGGTGCGCCACAGGCCGAGCTTGAGCAGTGTGTCCTTGCTGAGTGACATCGGATAATCGAACAGACGACGCAGATAGTAAATTCGGGACTTGCGGGCTCGAATGAGCATCACATTGTCCGAGGCCACTGGATCAGGGCCGGATGCGGAGGTCGCAATCTCGCGCTCCATGCGGTGGTATTTGATAGCGACCGGACCATCTTCGGAAGCTTGTAGCGGGAGCATCTGCAACCACCACTTCATGACGCGATCGGATTTTGAAAAAAAACGATGACCACCAATGTCGATCCGGTTGCCTTTGTAGTTCACGGTGCGGGAAATTCCGCCCATACAAGTGCTCTTTTCAAGGACAATCGGCTTGACCCCAGTCCGGATGAGCAATTCATAGGCCGCTGTCAATCCAGCGGGACCTGCGCCAATAATGATGGCCCTTTGTTGAGTCATGGATTTAGAATGTTAACGCCGTTGCCAATGTTCACCGGCCAGCGAGTCGATCCCGGAAACTGTGGGGCGTTGATCGGCACCACGATTGGCGCTCTAAAGGTCACGCAGTCACCGGATGCCTGAGGATTCCCCACTGGCTTAGTCCCACGAGCTTTCGATACTCAATGACTTCATACAATGGCAGGTAAGAAAAATAGACCAGGTTGGAGTGGGGACTCGTCCGCTTTTGGTTCAGGCCGAGCGCCTCCAGGACCTTCATGAACCAATCCATATGGGGCACCGGGGAGGTTAGCATGAGCAACCCGCCCGGCTTGAGGAGATCGAAGGTCTCGCGCACCAAGTCGACATGCTCAATCACCTCGAACGCAATAATGACATCGAAGGTACTGGCTTTCAATCCGGCAACCGGCCACTGCTTGATATCCCCTACAATATCGGCGGGCGGAAGAAGATCCATTCCCGTATAGTTCGTACACCCTCCGTTGCGTAAATACTCTCCGACCCATCCGTCGCCGCTACCAATTTCGAGAATACTGGCACTTCGGGGAAGCCGGTCGAGAAAATAAGCGCACTTCGCCTGACGGGCCTTCTCGCTTAGCAGAGGCATAGCGGAACCATCACGAGAGCACAGTCTCAACGCCTCACGATTGAGAATATGATGTTTTAGACCGGCAGATCGCGGCAGCGCGAGTTTGGGCTGAAAAGCAAAGTTCTGTTGCGGGAAGGGCTCCAGGCCGCAGGATGGCGTTTGAGCGATCAGATTTCGAAGCTTCGTTTCTAGCGATCACCACAGTCTCAATTTTCAAGCTTTGTATAGCGCCGAGTCCTCACCACCATTCCTAAGCGCGGTCTGCAACAATCCATCGCAGCACACGCTTCCATTTACCTCCGGCAGTGACAGCCATGGGTCCAGGGGCGTATGACTGAACGGGGCTGGAAATAGAACGAATTGTGGCCGCAGGTGATCGCAGATGATCGCAGATGATCCGTATTTCAATTTGCCCCTCACCGGGCCATCGGTTAGCCGCTCCTGTTCACACGGTAGTTTATGAGTTCACGCGCACCCTTTTGCCCGGAACGGTTCGCGGCTGGCCATCAGCGATTCGATCTCGGGCGTGATCTGCGATTCATGCACGTACAGCAGCGAACCATCGTCTAGTAGAAACTTGCAGCCGAGCCGCGTCTGTAGAGCCCGTGCGGCCTGACGCGAAAGCATCGTTGCCTAAACCTCGCTGTGGGAAATCCAGCGGAAGCGCAGCGCGTCGGCAATTTTAGGGCCTGTTCATACTTACTAAAAATAGGTCCCAAACGCAATTTTGGCGACTGAGTTGTGTCGCTAGTATGTGATCTGTCCGGTCTAATTCACACATGAACTGTCCGCTTTTGAAAAAGCGGCGGGGGAAGCTGGAGGTTGGACACCTCACAGCAGTACTCCGCGGCGGAAACGGAGCGGATGATGAAGTTACACGA
>CAITIX010000427.1 GCA_903892565.1 uncultured Acidobacteriia bacterium
CGGGATGTTCCACGGAGGTGGTGATCACGTGGGCCTGGCGTCCGAAACCGAAGAGCGCCATGTTGTCGGACTCCGTCCCGCCACTGGTGAAGACGATTTCCTTCGGAGTCGCGCCGATCATCGCCGCCACATCGCGACGGGCGTTATCGAGCAATTTGCGCGCCTCTTGACCAAACGTATGAATGCTGGAGGCGTTCCCGAAGACCTCGGACCATGCGGGGGCCATCGCCTGAAGCACTTCAGGCGAAACAGGCGTGGTCGCGTTGTGATCGAAATAATAGCGAGACATATTGGAACGTGGACGGCACGCTTCCCACCGCTGTGCTCACGGCGAAAAGAAAGAATCAGAAGAAGGGCAGAGCAGCGGCACCCGCAACTTCCACTACAATTTTAGCAGCACATGTCCAATCGACTGATCACTCTCACTACAGACTTCGGAACGTCCGACTATTTTGTCGGAGCGATGAAGGGAGTGATTGCGACCCTTGCGCCCGCTGCGGGGGTCGTCGACATCACACACGAGATCACGCCCTACAACATCCTCGAAGGCGCATTCGTCATTTCCGAAGCCGCTCCCTATTTTCCAAAAGGCACGATTCACGTTGTCGTGGTGGATCCAGGCGTAGGCAGCGAGCGCCGCGCGATTGTTGCCGAGATCGGCGGGCAATACTTCGTGGCGCCGGATAACGGCGTGTTATCGATGATCCTGGCGCGCGGTCCGCATAAGGTTCGCGTAATCTCCAATCCGAAGCTCGCGCTCAAGGACGTAAGCCGGACGTTTCACGGACGCGATATATTCGCTCCGGCGGCGGCGCATCTCGCTAACGGCGTGAAGCCAGCGCAGTTCGGCAAACAAATCAACGATCACGTTCAGATCGAAGGAATCGCGCCGACCCAGGTTTCTGGAAACGCGTGGAGAGGGACCATCCTAAAGGCCGACCACTTTGGCAACCTGGTCACGAACTTTCACATCGCCGAGTTCAACGCCATCAAGACGAATCCCTTCGTGATGCGCGCGGGACGCACCAAGATCCGGCGGCTGGCGCTGACGTTTTCCGATACGGAGCGCGGGGAATTGGCAGTGGTCGTGGGAAGCGCGGGCTACCTGGAGATCACGGCAAACCAGGCATCGGCGGCGGAGGCACTGGGCTGCGGTGCAGGAGCTCCGCTCGATTTGCAGATCGATTTGCAAACAGACGTCCGCTAAGCCGTCGCGGCTTCCGCTGCGAAAAACTCGCGCGCGGCTGCGACCGTGTAGCGGATGTCGTCCTCGCTGTGCGCGGTCGACAGGAACGCCGCTTCGAATTGCGAAGGCGCTAAATAGATTCCGCGCTCCAACATGAAGTGGAAGTACCTTCCGAAGCGCGCGGTGTCGCACTTCTTCGCGGATTCCCAATCGGTCACAGGATCAGGCGTAAAGAACATGGTAAACATCGCGCCCACGCGATTGATGGTGACGCCCGGCGGCGTCCATTCCGTGAGCTGCTTGCCGCGAGCTTCGAGCTGATCGTACAACTGCGGATTCGCGACCAGATACCGCAGCATGGCAAGTCCAGCGGCCACGGCCAGAGGATTTCCCGAGAGCGTTCCCGCCTGATACACGGGACCAAGCGGCGCGATCTTCTGCATGACGTCCTTGCGGCCGCCGTAGACGGCAAGAGGCAAGCCGCCGCCGACAATTTTGCCCAGCGTGGTGAGATCCGGCTGAATCCCAAAGCGCTGCTGCGCGCCGCCGAGAGCGACACGGAAGCCTGTCATGACCTCATCCAAAATCAACAACGCACCGTAGCGCGTGCACAGATGACGCAGTGCTTCGAGGAACCCAGGGGCGGGGGGAACGCAGCCCATGTTGCCAACTACGGGCTCCACGATCACAGCGGCGATCTCATTCCCGCGTTGCGCGAATGCTTGCTCCACGGCGGCGATGGAATTGTACGGCAGCGCGATCGTGGTTTCGGCGAACGCTTTCGGAACGCCCGCCGTATCGGCGATGCCGAGCGTCGCCATGCCGGAGCCTGCTTTCACTAGCAGCGAATCCACGTGCCCGTGATAGCAGCCTTCGAACTTGATCGTCAGATCGCGTCCCGTGAAACCGCGCGCCAGACGCAGCGCACTCATCGTGGCTTCGGTGCCGCTGTTGACCAGGCGCACCATCTCCATCGACGGTACGGTTTTCGAAATCAGCTCCGCGAGTTCGACCTCACGACTTGTGGGCGCGCCAAAGCTGGTGCCGGAATCGAGCGCCTCACGCAGTGCGTCGATCACGGGCTTGGGACGATGGCCCAACAGCAAGGGCCCCCAGGAGCCAACGTAATCGATATACGATTTGCCGTCGACATCGAAAATGCGCGAGCCTTCGCCGCGCTCGATAAATCGAGGAACGCCGCCGACGCTGCGAAACGCGCGCACCGGCGAATTCACGCCGCCGGGGATGTGAAGCTGCGCCCTTTCGAACCAAGCTTCACTTTTGAACAACGCTTCAGAGGAGGAAGTTTTGACGGACATGATAATTTAGCGAAAAGACTAGAGACCGGCGCTGGAACATTTCGGAATCACGCGCTCCAAAAAAAAGTTCATGACGACGCCCTGCAGCGAGCCGTTCAGATTGCGCAGCAAGCGGCTCCGCAAGTCCAAGTACGACTGCGTGCCGGAAAAGAGATCCTGCATCAAAACACGAAATCTCGGACTGCGCCGCGCAAGCTGAACCATGCGTGCGGGGACCGAGCTGAACATAAACTTGCCCAAAAAGACACGCTTGGCGAGCGTGGCGGCAAATGCCAGGTCCGCCACAAATTCGTCCCCCACCATCTGGCGGTAGGCGGCCGCCTTTGCGGCAAAGGCATGAGCGTCGTTCAAAACCACGCGACTGGCGAGATCACCGGAGCGCATCGCATAATACAGGCCTTCGCCCGTAATGGGATCGACCAATCCGGCGGCATCGCCCACCGCGATCCAGCGATCTCCCGCAATACGATTTTTCTTCCAGCCTGCGATTTCAAGCGACGGGAGCATGTGGCTATAGAACGTGGCGTCCTTGCGCGAAATCCCGCGCTCATCCATATATGTTTCGAGCTGCGCCCGCAGCGCGTGGGCCGGCTTTCCTTTGCCGCAGATTCCCACCGACAAATGTCCTGCACGCGGAAACACCCAGATGTATCCTTCCAAGTGCGGCAGAAATTGAATGTCAATGCCCTCGCGCGATTCAGGCACGTAATACCCGAGCGCGCTCATTGTGTCAGCCGCACTCCATTCGGTGCCAACCTCACGCAGAGGATTGCGCGCACCCGTCGCAACGATGCAAAAATCTGCCTCGGCCACGCCCGACTGGGTCTGCAGGCGCCAGCCATTTTCCTTGCGCTCGATTCCTAACACGCGCGTTTTCTCGATCTCGGCACCGGCCTTCTCCGCGCGTTTCAAGAGCATGCCGTTCAGATCTTTTCGGGCATAGATGACGAGAGGATTTTCGAGCTGCAGACGAACCTCGCCCACCTTTGGCGCGGCGAGCGTCGTCTCATAGATCAGCTTCTTGGGCGTATCGTTTTCGAGCAACTGAGGATATTCGTGATAGGCCCGATACGTGAGGCCGCCACCGCATGGTTTTTCCCACGCGAGCTTTTCGTCAAAGATGATGGTACGCAATCCGGCTTGTGCCAGGCGTTCGGCCGCGAATGAACCCGCCGGACCTCCTCCCAGCACCGCGACCGTCTTCATTTGGTTCCCGTTGGAGGATGGCCGGGAGGCATTTGCCCCGTGGGCGCAGCGCCCATCGGAGGATGTCCGGGAGGCATCTGACCTGCCGGCGCGGCACCCATCGGAGGATGTCCGGGAGGCAATTGACCCGTCGGCGCGGATCCAGAAGGAGCAACACCAGAAGGAGTAGCCGTCTCACCGGGAACCTCTCCCGCATGAGGACTCGCCATGCCAGATTCACGCGGGCGCACGGCCCACTTATCGCCCTTGCGATCCAGCACGTAGTTCATCGCCATGCCGGCGCCATCCGGCATACCTTTGGGCACGAAGGAAACGCCCGCGCGCGCGACATCCTTCTCGAATGTGGCCGACGTGACTTTGACGTCCATGGCCGTCATGTCGATGCCAATGTCCTTGGACCGCTGCTTCAGGTAGTCGAGCACACCTTGCCGGACGGCTTCGGTGTTTTGGATATCCTTCGCGCAGGACGATAAAAAGAAAAAGGCCAGCGAACATAGGCCAATCGAGAGAAGTTTCTTCACAACCTGATTATACCGAGGTGCGGTCATGGGGCCCCTTAGCTCAGAAGTTTTTCGATGCGATCGGGATCGTTCGGAACAACAATGGAGCGATTCCCGAACGTGGAACGAATCTTGACACCACCGGGAGCTTCGAGCTTATCCGTGTGGTACTTGTAAATGTAATCCGAGTCCTTCAAAACGTTGCCCGTAAGCACGGCAACCACGTCGGCCCCAGGATCGATCACGCCCGCTGCCGCCAGCTTGCGGATTCCCGCGAGAGTTGCGGCCGAAGCCGGTTCGCAGCCGATGCCCGCGCGTCCAATCTGCGCTTTCGCGTCGGCGATTTCCTGCTCTGTGACTTTTTCGACAACGCCATTCGTGGTGCGGACTTCGTGCAGCGCTTTGGGCCAGGAAACGGGATCGCCAATGCGGATCGCCGTGGCGAGCGTTTCCGGATTCTCCACGGTGTTGAATTTCCCGGTGTGGAAGAGATCGTAAAAGGGAGACGCGCCTTCGGCTTGCACGACGGCGAGACGAGGCAGGCGATCGATCAATCCAATTTCCCAAGCCTCGCGCAAAGCCTTGCCGAACGCCGACGTATTGCCGAGGTTCCCACCAGGAAGAACGACCCAATCCGGCACCTGCCAATCGCGTTGATCGAGCATTTCAAACATGATGCTCTTCTGGCCTTCAATGCGAAAGGGGTTGACGGAATTCAGCAGATAGATCCCGAGCTTTTCGGCGAGAATGCGCACGAGCGCCAGAATCTGATCGAAGTTCGCTTCCACTTCCAGCGTCTTGGCGCCGTATTCCAATGCCTGCGAAAGTTTTCCGAAAGAAATATTGCCGTGAGGCAAGAAGATCAAGGCTTCGAGTCCTCCCGCAGCCGCGTACGCAGCCATGGACGCGGAGGTATTGCCGGTGGAAACACAAGCCACGCGCTTCATCCCCAGGCGGCGCGCCTGGGCGGCTCCACACGTCATGCCGTTGTCTTTAAAAGATCCTGTGGGATTGAAACCCTGGTGCTTAAACGTGATTCGATCCAGTCCGCCAAACTTGGCAGCCAGAGGAGAGTCGAGCAAGGGCGTCTGCCCTTCGCGCAAGGTTACGACGTGACGGTAGTCGTCGAGGAACGGGAATAGCTCGCGATAACGCCACACGCCGCTCGCGTCGAGAGGGACGTTGCTGGCGCGGCGATCGCGAAACAGGCGCTTCAGCTCTGTGGGATCGGGATGCAGATTACTGTAGCGGGCTTCGAGCAAGCCTCCGCACTTGGGGCAATTATAGAGAACCTCAGTGATCGCATACGACGCGCGGCAAGACGGATTGAAACAAACCAGATCGGCCTGGACCGGATCGGCCTGTAAGAATGAGGACATATGTTTTTAGTGTAAATGAGGAGCGGCGGCGGGTCGCGGTGATGGAAACTTCCTAATTTCGTGCGAGCGCCGGAGGCGACTCAGACCTTTCCTCCATGTTCCTGCGCCCAGGAATTGTTTACACTGAGATCGAGACATCTCCCCCGATGATCATCCGCGTCAAGCTTGGCAAAGGTCGCGCTCTCGTCCGAAACCGGAGGAAGAACACGCACTTGGCGCTCGCAGCGAGCGCGCTGTTGTATCCCACTTCACTGATGGCCTACGTCCTGGGTTTTTGGCGACTGGCTTCCGACATGGGCGCAACCGGGGAATTTACAGCCTACGGACTGTTTTCGCACTGGCAAGTGTGGATGGTTCTGGGTGGATTACTGAGCGTGATTGCGTTCGTGCTTGGCCGTTATGGCCGGGGCGAGGATTTGCCGGATCTTGGGGTGCTGCGTTTCGGTAGGCCTCGTCCAGAATCTCAATAACGTGCGAGACGCGCTGGCCGCGTCCGAACTTTTTCGCGCCGGCCTGAAGCTGCAACATGCATCCTGGATTCGCGGTAGCAATGCGATCCGCCTGGCTCGCGTTCACGGACACCATTTTAGATTTCAGAACATTCATCGACATTTCTGTCTCAACGACGTTGTAAATGCCAGCGCTCCCGCAGCAGACATCGGCAAGAGGCATTTCGCGAAACGTGAGCCCCGGAACGCGCTTGAGCAACTCGCGCGGTGCGGAGCGAACGCCTTGACCGTGCGCCAGATGACAGGAGTCCTGATACGTCACCGTTCCGCGGACCTCGCCCATGGGCGGATTCGATTCAATGGACCCCAGAAATTCGGTGACGTCCTTCATCTTGGAAGAGAATGCGCGGGCGCGGTCCGCGTAGCCGGAGTCGTGCTCCAGCAGCTCGTGATACTCCTTGAGCGTGGATCCGCAGCCAGCTGCGTTGGTCAGAATCGCGTCGAAGTCTTGACTGAGACAGGCATCGATATTGCGCTTCGCCAGACCCCGCGCGGCATCGCGCAAGCCGGAGTGAACGTGCAACGCTCCGCAGCAAGTTTGATCCCCGGGAATCGTGACCTCGCAGCCGTTAGCTTGAAGAACACGAACCGTCGCTTCATTCAGCCGCGCGAATGCAACGTTGGCGACACATCCAGCGAGAAACGCCACGCGATACTTGCGATCTACTGCCGCCGGAAACACGCGGCCGATTTGATCGAAGAAGAACGGAGCCTCGGCCTTCGGAGCTAGGCTCTCCAATTCGCGCAAGCGCGGCAGAAATCCCGGAGCCTTGATTCCTGTGCTTTGCTGCAGACGCAACAGCGAACCGGCAAACTTCAGCCACGCGCGGCTCGGCAGCAGCGTCTCAAATACAAAACTGCGAAGCGTTCGCGCGAACCATGAGCGCTGACGATGGGGTTCGATCTGCGTCCTTGCAGCTTCAATAAGACGTCCATAAGCCACGCCCGACGGGCAGGCAGACTCGCATCCGCGGCAGGCAAGGCACAAATCCAAATGGCGGATGTACGACTCCGTGATCGGCGCACCGGCGGCCACCTGCTTCATTTGGAAGATGCGTCCGCGCGGAGAATCCATTTCGATGTGCAGTTCACGATAGGTGGGGCAGGCATTCAAGCACAGGCCGCAATGGACGCACTTGTCGAGATCGGCCTGACGTGGAAAATCGGCGCTAGAGGTAGCCATTGAGGCGCCCCCGGTTGAGAAGATTTTCTGGATCGAACATCCGCTTCACGTTCTTCATCATCTCAGCATCGTCGCGCACAGACACGGGCGGCGGGCTCGTGGGGTAGTGCGCATACACGACGCCGGAGCCCGCGCGCACCACGAACGGCACTGCAAGCTTCTCCACAACGTTACGCATGTCCGTCAGCGAACACGGAATGGTCACGATGCCGCCCGCGGGATTCGCATCGAGAAATCGCGGCGTGAACTCCTGGATCGCGCGCCAGAGGTCCGCTTCTTGCGCGCCATCAAACGCCTTGGCGTGAGCGAACTCGCGCGTGAAGCGATCCACCACAGCGGGCGTACCCATCGCGCGGATCAGCAGACGCAGGCCGGCACTAAATTGAGTAGTGTCCCAATTCACAAGATCGATCGCCGCAGGCGGCATTTGTCCCTGAAGAATGCGGTCGCGTTCGGCAAACGCTTCGGCGACGGTGGCAAATTCCAAAACAAACGTTCGCGAGGCGCGAGGTATGGGAAACACCTTGAAGTTGACCGAGGCAATGGCCGCGAGCGTTCCGAAAGAGCCCGTCATAAGCTTGCCCATGTCGAGTCCGGCGACATTCTTAACGACGTTGCCTCCCGTGCGAATCTCCTGCGCTTCGAGCGTGACGAACGTCATCCCGATCACCATATCGCGCGCGGTGCCGTAGAGTCGTCGCAAAGGGCCGCTCTGATTCGCCGCAATCACTCCGCCGACGGTTGCGCTTTCGCGAAACGCGGGATCGAGCGGCAACATCTGTCCATTCTCGGCCAGTGTTCTCTCCAAATCCTTCCACAGCATTCCCGCTTCCACGGAAATCGTGAGATCGCGAGGCTCATACTTGAGCAGGCGATTCAGCGCAGAGGTTGAGATCGTCTCGTCCGCCTTGGAGATGGGGCCACCGATTCGATCCTTTGTGAAATTGCCGCCGAGGCGAATGGTTCGATGCGCCTGTGCGGCGGCGTGAAGGGCTTCGGCGAGTTGGGCAATAGTTTCCGGGCGCGTCACTTTACTAGCATCCCAATTTCTCGATTCGTAAGGGCGCGATGTTTGCCGATCTCGAGTTTGCCGATTTCAATCGGGCCAATGCGCGTGCGCACCAACTTCAAGACCTTTGCGCCAAGGGCTTCTACCATGCGGCGCACTTGCCGATTGCGGCCCTCAGTAATCGTGATTTCAAAAAATGTGTAGCGTTCGGAATTGCGAATGTGATGGACGATGGCGGGGCTTGTCATGCCATCGGAGAGCATGAGTCCCTGGCGAAGCTGATCGAGTTGCTCGGCTGTGAGCAGTAGCGACGCTTTCACGAGATATGTCTTGGCGACCTTCGACTCGGGGCTGGTGATGAAATTGCCGAACTCCGTGTCATTGGTCATGATCAGCAATCCGGTGGTGTCCTGGTCCAGACGGCCTACGGGGAAAATCCAGTCCTGCTGATCTTCCAGCAAATCGTAAACCGTGGGGCGGCCTTCGGGATCCTTATAAGTTGTGAGGTAACCCTTCGGCTTGTACAGCAGCAAGTAGACTTTCTCTTTCGCACGCAGTGGACGCCCATCAACAGTGATGCGGTCGATTTCCGGATCCACCCACGCGTCGGGAGATTGAACCTTATGGCCGTTCACGATGACGCGGCCTGCGCCGATCCAACTGCGGGCCTCTGTACGAGATCCCAGTCCGGCTTTGGAGATCACGCGATCGAGCGTGCGGCGGCGATTGTCCGAAGAATGGCCCCTGGCGCCGACCTGTTTTTGCGGCGCCTTTTTCGGAGACGCCGACTTCGGGTTGTATTTCGTATCGCGCACTTCTTATGATCGTACGCGATGATGGTGGTGTCGTGATCGAGTGCGTTCCCAATTTTTCCGAAGGACGTGATAAGAACGTCGTCCGCGAAATCGCGGATCGAATCGCACAGGTTCCGGGAGTCACGCTGCTCGGCTGGGAGGCCGACGCCGATCATCACCGCAGCGTGATTACGTTCGCTGGTCCCGCGGATGTGGTGCGTGAAGGGGCGCTTCGCGGCGTTGGCGCGGCAGTGGAGCGCATCGACTTAAACAAGCACCAGGGCGTGCATCCACGAGTAGGCGCAGCGGACGTCGTCCCGTTCGTCCCGCTGGAGGGCTCGACGCTCGCGGACTGCGTGGAGATCGCACATCAAGCGGGCGAACAGATTTGGGAGCGTTTCCGCGTGCCCGTCTATTTTTACGAAGCTGCCGCGCGCATCCCCGAACGCAAGGCTTTGCAGAACACGCGACGTAAGGGATTTGACGGACGGCCTCCGGATATTGGAGACGTCGCCGCGCATCCCACAGCGGGTGGCGTGATGGTGGGTGCTCGAAACTTCTTGATCGCGTACAACGTGGACCTCGCGACGCCTGACGTCGAGATCGCGAAAGCGATTGCCGCGAGGATTCGTGAATCGTCCGGCGGCTTTCGCTTCGTCAAGGCAATGGGCTTGCACTTGGATTCGACAAATCGTGCCCAGGTGTCGATGAACCTGACCAACTTCGCCGAGACGCCTCTGGACGATCTTTATCGCGCGATTGAGGCCGAAGCCGCGCGC
>CAITIX010000428.1 GCA_903892565.1 uncultured Acidobacteriia bacterium
ATATGGCTTGAAAAAGGAGGCCGCTTAGCGACGGACGGAATTATTGCGGATCACAGCTGCAAATCGGCGCTTCAATAAACCGAGAAATCTTCGTCCATCCCAGTTTTCATAATTATTCAGAAGCAGTAATCGTTATGTGTAGATCGACAATGTTGCGCACGGAAAGAGTTCGATATGGACTTCTTCTCGGCGACCAAGCAAACTTTCCAACAAACGTCGCCGTGATCTCCTTGCCTTTGGTTCCCGGCGTCCCGCGATATATCGCTTCGTCGATGGACGACAAGCCCTCGACTTTCGAGAATTCCCGCTCGACGACTAAGTCGATGCCCCCGCGGGGGCAGTCGTGACTAACGAGCAGGGTCCCGTCCATGCCGTCACTTAATACCGACGCTTTGATCCGGACGAGCTTCCCGTCATATTTTTTCGGCTGCGCTACGATTGAGCAAACCGTCGTATTGGCCACCCTCGGGCCGCCTCTATCCTGGGCGCTCAAAATCCCGCCGCAAGCGAGAAGAGTAAGCACGCTTCGTATTAACGCAGTATTTGCCTTCATTTGCAGCTGGGGAAACCCGGGGAAACCCGGGGAAACCCGGGACAGTACACTCAAACACCATTTGCAAACGTGAGCTGATCGGATCTGTCATCATTCACGCGTCTCGGTCTTCCCACCGGCAGCGGACGCAGGCGCCGCCCAGCTTGCGATTCCAATTCGTTCACGAAGTCGTCTGCACCCAGCGGGCGGCCACGCAAGCTCGCTTCTTGCATACGCATCCCGAAGGTCTCCTCTCCGACGCTCGTTTCCAGTACCCGCGCCCATCGCTCTGCACTATATTCGCGCCGCCACACGCTGAGGTCAAGCATCGCGCCCGGATCCGCGTCCGCCAAATGCGCCGCCGCGCTCGACCATTGGTATTGTTCCGCGCGTTCCACCAAGCGCGCCCGCACGGGATTGCGCTCCACATAAGCCATCGCACGCCATAGGTGTGGTCCATCGAGCGGACAGGAAAAGAAGCGGGCCTGCCAGACATGTCCGCACGCGCGCTGGCGCAGATTGAAGTGGCGGGCGTATTCGGAGTGCGTTCGTCCCAGCCCGCGCGCCATGGATGTGGGACGCTCCGACACCGCGATCAAGTGCACGTGATTCGGCATCAGACAGTAGGCCCAGATGGCGAGTCCCGCCTTCGCGGCTTGATCGCGGAGCAGGTCCATGTAGAGGAGATAGTCCGTGTCGTCAAAGAATATGCGCTGCCGTGCGTTACCCCGCTGCGTGACGTGATAGATCAACCCAGGGAGGGAGATCCGTGCGATTCGCGACATCGGTAAGGTAGTGCGAAGGCCGGAGTGCGATTCTCAATGAATTGTGTTTGAGTGTACTGTCCCGGTTTCACCACTGTCCCGGTTTCCAGGAAATTGTGTTTGAGTGTACTGTCCCGGTTTCCCCTGTCCCGTTTCCGCCGGTTTTCCGCGCTAAAACCGCGGTTGCTCTGGCAGATCCAGCTTGCTACGAATTGCCGCTAACCAACGTTCGCTGTTCGCCCTTAGCTCCGCGTCATCGAGGAACAATTCGGAGACCTCGAAGGCCATTTTTGCTTTTACGTAAGCGCCACGGTGAAAGTAGACGATCCCTAATTGCTGCTGCGCTAGTGCCCAAAGCGGCTCACTGCGGTCAGTGGGCAAGCACTGCGACAGGGAGTACTCGGCCGCATCCCAACGTCGATTCGCGCAATGGCAAAGCCCCAAGTAGTACTGCGCTTGCAACCACCATGGGTCTAGGTGATCGTCAGGCAAGCTTTGGATTAGTCTTTCTTCGGCCGAATCCCAACGCTCCGCTTTAAAGTAACAAACACCTAAATAGAAGCAGAGCGTCTTGCGATGATCTCCTTCCGTAATTGTCAACGCCTGCTCGAGCGGACCAATCGCATCCGCGAAACGGCCGTGGTTAAAAAGCAGGACTCCAAGCTCGTCCGCGGCATCAAAGTAGACTCTGTAGTGCTCCGATTGTTTGAGTGCAGCATGGCGCGTCAAAAATCCGCGCAGCTTCTGAATAGCCTCTTCACTCTTACGCTCAGTGACGCAAATGCAGGCATCTAGGAACTCCGTGAACGGCGTTGAGCCAGATCGTTCCGCCTCCCTGAGGCGCCGCCGAGCATCTTCCAGGCGACCGATGCGCCATAAGCAGTTCGCTTGATTTAACAATAAGATACCTTTGTCGGTATCGTTAGATTCCAACGCCGTTAGCTCCTCTAGTTCGCGCAAAGCAGCTGCGTTTTCCCCATCATCCCGCAGTGCAATAGCACGACTGAATCGCTGGTAGTCCACTCGAAGTATCCAATCCGGGAAAACTGGGGACACGCCGCATGTTTCCGCCATCCATTCTTTAGCTTTCCGCCCTTAGCCTTCCGCCACCACCGCTTTCGCCGCGCGTCGGATCAGCATCGACGTCATGATGGCCAGGCTCAAGCACGTCGCGCCCACCGCCACGTGCGATGCCACGCTGATGTTCGACACCAGCGCATGCTTCGCCGGATCGGCAATCGAAATCAGCACCATGCCCAGGCTGACCTGGACGCCCAACAAACTGCCTAGCCAGATCGCCGGAGCACGCAGCGAACGGTTCTCGGGAACTTGTGTGATCAGCACCAGTATTCCCAGTCCCATGATGACGACAACAAACGCGCACAGGATGTGCCACAGCACTGCCGCAAGGTTGTGGCGGAACATTGCGCCCAGCGTCACCTGCAGCAGCATCGCGCCGACCGTGGCATTCGACAATCCCCGCAGCGAGGGCCAGCCTTTATCCATCACCGGTTCCGGCGTCTTCTCCCAACCGGGCCATTCGTAAACCACCACGTGCATCACGAGCGCAAATAGGATCAGGGCCAGCAACGCGTGGACGAAGCCCGTGACATCCGCAGTGGTCGCCGCGGCCGCCGGATTCGCCGACGCCTGAAACGGACGCGTCGCTTGTCCCAGCCACGCTTCTAACGCCACGAACGCCACGCCGATCCAGGCAATGATTTTCACACGACTACGTTTATCGGCAATGGTGACCCACGCAGCCAGCAGCACCACCAGCGCGCCTGCCGTTTCCGAAAGATGGCGATGTCCTACCAGCGAAAAGATGCCGTGCGGCGCGAGCGTGCCCATGGTCAGCGTATCGGTCACCACAGCGCCCGAGATCAGATTGAAGAGAATCGCTACCGCCACCAGGAGTGCGAATGCGAACATGGCCAAGAACCTCTTCTATCACTGTACGGATGGATTGGTGCACCGCGCAAACCGCGGCCCGGTAACAATGCCGGGTAGTAGGAGATGATGCGACCGCAAGCTACGCGTGCAGCTTGAACAAATTCGGTTCGATGTACCCAATGCCGCGACCGCAGACAGCTAGTGCGATCCACAACACCAGCGATAAACTCGCCGCGAGCTTCGCCTGCCCGGTCACACCGTTGGCCTGCAATGCCGCGCCGTTGCGATACACGCTGGCTCGAAACAGCGCCCCGTGGAGCAGCATCAACAACAACAAAATCACTTTCGTGCGGAAGAAAACGTTGTAGTAATACTCTTCCGCCTTGGTGCCGAACAGCAGCACGCCGCACACCACGATCATCGCGAAGCCGAACTGCTTGGGGCCGCGCAGCCGATCGAGAAGATCGTCGATGGGATAGCTTTTCAGGCCCGCGCCCAGCAGGCGCAGATTCGTCGCCAGGATCATGCATCCGAAAAACGCGATCGCCACCATGTGGAGCGACAGAATCGTCGGATAAAGAATTCCCGAGCTGCGCAGTTCCGTAAAAAAGGAGGTCGCTTGCAACCACTGACAAAAAGAGAGCATGATATCTTCCCGTTAAATCTACAGACCCTGAGCCACAAATCCAATGAAGATCCCGCCGAACACCACCGACGCCCACAACACCAGCGACGTATACGCCACCGCTTTGGCGGAACCTGAATCCGGTTGCTTCACCGCTTTGCGATGAATCGTAAAGTGGAACGCCAGCGCCACCACCAGGCATATCATTTTAACGAGGAACGACCAGTTCAAGTAGTACATGTCCGGGTCGGTCGAATACATCAGAGGCCCCGTGAACAAGACGAACAGCAGACCCAGGTGTGTCCAGATCACGAGGCTCTTACTGAGCTCTGCGGGCTGCTGGCGCATCAGTCCAAAGCCGAGCATGCGGAAGTCCACAATCGCGATGGACCCGATCAGCAGGGCGAATCCAATAATGTGGAAACACTCCAGGGCGGGGAAGATCAGGGTAGAGCCGTTCAATACATCGGAGCCTGCGGCTTGTATCAGCATGTCGGGTGCCTTTTGGGTCGTACGTTCCGGCGGCCATTTTCACGCCGCCAATGGAGGAGGATAACACGTTGTCTGGCGGAAAGCTCTGCGCAAAATCACGCACGTCGGTACCATCCGGTCAGTGACACTGCTGCAGCCATCATCGAACTGCCAAAGCACAGACAAAGTACGTACCGATGCTGGCCTCTCACTCCGCTACGTGCTAGAATCGCGTGGTTCGTAGCAAGCGGGCTGCTGCGGTACGCGTGTCGCCCCAGGAGCGTTCGCAATGCCGGAATCATTGGCAGGCAACGTGCTGAAGTCTTTCGTTTATAAAGAACATTGTTTATGTTGGCAGATACCCTCAACGCATCGCCGTTCACATTTCCATTTCTGGAGGTGATGCACATTATCAGCTTCGCGATCGCCATCGGCACCATCGCGCTGGTGGACTTCCGGCTGCTCGGATTGGCCATGCTCCGGCAAACGCCCGGCAAGCTGGCGCGCGTCACGCGCCTCTGGACGCTGCTCAGTTTATCCACGGCCATTTTTTCCGGCTTGCTGATGTATGCGACGGACCCGGACAAGTTCTACCTGAACGTATCGTTTCTTTTTAAGATCGCCTGCCTGATCCTGGCCATCGCATTTCACTTTACGGTGCACGCTCGGGTGGTCCACGCGCAGGAGGTGCGGGCGCGGATCGGCGCCGCAGCCCGCGTGACGGCATGTGTCTCGATCGCGCTATGGGTAGGCGTCGTGTTTGGCGGCATCTTTATTGAATTCGTCAAGGAAGGATTGAGTTTTAGCTAGCCATGCTTCTTTCCTTCGTCATTTGGCTACAGCAAACCGGACTCATGCGCGCGCTCCGCGAATCGGATCACGGCTATGAAACGCTGCTGGCCTTGCACGTTTCGTGCATCGCACTGTTTGGAGCGACGGTCGTCCTGACGAACTTGCGCCTGCTGGGAATCGCGCCCGAGGGATATTCGGTCGCTGAGATTGTGGACCAACTCCGCGTGCCCAAACGCATCGGACTGCTGTGCATCGGCACGTGCGGATTTCTGCTGTTTGGCATGAAGGCCGAGGAATACTATCTCAATGTCTTTTTTCGCATCAAAGTCACGCTCTTCTTGTTGGTGGCCGCGCATGCCCTGGTGTTCCGGCCCAGCGTGTACAATGCGGCTGCCGATCTCGAGGGAGCTTTCGGCATTCCGGCCAGGGCCAAGGTCGCCGCGGCAATCTCCTGTGTCCTATGGTTCGGCATCGTGTGTGCGGGCCGCGGCATAGGATACATGCATCCCCCGCCGTTCTCGCATCATTTTTCGCAGTTGCAAAGTTTTACGCATAACCCGGCGCTGGCCGCTACCGTCATGTACAGAGAGAACACGAATCGCTCGCAGATGCAAAGCCCGCAGGTCCTAACTGTGGGGACGCAGAAAGGTACACGTAATGCTGATTGAGAATCCCGTAAACACTTTCGCCATCGTATTTCCGATACTCGAGATCTTGCACATCGCGGGCTTCGCGGTGGCCATTGGATCGGTCGCCGCGGTGGATTTCCGCATCCTCGGCTATGGTCTGCAGCAGCAGACACCGTCTCAGATTGCCAAAGCCACGGGCTTCTGGATGCTCGGCGGATTGGTGCTGGCTATTTTTTCGGGCTTTGGTCTGTACTCGTCAGATCCCGACATGTACTACTTGAACTGGTCGTTCATCATTAAAATGATCGTCCTGGTTACCGCGATTGTTCTGAACTATACGATTCATCGCAAGATCGCGCAAACCGACAGCACCACGGGCGGAGCCAAAGCCGTCGCCGTGATATCGCTCGTATTGTGGGCCGCTGTGATCTTTGGCGGAATCTTTATCGCGTTCGTGATGGGAGGTCTGTAAGCCATGATGGATTTCGCAATTTGGATCGAAAATCTCGGCTTGTTCTCGGATATTCGCGGCTCCGCTTATGAGTACCCGATACTGCTGGCGTTGCACTTGGTGGGGATCGCGTTCGCCGGGGGCCTAATCCTCATCACGGATCTGCGTCTGCTCGGATGGGCCTTTGGCGGCCACAGCGTCGCCAGCGTGGTGAACGCGTTGCGCTGGCCTAAGCGCCTGGGCTTCGTGTGGGTTGGCGGCTGCGGATTTCTGCTCGCCATGTCCAAGGCGGAAGGCTATTTTTTGAATGGGGCCTTTCAAATTAAGATGACGCTGTTGTTCCTGGTCGTCGTACACGCGCTGGTCTTTCGGCCCACGGTTTACAACAAGCCGGAAGAACTGGACAAGGCGCCGGAGCTTCCGGGCCGTGCGAAGCTGGCGGCTACGCTGTCGCTGCTGCTGTGGATCGGCATTCTAAGCGCAGGTCGAGCGATCGGCTACTTGAATGCGCCCAACGGATTGCACTACACGCAGCTGTTACATACGATCCTGACACTGGGACGCGGTTAGTCGCCCGTCGCAGGGATTGCATCCCTGAAGCCGGGAGCGCGGATGATGCGGACGAACTCGATGACACGGTTGGCCACGCAGGCTTCAACTCGCCTCCCGACATCTATCATTTCGGAGATAGGTGCGCGGGTGTTAACGCAATATCAGAAAAAACGCCGCGCAGGGAGAACCTGAGCGGCGTTTTTTACCGTCGTCTTCTTGTACTGCTGGTAGAACCCCGGGCGTGAGCCCGGGGATACATCCGCAATTTATCGTACCGGCGACTGTATCCCCGCACTTACGCGCGGGATTTTACCATGGGCCAGCCCGCGCGTTCGCAGTCGCCAGAAACTTCTAGTGCACCGGAGCGTGGCCACCCGCTTCGAACGCCTCGAAGCCGAGCGTATCCGCACAGTACATTTCCGCGATGTGCCACTTCGGCTTCAGCGTCATGTTGAAGGTGACCGTGAACGGTTTTGTGTAGGCTTTCGAATCGTCGATCGTAACTTCAATCTGTAGATTTTCCGCCGCCGTCTTCTTCAATTTTTCGACGACGTGCAGCTTGTCGCTATGCGCGCGGCCCACGCGATCAATCCACGTGCCTTCTTTTTGATTCAAAGTGTCGATCACCAGCGTGTCGCCTTCCCACTTGCCGACGGAATCGCCCAACCACGTGGGCTCGGCGTCTTCGTCATGTTTGCGGCCGTCGGTGTAGATGTGGCGCGTGGTATGGTCGTATTCGAACATCAATACCACTTGATCTTTCAACATCGCGATCTCCAACGGGAACGGATGAAAGTAGATGCGGGGCACACCGGGAGGCAGGCACTTGTAGACCGGATCGTTTACCTGCGTCAGCATCACGCTTTTCGGCCCAAAGGACGGCTTGGCTTTTGCCAATTGTTCCTTGCCCCAAGGCGTCATTAAGGCATCGCCTGCTTTGTAGATATCCGCGTCCAGCCCGCGCGAGGTCCAAACGCCCGAAAAATCGGGATGCTGTTGCGCGGAGAGGTTGAGAGAAAGCCCGAGCAGCGCAATTGCCGCAAGATATAAATGATTTCGCATGAAGGAACTCCTGATTATATTCGTGTGTGATATTTCTGTTCTGAAGCAGCTTCGATCATGCTATCACTGTTCGTACCGCCTGGGCCACTTTCCGCCCCCATCCACTTGTGATGTAATCGGGAGGATGCGCGGTCAACGCTGGATTCGATGGGCCCTCTTTGGCGCCTGTTTGTGCCTGCAAGGGCAGTGGCTGAGTTATCCAACGCCCGGGATTCCTCGGGCCAAAGACGGAAAGCCGAACTTAAACGCGCCCGCGCCCCGGGCCACGAACGGCAAGCCGGATCTCAGCGGACTTTGGGTGGTTGAGGCAACGCCGCTCGCAGATCTTCCGCCGCAAGGCGCCTCCGCGATTGTATTTGACGCGACTGCCGCGCCGCCCACGCGCAACCGGTACCTCTTCAACATCCTGGCGGACTTCAAGCCGGAGGATTCGCCCATGCTGCCGGCCGCGCAGGCCATTTATCGCCAGCGACGTCTCAATGAATCGGCCGATCTTCCGTCCAGCCACTGCCTGCCCGGTGGAATTCCGCTCAGCATGACGCTGCCTTATCCATTCAAGGTCGTGCAAACGCCGGAGCTCTTGATCGTGCTGCACGAAGGCGACTCCGCCGTCCGCCAAATCTACACCGACGGCCGAAAACATACCGCCGATCCGCAGCCGACGTTCATGGGCTATTCGATCGGGTCCTGGGACGCTGACACATTAGTGGTGGATACGATCGGCTTCAACGACAACGGTTGGCTGGATAACAAAGGCAGTCCGCGGAGCGACGCCCTGCATACGGTGGAACGCATCTCGCGCAAGGATTTCGGCCATTTGCGCATCGAAGTGACGCTGGACGAGCCCAAGATGTATCAGAAGCCGTTCACCGTGAAGTTCGGCGCCATTCTTGTGCCGGATTCGGACCTGCAGGAATCCATCTGCGCCGAGAACGAAAAGGACCGGCAGCATTTCAAGTAAAGCCCTTCAAATAGCGCTGCTCAAATAAAACCGCCCGCATCGTGATACGATCTCCCTGGAGATTCATCATGCCGATCTATCGTCACCTGCTGGCGCTTGCCGCTGTGTCCGCTGCTTCTGCTTTTGCCGCCGTGCCGTGTGAATCGCTTGCATCGATGGCTCTGCCGCAAGCCACGATTGATTCCGTGAAAGTGGTCGCTTCAGGCTCCTTCACTCCCCCCAGCATGCGCCGCGCCGACGCCCAGGATCCCGCGCGTGTGGACGCCGCGATCAATCCGGCGTACAAATCCGTGCCCGCGTTTTGCCGCGTGATGGCCACGCTGCGTCCCTCGAGCGATTCCGATATCAAGGTCGAGCTATGGCTCCCTGTCTCCGGGTGGAACGGAAAATATCAAGCCGTGGGCAATGGCGGATGGGCCGGCGTCATCAGCTACTCGGCGCTGGCCGAAGGCGTGCAGCGCGGCTATGCGACCTCTTCCACGGACACGGGCCACGTAGGAGCCAGCGGAAGCTTCGCGCTGGGGCATCCCGAAAAGCTGATCGATTTCGGATATCGCAGCGTACACGAAATGGTGCTGAAATCGAAGGCCGTGATCTTCGCGTTTTACGGAACCGCGCCGGTGCATTCCTATTGGAACGGGTGCTCCACCGGAGGCCGCCAGGGATTGATGGAAGCGCAGCGTTATCCCGAAGACTTCGACGGCATGCTGGCGGGCGCTCCCGCGAATCCGCGCTCAGGGCTGACTACCGAAGAAATGGTAATTGGCCTTGCGACACTGAAAAATCCTGAGAGCTACATCCCCAAAGAGAAGTACGCCATGATCCATCAAGCCGTACTCGAAAAATGCGACGCCATCGATGGACTGAAAGACGGCTTGATCCAAAATCCCATGCAGTGCAAATTCGAAGCCAAGACCTTGCAGTGCAAAGGGGCCGATGCGCCCAATTGCTTGACCGCGCCGCAAGTGGTGGCGCTTGCGTCCATCTATGCTCCCGTGTTCGATCCCAAGACAGGTGCGCTGATTTATCCCGGACAATCGCCTGGCGCGGAAACGGGATTGCAAGTCATGGCCGGTGGACCCGAACCCTTCCAGCCCTCGCTCGACCAATTCCGTTACGTGGTGCATCAGGACCCCAAGTGGGACTGGCGCACGTTCGATCTCGCCACAGACGGCCCCGCGAACGAAAAGCTGAGCGATGGCTTGCTCAACGCAGACGATCCGAACTTGCAACCGTTCTTGTCGAAGTCGAAGCTGATTCTGTATCACGGCTGGTCCGATCCAAACGTGCCATCGGAGAACACGGTGAACTACTACAACAAGGTCGTCGACACGCTCGGCGACACTTCGAAGACCGGCGATTCCATGAAGCTCTTCATGGTCCCCGGCATGGGGCATTGCAGCAACGGAGAAGGCCCTAACGTGTTCGATATGCTGGGCGCACTGGAGCAGTGGGTGGAGAAGGGCAGCGCCCCACAATCGGTCGTCGCGACGAAGTTCAACAAGAACGGCGATCCCACGAGCGGCGTGGCGCGCACGCGTCCGTTGTGCGCGTATCCCCAGGTCGCAAAGTACAAAGGATCCGGCAGCATCGACGAAGCAGCGAATTTCTCCTGCGCCGCGAACTAGCGGGAGCTGGCTAGGACCGCTTGGATCTTCGGTCGCTCGATGTCCCTGAGTTCGCTGGGAACCGTATTTGAGAGAATCTGACTATGAAATCCCCGTGCACTGCCATCGTTACCGCCATGTTGATACTCATGGCTGGCGACGTGGAAGGGCAGGCTCCCGATGCGAGCAAAACCGATAAGGCGGTGATCTCGAGGCTATCGGTACAGTTTGGCATCAACTCCAAAATCATCACGCACCTGGATCTGACCCCAACGTTTCAAACGAAATCTCGGTGGAGCCTTGTTATCGCTAAGCAGCCTGATGAGGAGAGTAGCGTCGAAGACGGTGGCGGTAACCGAATAGGCGCAGTATCTATTTGCTTTGTAGAGAACGGCGAGCCGGACTGTTCAGAGGAGATGCTCCTGGCAAAGTATCGAGAAGCGAAAATTAGCTTCGTTGCCGGGGAGCACCCATTCTACGAACTTTTTGCGAGCGATGTTGTGTTTTCGGGGCCGGGCAGAACGCTTCCGTTGCTGAGGATAAAGAGCTGCACGAACCGCGGATTCAATGGAAATTGCGGAGTGTCGACGTTTCTGTTCGCCTACGATCGAAACGCGGATAAGTTTCGTGTGGTTTTCTTCAACATGACGGGCAGGAATAACAACGAGGAAACCAGATTAGTCCAGAGCGGGCCTTTACTGGGGAATGTAATTGTTGCCTATCCGACAAGCAACGCACCATTTACGTACTTCGTGGAGGTCCACAAGCGGACTTCCGACAGTGAGTATTCGCGGGTGTTGACATATCGAGGCACTACCGGTTACGGCGACGGTAATGCTCTCGCCGTCATCGATTCAGAGATGCCAGAAACCCTTCGGCGGCTAGGTCTTTGGAAGATAGGTGATCCGTTGCCAGTTCCGCCGAACACGCGATGTGCAAGGCTCGTGATGCGAAAAGGCGTCGAGTGGTGTGATCCGCATTAGTGCCCCTGAAACGAGGTACGCCTCTGGTTGCCCAGCAACAGACTCTCTGGGGATTACTCCACGACGAAGGCGCACAAAGTCGGTCGATTGCAACGTGCTTCAGGAAGCGGTAGAACCCCGGGCGTAACCCCGGGGATACATCCACACTGATCGCCACTGCTGCTGTATCCCCGCGCCTCCGCGCGGGGTTTTACCGAATATATAAGAATTCCCGCGCCTACTTGTGCGCGCCCTGCAATTCCTCGAGATGCTCGCCGGTTTCTTTCTCGACGAGTGCGTGCAGACTATTGCCGTGCGAATCCATCGTGACGATCGCCACGAAGTCGTTCACGTGCAGCTTCCACATCGCTTCGGGGATGCCGAAATCCAGGAGGCTGACGCCCAGCACCTTATCGATGGATCGCGCATAGTATTGCGCCGCGCCGCCGATGCCGTTGAGGTACACCGCACCGCATTCCTTCAACGCCGCCAGCGTCTTCGCGCCCATGCCGCCTTTGCCGATCACTGCGCGGACGCCGAACGTCTTGATCACGTGCGCCTGATACGGCTCTTCGCGGCTGCTGGTCGTGGGACCCGCGGCCTTCACAGTCCACGTCTCGCCTTGCTTCATCATCACGGGACCGCAGTGATACAGCACAGCGCCATGCCAATCGACGCCCTCGGGCAGAGGATTGTTCATCAGGTGCGCGTGCACCGCGTCGCGGCCTGTGTACATTTCGCCGCTGATCAGCACAACGTCGCCCACCTTCAACGCGCGAATCTGCTCTTCGCTGATCGGCGGACGCAGCACCACTTCGCGGCCCGTCAGCGGGAAGCCTTCGCTCTGTGTCAT
>CAITIX010000429.1 GCA_903892565.1 uncultured Acidobacteriia bacterium
GTTCGGCGCTATCGTCTAACGGTTAGGACGGAGCCCTCTCAAGGCTTAAATACGGGTTCGATTCCCGTTAGCGCTACCAATCTTTTATGGAGTTAGAGGCATCCGGGTAACATCGGGTCACATTTTCTTCCGTTCAGCTTCAGGCTCCCGCTTATTCAACCGCTCCCAGGTCTTTGCCGCCTCCTCGTCGCGCCCCTCAATCATGTGGGCGTAAATTTTCAACGTCGTGCCTACACTCTTGTGCCCCAGGCGTGCGGACACTGCCGAGATCTCCATTCCTCCGGCCAGCAACTGTGAGGCGTGCGTATGTCGGAGCGAATGCAAGGACGCTCCCTTTGGCAATTTCAGTTTCCGGGCTAGAAGAGAGGCCGCCGCGCTGATTGAATCCGGCTTTAGTGGTTCGCCATTCGGCTGGCAAATGATGAGATCCAAGTCCGTCCGGTAATCGTCTGCAAACTGGCGGCGAAATTCCGCTTGCCGCTCTCGGTGAGTATCAAGCAGGCGTCGGCAACTCTCGGGGATCGTCACTAGTCGAACGTTCCGGCCCTTCGCCGACTTGAAATGCAGGCCCTCTTTCGTCTGGCAAAGCGAACGCGCTATCAGGGCACGACCATCCCGCTCGTCGGACCACCTTAGCGCCATGACTTCTCCGCGCCTTGCGCCGAGGCTGGCCGCCAATTCCAAAATCATTGGGAGCACAGGATGCGTGCTTGCATCTACGAGAAGTTGCTCCTGGTCGATGGACAGCGCTAACGCTTCCTTCGGCTGCGGAATGGGCGGTTCACTGTTGGTCACCGGATTCATTTCGGTGAGTCCCCAGAGGATCGCACGACCATAGCCCCCCGAAAGAACACCAGCAAAGTTCCGGACGGTTTTTGCGCTCAGGGGTCTGCCGCTGTGCCGCCCTTGGCCCCCATTACGCAGCAGTCGCTCCCACTCGCGGTGAAGATGCAAAGGCGTAATCTCCGGCAGTGAAAGCGCCAGAAGAGCTGGGTCCAAATACCGCGATGTTTCGCGGTAGCGCTCGATGGTCTTGGGCGACAAAGTTCGTGGAGATTGCACCGTGGAGCAATAGGAATAAAATTCTTCGAGCAGTTGCCCCAGTGTCTTGGGCAGTATCCGCGTATTGCCGCGCTTCATGGCATCGTGCTCGGCGGTTGCTTCCGTGCGGCGTGCGGCCTCGGCCTCAACCGCCTCTTTCTTAGTCTCGAAGCCCGAGCGCTTTAGTTGAACACGCTTTTCGAGCGTGGACCAAGGAGCGTCAAAGATATAGCTCCATGTAATCTTGCCGGAATCGTATTTGCGCTTGTGTACGCTCATATGTCAGTTGATTGTAGCTTGCGAACTAGGTGAAGTAGGCCTATCGTCGCGAATGCCGCAGGTGCGTTCCCAGTGCTCGTAGGCTTGGCGCGTTACGATCCAGCGCCGCCCGACGCGAATGCCGGGGAGTTGGCCGCTCTCCAGCATGGCGTAAATTGCCATGCGCCCAATGCCTAGGCGCAACCGGATCTCATCGATTTTCATGACGGTTTTCACGCCATGGCTGCGTGACTCATCGAGTTGTGGCCGGAGTGTCATCGCAGTCTGGAATCAGGCCCTCCGTGTCCCAGTGTCCAGGTGCCCCACCAGGTTTTCAAACTTTCCATAGCGGGGACGCAATACAGGATGCGTAGCTCTCTCATGTGCGCGCGTACAAATATACTGGGACACAGGGACACGGGCTATAAGCGTTCTATTGTTCATGGCGTTGTGGTGTCCCACTACTTCCTTCGGACTGGGACACCGGCTGGGACACGGGGTCGGACTGGGACACAAGACCTGATCTGTAACGCCATTCCCGATGTGATCGCGGACCGAATCTGTATCTGATCCACCCGTGAGACTGAAGAGACTGGGACACGCGGTTCTTGTCGCTCTGCGTCCAGTACGCTTTGGGTTTGCCCAGGCATTCATTCAGAACTTCAGAAATCGACACTGAATCGCGACCATTCTTTTCCAGCCATGTTGAGATCGGACCGTCCCACGCATCGCCCTCGTATCGGTCGGCTTGTTCCTGCTCGGCGGCCCGATTTAGTTCGGGCGTGTCGAGCCACCACAGCTTGCCGTCGCGATAACGAACAACCGCTTCCGCCCACAGCTGTTCGCGGTCACGGCGCAGTTCGTCAATATTGATCCGCCCACAGACAACCGGCCAGAAGCGCCGCCCACCAGTGGCATCGCGGAGATACGTCGAGTTGTTTACGGAACCTGCGAACACACACTGACGCGGTGCCTGAATCACACGCTTACCGTAGGGAGGACGGAAGCGGTCCGTGCCGCGAGACATGAACGCCTTGATTTTGCCGACTTCGCCTTTGCTCATGCTGTCCAGCTCAGCTAGCTCCACAATCCATACGCCGCGCACCTGCATCGCGGCGTCCTTCGTGCCGAGGTCCGCAATTTCATCTGTGAACCATGGATCGCCGAGCGTTTTCAGAGCCGTAGATTTCTTTGCGCCCTGGGGTCCTTCGAGGATTAGACAGCAGTCCGCCTTCACGCCGGGTTGATAGATCCGAGCCACAGCAGATATTAACCAACGAGCTCCAACGGCGGATGAATAGGCATTAGCCGGAGCGCCAAGATAATTAGATAGCCATATTTCCGTGCGTTTTACGCCATCCCACTTCAGTCCGTCGAGGTACTCGCGAACTGGGTTGAAGGTGCGATCCTTAGCCACCGTCTGCACGGCTTGCCCTGCCACATCGACGGAAACGAAGATTCCTTCGCGCTGAAGCCAATCGGTGGAAAGTCGGTCCTCCTGGTCGGTCCACTCGTCTAAAGCATCGCCCCATGGAGTGGGCTTCCTAGCCGTGATTCCCATCGTGAATTCGTTGTAGGCGAGCACGTTTTCCCACACGGGCGATTCCCGAAGCGCCATGATTGAATTCGCCAGCAACGCTTTCGGCTGGCCGTCCCTGTTCTTGATTAAATTGGCGTGCCAGTCTTGGTTCTCGAAATTGAGGCTGGCGATCTCCCCTAGGACGGTATCCGGCCCCACTATGGCCAAGTGATCGTCGATTCCCTTGCCGGTGGTGATGTCCCACTCCAGGAAAGAGACTTTGGCACCGCGGCGGCGTAGCTCCTTCGCAAGTGATGCACGGGCGATGCGCACTTGCTCGTTCTGTTTGAGGTCGGCATCGTATGCGATGATCACGGGGCGGTCTTTCCAGGCGATACGGTCAAGATCCGGGATCGGACCTTTGACGTTTCGCCGGTCGCCATCTGGCCCAGTGGCTTTGGCGACGGTCCCCTGCCAGTTCCAAACGCCGCCAAGGCCGATAGGAACGAATCGTGGGGCGTCTACTCCATAGTTCGCCAGGCGCCACAGGGCCAGCGCCTTGAATTCGCCTTCCACGACCATCACGGGCAAATCCACTGTAGCGAGCAATTCCGCTGGTGCCACGGGGATGAAGTACAGCATGTTGCCGCGCCCAGGCGGTGAGAGGTACCTGCCCTTCTCTTTCAGCTTGCCGTTCCGATACTCCATGTCGGGGTGATCGCGGCGTAATCGGACCTCGCGGTGGTTGGACTCTCCCGGCAGGAAATATGGGATGACGATGCCTTCGTATTTGCCAGCGCTATTCCGCCCGACGAGTTCGCCGCCCGTCGGTGAATCGACGCGGCGCAGGCATGCACGCTCAGCCGTGGCAGTATCGATCCAACGCGGATCTAGAATCTTTCTCTCATCGTCGGCGGTAATGGGAATGCCCGGCAGGTTCACTGCTCCTCCGTCTTGCGCTTGTTATTGCGCTCAGAAGTCTTCACGCCTAGCCGCTCTTGAATGCCGGCAATGCGCGCGGTACGGCGGTGCACGTGCCGCCGGGGGCGCATTCCATTTCGTATTAACCGCTCAATCTCACGCTCTGAGATCAGCAGTTTTACGCCAATCTTTACGGATGCAATCTCGCCGCGGTAGGCCTTCTTACGCAGAGTCCATACGCTGATTCCGAGTTGTCGAGCGGCTTCCTTAACGGGGAGTAATAGCTGGGTCATTTAGCAGCCTCTGTTCCCATAATGCCCAATACTTGGCATAGGTTTGGATATTTCGTGATAGGCTAGAATCGATTAAATGTCTAGCACAGTCTTGAACCTTGTCGATGGAGAGACGATCCTTCGCCTTCTCAACCGCGAGGTGCCAAGCGCTCAAAAACGAAGCGAGCGTATCCTGCGCTTCATCGCCCGTGAAGGTAAGATTTCGGAAAAAGAACTACAAAAACTGTTCCACGATGAAGTCGCCTCTTGCTTTAGAACTCCCGTCGATCAGTGGCTGAGAACGGGCGTCGATGCCGGCGGGGTTGAGTCGCCTCGCTCGCGAACCATTGTCCGCGAGCACGCAATGCATGGGGTTTTTCAATATTTTGCGATGCACCCGCCGGCGGTAAGCCTCGGAGCCGAGGGTCTCAGTGTGTTCATTGGCGAGCCACCTGAGGTACCGAACGATTGGACTGAGTTCTTTCAGAATGCTGCGACGGAGGCCAATCGCCTGTTGGTTGGTCTAGTGTTGAGCGATTGGCGATTCAATATATTCAAATGCCGTTACTGCGAGTGCTACTATCTCAACCCGAAGCCCAGGGCCAGTTATCTGGGTGGAACCTACTGTTCCGCCGAGCACCGCAAGTCGGCGTACGCCGAGCGTATAACGGCTGAGAAACGGGACGCGGCAAAATGCGGCCGCGAAATCGTGGCGGCGAAGTATTTGGTTGAGAGGGGTGTCACGACATCGGAATGGCATAAGGATGCCAAGCTTAAGAGCCGAGTCGCGGCCGCCGTCTCAATTCACATGGCTAAAGATCCAAATCTGTGTAGCGGGCGCTATCAGGTAAGACCTCACTGGGTTTCCCGCAATTGTGAGCAGATTGAAGCCAGACGTCGAGCATTCTTCACATCGCAGAAAACTC
Organism: uncultured Acidobacteriia bacterium; assembly: GCA_903892565.1. Taxonomy (GTDB): domain Bacteria; phylum Acidobacteriota; class Terriglobia; order Bryobacterales; family Bryobacteraceae; genus Palsa-187. The sequence goes on from CAITIX010000429.1 coordinate 4,938, forward strand.
AGTGACGAATTGGCTCATGCAAGACTATCTGGAAACCACGCCCGTGTCCAGGCTCTGGACAATGCGGTAGCCCCAACGGCGCCGCTACCACAAACCTTTCGAAATATCCACCAGCAAATACCCGCGGATCCGTGGGTGAGATGCCGGCCATACCGGCGGACGCTGCTCATGCAACGTCTCCCGATTCTCTATGAGCGAGTTCAGACGGCAAAATTCGCCGGCCTGCTACTACCTACCACGACTGACAATATTCCTGCCGCGCTGCGCCAAACACGGGGCAAACCAGTTAGCTAGACTGGCGGCCCGGGGACAACCCAGGTCTCGATAGAAGTTCGCTATGTTCGGAAACCTTGTGCTCGACGATCAACGGGGCTGCGACGAGCACGCCAGCCTCATCGCGCAGACGGCGCGTGGAACAACTTGGAGCAAGCGGACGCACCGGCGCAATTCGCTCAGCGAGGCAGATGTACCGAACTCGGCTAGGACTTCCGACGCCGATGTAATACCCGCTGCGGGCTTTCTCCAACGCCTCCAACGCGGACAGCAGTCGGACCAAATTGCGACCCGACCGCAGTTGGATCCGCTTTGTATTGGTGGTAAGAAGCCGGATAAGATTTTCTCCTTGAATGTCCATACATATACCTCCGGCACGATTAGCCTTTTCTAGCCTCAGGCGCTGGCTTCAGCGGATCAAATCAAGACTCAAGGAGTCGCAAAGTTCCGCTTCCAAGCCCATCCTAATCCGGAGGCGTCTTGAGCAGTGGATAAAATATGATATGGCAACCAGGCGATTTTACTATCAAGTTGTCTCTGGATCTGAAGGCCTAACTCGAAGCAGCACGAAGGGTTGTAGAGCGGATGGAACTGGATACCGATAACCTCGGTGGTGAGGCCGTTAACTACGAAACTTTCCTCGCCATCCTTGCCGAAAGGGTTCGAGCCAGAGGGGAACTCGTGGAAGCTCTCAACGTCGAGCCGGGGGCCCCAGGTGCTCTCGCTCGGTTCATCGACAATTATGAGAGGAGTCGGGAGGCCGCTCCAGCAGATGAACTAAGTCTCATCATAAAGTGCGAACTCTCGTCGAAACTGCGATCATACGTGGACCCGTGGTTATCATCAGGCTTGAGCGCTGATGGGAGCGAATCGCCAGGGAACAGGAAACTGCCAGCGAAGCCAGTTCAAACAAAGCGAACCCCTGGAAATTGGGCAAACGATCTCCTCGACAGTGTTGATTACGATACAGTCAGATTGCTAGGTGTCCTCTACGACCCCGAAGGGCATGCAGACAACCTCTGCAAATGCCGTCTTGCGAAATGCGGGCGTTACTTTCTGAAGACACCTCTTCGTCGTTACTCCCTGGCGAACGCTCTCCGCAGCCGTTACCAATACGGAACATTCTGTTGTCTGTCGCATCAGAAGCTCGCATCTGCTTCAATTGCAACCAAGAAGCAACGGAGCGAGTCAGAATCCGCCTTGATCGAGTTTGCTGCCACAGATCTCTTGAGCTATCCCGCCAATAGACGGGACTGGCGGCAAGATGCGAAATACAAAGAAAAGCTGGCGGGAAAGATTTCAGGTTACATCGCTAAGAGGAATCTGTACAGCTATCGGACACAAGTTACGGCGAACTGGGTAAACCGGCGCCTGCCGCGGATCGAACAAAGGCGACTGGAACTCGCTGCAAAATGAGAACTGCTCACTGCAAATCGACACTATCGATGTTGTCTGATGCGTCTGCCTTCTTCAATAATCAATGGTTGCCGTATTGAGTGAGCCCCCCGACAATACTCTGAACTGGCCGACAACGGACCTGGGACTAATTGCCGAACTCCTCTTCCGTGATGCTCTGAAAATGAGTATTACCAAGTGGGGTGGCATAAAGTGTGATCCTGAACTCGGAATAATGCTTGTCATCCGACACCAGTTTAAACGGCTCCGATTCGCGGTACGCGCCAGAGTCCAGATTCTTGTAGCGGATATCATAGTTTCCCGCCGCAAGTGCTGTTACCAAAAAACTATCATGCGCCTTCAAGAGTAATCTTCGGATCGCCAGTGGGGGGTCAAGACCGCGGTCGAAAATCTTGATATAAAAATCGGAATCATTGAGTCCGTTATCAATGGTGACAGTCGCATCGGTTGCCACGTTCTGTGCGGTGAACCGCGTGTAGCCCGAAAGGTAACCAGAAGTTGTCGGCCACGGTATGTCGTTTGGTGCGAGGTGGGGTCGGCTATAGCGGGGTGGCGTTTCGACGGCCACTGGCGCGGGAGTTGGTGCTGGCTTGGGGCTGTAGGCGTTATTCTGTGCCAATGCTGGTGCCTTGTGGTCGGGCGCGAACGAAATAACGATACCTCCAGCTAGGGCGAGGACGATGAAGAACGCCGTCGCTATTCTTATCGGATAAGGGCGCTCTAACGGTGGAGCTTGATTGAGGATGATGGGTGTAGGCTCGATGTCCGGTTCGTATCTGCGTGGTCGCCTCCGCATTGGATCGTATTCGTTTTCGGGTTCGACCTTTGGGGCTTCGGTGCTGGTGATCCAGCGGTCATGTTCACTCTTTCGTTCCGGATCGCATAACGCTTCGTAAGATGCGTTGATAATCCGCATAATCCGAGTGGCTTCCGGACCGCCATTGTTCCGGTCTGGATGATACTTCGCCGCCAGAGACTTGTACGCAGCGCGGATAACCTCGATGGGGGCATTCCGCGCAACTTTCAGGTTGTCGTAATGCGTATGTATTTCGCGAGGCATAATCGCAGAGCGCGTCAGAGTTCCGGCGCGCTTGACCTCCAGTGCGACCGTCAAGAAGCGAGACTTTTACGAGCGCCGCAGATGGCATTCTGTCAGAACTACTTCTGTAGACGTTCATGCAGCATATCAACAACGATAGGTTGGGTGCAAGAACAAGGTTCTGCTTTTCAGGCGCGTCTCGGATCCAGAATTCGCGAACTGCGGCTGGCGCGTGGTTATGCGCAAGAGGCATTCGCGGATGCCTGCGGGCTCCATCGGACGCATATCAGTCTTCTGGAGCGCGGCCAGCTTGATGTAAAGATGGGAACCCTACTGAAGGTGTCTGCCGCACTTAAGGTTAGCCTGTCGGACCTATTCAAGGGTCTTGGATAGCTCCCGCGCTATCAAAAAGAGAAGGCACTATTAAGCGGTCGGCGCATCCACTGGAGCGCCTTCATCACGCTTTTCGCAGTCGCGCCGCCGCCCAGCGCTTAGCTTCTCGCGCGTATACAGCCTTCTTTGCCCGCTCAGAACGTAGCTCAGGCGAGAGAGCAAGCGACGCCTTTTGTGCCCGGGCGCTCCTCTGTTCTGGGGTTAGTGCTGCCGCTGCCTTTTTGCCGCCACGACTGCCCTGTTTGCGAAAGAACTCCAGAACATCGGCCGGAAGTTTTTTCTTTGCCACGTCAACAGCTTAGCCCCTCCGGAGATTGGAGGCAACACGAAACGCTTGATCTTCTAATGGGGTTAGAAGATAATCCAAACAAGTGAAATCCATGAAAACCGCAATTTACGCACGCGTCTCCACCACCGACCAGACCAACACCATTCAGGTCCGCGAGCTAACGGAGTATGTCGAGCGTCGCGGCTGGGAGATCGCGGGCATATACCAGGATCAGATGAGCGGCGCTAAAGTGTCGCGGCCCGGGTTGTATCAACTCATGGCCGACGCTCGTCTCCGCAAGTTTGATGCAGTGCTCGTCTGGAAACTGGACCGCTTCGGACGTTCCTTGGTCCACTGTGTCAACGCCATCCAAGACCTCCAGTCCCTCGGTATTCGCTTTATCGCTATTTCACAGGGCTTGGACACGGACGAATCAAATCCAGCCTCCAAGCTCCTCACGCACATTCTCGCCGCCGTTGCGCAGTTTGAGCGCGAACTGATCCGTGAGCGGGTGAGTTCCGGAATGCGTGCGGCCAAGGCGCACGGCACGAAGACCGGCAATGCAATCGGTCGCCCCCGTAGAGTATTTGACCGCGAGGAAGTGCTCCGCTTTCGGCAGGCGGGGATGTCCATCGAGGGGATCTCGCGGCACATGCATGTCGGCGTCGGTACGATAGCCAGGGTCATTCAAGCTGCCCGTTAGTTCTCCTCGCGCAATCCAACAAGTATTTCGAATCAACGGTGACAAACCGCTCGGGCTGCGAACGTTCTTCCAAAACCTTGTGGTTATGGAATGGCAATGTGATGCACCGTAACTTCTGTCGAATCGGCTTCAGTTGCTGGATTCGAGGCCAGGCTTTTTGGAAGGCCGATTCAAGGCTTGAACTCGGGGAGGCCGCATCAATCAAGTTGTCCAGACCTGGACAACTGTCAGCTGCCACATCACGACGCCGGGGATCGTGAATGCCGATAATGAGTCAGTTTCGGTGTCGTAACATCTCCAACTCGCAGATTCAATGCGCATTGTAGGCCGTTGCACGTACCGAGCAGAGCACCAATCACGCAAAACGCGGCCACGCGCGGCGGCATCACCGGATCTTGCCCGGCTCCTGGAATGTGTAAAGAACAACGTGGCTATCGACCTAGAGGCTTATCCTGCAACGATATTGCTGATTGGCCCGGCGGGTGTAAAGAACATCTTAGCTACGGCGGAACTCATTCTTGTACAAGGACTTCGGAACGATTAGCGGTGTCGGGTTGAGGGGGAACGCCTGCGATCACTCCGAAAAGTTCTAACTCCGGTTGCCGATACGGGATATCTAGCGATGGAAGATCTTCTCGCAACACAGCCTCACCCTTTGTCAATATTGCACCCTGGCCCGCGGGAGCAGGAGTGGGACGGTCCGTATCTGAATCCGCTGAGGGCTTTACGCTGCCGGCAAGCTCATTGAGCAGCAGCAGAACCTGCCAGTCTTTAAGCGAGCGGAAGGCGCCTCCTTCATAAAGCACGCCAGATATAATTGCCTTCGGCTGACCTGGGTTTCCCGTTATTCGGTCATAGCAGCGGAATATAAGGAGAAGGCCGGAGGAGTCAGCTCGATCGCCAAGAGCAGCATAAGTATCCGGCAATTTGAGGGCTTGCTCTAAGGCAGTGGTGAA
>CAITIX010000430.1 GCA_903892565.1 uncultured Acidobacteriia bacterium
GCCCCTGCGTCCGGAGCCGCTCCCACTCAACATGAACCGACTCCCAAATCTTCAGCAGGGTGAGAAAATCCGACTGGGGATGGAGGAATCGGCGGTGGGCGGCGGCGGCGGCCTCGCGCTGATCCAGCGGCCGCTCGCGCGGATCCTGAATGCTTAGGCCGGCGGCAATGATGAGCAGTTCTCTGGTGGCGCGCTCGTGCTGCGACTGCAGCAGCATCCGGCCCAGAGTCGGGTCAATCGGCAGCCGCGAGAGGTCGCGGCCCAGCGGCGTCAACGCCCGGACCTCATCCAGCGCGCCCAGTTCCTGCAGCAGTCGGTAGCCATCCTGTATTGCGGCGGGGGATGGCGGATCTACAAACGGAAAAGACTCGATGTCGCCGAGCTGAAATGCCTTCATGCGCAGGATGACTTCGGCCAGGTTCGACCGCTGAATTTCCGGCTGGGTGAAGGCCGGCCGTGCCCGAAAATCTTCCTCGGAATAGAGCCGGATGCAGACGCCGTCCCGGACCCGGCCGCTGCGCCCCTTGCGCTGATTGGCACTGCTCTGGGAGACGGGCTCCACCGGCAGCCGACGGGTCCGGGTGCGGGGATTGTAACGGCTGATGCGGGCTAGCCCGGAATCAATGACGTAACGGATGCCCGGGAGGGTGAGCGAGGTTTCCGCGATGTTCGTGGCGACGATGATTTTGCGCCGGTTCACGGGGGCAAAGACTCGCTGCTGCTCCGCCGCGCTTAACAGACCGAACAGCGGGATGATCTCCGCCTCGCTGCCGAACCGGCTTTCCAGAAGGTCGCCCGTCTCCCGGATGTCCCGTTCGCCGGGCATGAAGATGAGAATATCGCCTCCCTCAGGCTGGTCCAGGGCCTGACCGGCGGCGCGCACGGCGGCGTCGATGTACGTGCTCTCGCCGCGCTCCTCCGAGTCCGCATCGAGGGGCGCATAGACCACTTCCACGGGATAAAGACGACCGGAGACTTCGATTATCGGCGCGTCGTTGAAGGCTTTGGAAAAAGTCTGCGTATCAATCGTCGCCGAAGTGATGATGAGCTTCAAATCTCTCCGCTTGGCGAGCAGCGTTTTCAAGTAACCGAGTAGAAAATCGATGTTCAGGCTGCGTTCATGCGCTTCGTCAATGATGATGCAATTGTATTCCGAGAGCAACGGATCGCCTTGCGTCTCCGCAAGCAAAATGCCATCCGTCATCAACTTGATATAAGTTTGCGCGCTGCTGCGGTCGTCGAAGCGAATCGTGCAACCGACTTCGCGACCCCAATTCACATTTAATTCCTCCGCGATGCGCCGCGAAATGGAAATTGCCGCCACACGACGCGGTTGCGTGCAACCAATTTTCGCCTCGATACCCAAACCCGCTTCGAGACACATTTTTGGAATCTGCGTGGTCTTGCCGGAACCCGTTTCGCCTGCGATGACGACGACTTGATGCGCGCGAATCGCGGCGACAATATCATCTTTGCGCGCGGTGATGGGCAGATCTGGCGGGTAAATTATTTTTGGAACATTCGCCTTCCGTTCTTCGCGCAAGGCGATGGACGCGAGAAGCTGATCGAAAATGCGATTAAGCAATTTCTCGTGTGTCTGCGGATGTTGTTTGTCTCGTAAAAGTCGCACCATCCGCCCGCCAAGATGCACCCAGTCGGGCAACATTGCCTGCGGCAGCAAACGACGAATTTCGCCAACGCGCGCATCGTTCATGACAGCAATTCCTGAATTTCGTCCCAGTTCAGTGCCGTCGCGAATTCCTCCTCGCCGCCAATCGTCGCCTGGATCACTTCACGTTTGCGATTTTGCAGCAGCAGAATTTTTTCCTCCACCGTGTCGCGCGTGATGAGTTTGTAATTGGTCACTACTTTCGTCTGGCCAATCCGATGCGCGCGGTCGGTCGCCTGATCTTCCACCGCCGGATTCCACCACGGATCGAAATGAATCACCGTGTCCGCGCCCGTCAGGTTCAAGCCCACGCCACCGGCTTTCAGGCTGATGAGAAAAACCGGAATCGTGCTATTTTGAAATTGTTCCA
>CAITIX010000431.1 GCA_903892565.1 uncultured Acidobacteriia bacterium
AGGCCTTTCGGCCGATGCGTCGCATCCCGTGCAGCAGGCGTGGATCGAACTCGACGTGCCGCAATGCGGCTATTGCCAATCCGGGCAGATCATGACAGCGTCGGCATTGCTCGCGAAGAACGCCAAGCCGAGCGACGCGGACATCGACGAAGTGATGCGCGGCAACATCTGCCGCTGCGGTACGTATCAAAGCATTCGTAAGGCAGTACATCTCGCTGCCGAACTCAAGGCGAAGGGAGGCCGGGCGTGAAGAAGACAACTCTCGTAGGAGACTCCAACATGACGACGAACGGAATCACCAACATCAGCCGCCGCGGTCTCTTCCAGACCGTCCTCGCTGGAGCCACTGGACTTGCGCTCGGTGTAGCGCTGCCCAAAGCCGCGGACGCGCAAGAAGGACAACAGCGCGGTCCCGCCGGTCCTGCGACCGACAAGCCGAACGCCTACATCCACATTGGCGCGGACGACAAGATTACCTTCACGATCATCAAAGCGGAACTGGGGCAGGGACCTCTGACGTCGCTTTCCATGATCCTGGCCGAAGAGCTCGATTGCGATTGGAAGAATGTGAGCGCGGTGTTCGCGCCCGTGGATCCTTCCGTATATGGCGCGCTGCAAAGCGTCGTCGGCAGCCAGAGCATTCGCACGTTGTGGAATCCCATGCGCACCATCGGAGCCACGGGCCGCGCGATGCTGGTACAGGCCGCCGCGCAGAAGTGGGGCGTTCCCACCACGCAGGTTCGTACCGATAGCGGATTCCTGATCAATACCGCGAACAACGAGCGCATCAGCTTCGGAAGTGTGGCGGAAGTGGCCGCGAAGTTGCCGGTGCCCACCAACGTACAAGTGAAGGACCCGAAGAACTTCCGTATTCTCGGTACTGCCGTTAAGCGTCTCGACACGCGCGACAAGTCCATGGGCAAGACGAAGTTCGGCATGGATACGCGCCTTCCGGGCATGGTCTACGCCGTCATCGAGCGTCCTCCGGTGTTCGGAAGCAAGGTCGCCTCAGTCAACGACGCGAAAACGCGCGCGGTTGCGGGCGTGAAGAACGTGGTCCAGGTGACGGGCGGCGTGGCCGTGATCGCCGATAGCACGTGGTCCGCCTTGCAGGGTCGCAAGCAGCTCGAAGTGAAGTGGGATGAAGGCGCCAGCGCAGCGGTAAGCTCGGCAACCATCACCCGCATGTTCGAAGAGAAGACGCAGATGGCGGGCGCGAACGCGCGCAAAGAGGGGGATGCCGTTGCCGCTCTGTCGTCGGGCGCGAAGCGCGTCGATGCCGTCTATCAAGCACCCTATTTGGCGCACGCCACCATGGAGCCGATGAATTGCACGGCAGTGGTCAACGCCGATAGCTGTGAAATTTGGGCTCCCACGCAGATGCAGACGCCGGCCCGCGCAGGCGCTGCCATGATCCTGGGAATCGCTCCGGAAAAAGTGAAACTCAACTCGACGTTCGTCGGCGGCGGCTTCGGACGCCGTGGCCGCACGGATTACGTGAACGATGCTGTGGAAGTCGCCAAGACCATGCCTGGCACGCCGGTGAAGGTCGTATGGTCGCGCGAAGACGACATGCAGCAGGATTACTATCGTCCGGCATCGTATGTGAAGATGTCCGCGTCGCTCAATGCTGCAGGCATGCCCGTCGCTTGCAACGTGGACGTCGCGTGCCCCTCGTTCCCGAACGTGGGCCGCAATGGCGTTTCCGGAACCGCTGTGGAGCACTTCGAACAGTCTCTTTACGAGATCCCGAACTACAACGTGGATTATCACCGCGCCGATACGCACGTTCCCGTCAGCTTCTGGCGCTCCGTCGGCTGGTCGCAGAATTCGTTCTTCTACGAAAGCTTCATCGACGAACTCGCGGTCGCGAGCAATCAGGACCCCGTCGAGATGCGCCGCAAGATGCTGACGAAATCCCCGCGCATGCTGGGCGTGCTGAACCTCGTCGCCGAAAAAGCGGGCTGGGGCAAGCCGCTTCCGGCGGGTCACGCGCACGGCTTCGCAATGAGCAACAACGTCGGGAGCTTCACCGCGCAAATCGCGGAAGTCTCGGTCACCAACGGTAAGGTGAAGGTTCACAAGCTGTGGATCGCCACCGATTGCGGACACGTCGTGAACTCGGCCATCGCGCGCGAGCAGGCCATCGGCGGAGCGGTGTACGGTCTGGCCGCGGCAATGAAGGGCGCGATCACTATCGACAAGGGCCGCGTGCAGCAGTCCAATTTCAACAATTACGACGTGCTGCGCATGGACGAAATGCCGCAGTTCGAAGTCTTCTTCGTTCCGAGCACGGAAGCTCCCGGCGGACTGGGCGAAGCCAGTACGCCGACCACGGCTCCAGCCGTAGCGAACGCTATCTTCAAAGCAACGGGCAAGAGACTGCGTCAATTGCCGATCAAGAACGCGAACCTCGCTTAAGAAGCGTAGCCTGATAAGCGCAGAAAAAGGGCGCGCGAACTACGCGCCCTTCGCAAAATACTCCGGCTCGTTGCCTTTGCGCCATTTAATGTTGCAGCCGATGCTGGCCTTCTGATCCGCGCTCACCGCTTTTCCCGCGAGCAGCGCGTCAATCGCGCCGCGTAAATCTGCGCCTGTGACCGGCTTGTCATTGCTCGGGCGGCTATCGTCGAGCTGTCCCCGATACGCCAGCTTCCGATCTTTATCGAACACGAAGAAATCCGGCGTGCATGCCGCCGCGTAGGCTTTCGCCACGTTCTGCGATTCGTCGAAGCACACGGGATAGCTCAAACCCCAATCCGCAGCCATGCGCTTCAGGCCCTCGGGAGAATCGTCTGCCGACACAGCCGGATCATTCGAGCAAATCGCCACCAGCGCAACGTCTTTCTCCGCGTAATCGCGGCCCAGTTGCGCGAGCTCCGCTGTCACATGTTTCACGAACGGGCAGTGATGGCAAATGAACATCACGACCAGCACTTCGTTGCCTGCGAACGTATCGAGCCCGATCTGCGCGCCAGTCGTCACTTCGAGAAGAGAAAAGTCGGGAGCCGGAGTTCCCAGCTCAAGCATCGTGGAGAGTGTGGCAGCCATGTAGTGATCCTATCTTATTTATGTTGCCGCGCAATGAACAGTTCCAGCCACCGCAGGCCTTCTTCTTCGGTGGAGAACTTCCCATCCGCCTGCGCCTCGTACGCGGCATTCGTAACCTCGCCGATGTGGACGCCCGGGCGATTGTCGAAATACGGCAGCACATGTCGCCCCAGGATCAACGGCGGCTGCGCTTTGTGTGCCACGGATTCGGCACGCGCGGCGGCCAGCATGCGCACGGCTTCCTCCGGCAGGCGAGGACTTTTCGGAGGACGCCCGGACGCGTCCGCTTCGATCAAGCGCGCAAGTTGTTCGATACTCGCGGGCGCAAGTCTCATCGCTAATCTGCGAATCGCCCGCGGCGTGATCACGGTATCCGCCGTAAGCGCAATGCTGCGATGCGCCAGATGATTCTCCACCAGCGGAACCACTTGCTCGATGATCGCGCTCTTGATGCCGATCCTTGCAAGAAAGTGCTTTGCGAGCGGACCGCCCAGAGGCTCGTGTCCCCAGGACGTCCAACGCATGCGGCCGTCGCGATCTCGCTGTTCGGTGGTGGCGGGCTTGCCGAAATCATGAGCCAGTGCGGAGAAGAGCAGCACGGCGCGATTATCGTCATCGAGTCCATCGCGCTCTGCGATCTTCGCCGCCGCGTTCACCACGTGCATCGTGTGAACGCAGACATCGCCCTCGGGATGCCATTCCGGATCTTGCGGCACGCCGTACATGATCGCGATCTCCGGGAAGTGTGCAATCCAGCCCGTGGCCGCGAGGTATTCGGCGAGGCGCCCTGGACGGGTGCTCTTCGTCGCCCACTTCATGAACTCTTCGGCGACGCGTTCCTTCGCCAGCGTTCCGTATTCACTGGCGATAGCGCGCGATTGCGCGGCCGTGTTTTCGTCCAGCGTTAGATCGAAGCGGCAGGCGAACTGCATCCCACGTAGGACGCGCAACGGATCTTCGGCAAAGGCATCGCTGGTGGCGCGTAGAATGCGCCCACGCAAGTCGGACTGCCCGCCAAAGAAGTCGAGGATCTCGCCCGTAACTGGATCGTAGGCCATCGCGTTGATCGTGAAATCGCGGCGCGCGGCGGCTTCCCGCGGCGTGATGGTTGGATCGAACTCCGCGTGGAAGTCGCGATGATGGCGTCCGATTTTGCTCTCGCGACGCGGCACGGCGAAATCGCACGTTGCTTCGTTTGGGGCTGTGAATTTCACCACACCGAAACTGCGCCCCACTAGATCGACGCGTCCGTGCGCTGAAAGAAATTCCGCCAAACGTTCGTAGGAGATCCCGTGGACTTCGAAATCGAAATCCTTTACCGGGAGATCGAGCAGCGCATCGCGCACCGCGCCGCCAACAACCAGGCAGCGAAAACCTTCGCGCGAGAGTTGCTCGCAAAGCGCGCGCAGCGCGAATGGAAGAGAAAGCGTCACCGTCTTCTTCTATTGTCCTTGACGAATGTCCTCGAAGAATGTACTCGCACCAGAAAGGCGTCGGCTCGTCGAAGCGGTTAGTAAATCTCGAAGCAGAACACGCGGTTCGAATCGGCGGGCGAGATCGAGTATTGTCCGTCGTCCAGGGGCTCGTCCACTTCCACGCGATACAAGCGCCCATCGAGCTTCGTAACTTGCAGGTGCAGCGCCTTCGCGTTGTTGGCGCGGCGCCGCTTGGAGACGCTCACTTCGCGATGCCCGTTCTTCACGTCCATTTTGTATAGTTCGAGTCTGTCGGGCTCGATCAAATCAGACTGGATCAAAAAGATGGGCTCGGCCAGAGGTGTTCTAGCCGACGAATTCGTTCCGGCAATCGTGTACGTGGAATCGTCCTTCTTGCCTTCTTGTTTTGCTTCTGTCGATTCCGTGGGGACCAGATTGTCTGCGTGCACCAGATACAGCAAGTCCTGCTTCGGTGGACGTGGACCATCGTAACGATCGGCTGCCGGCGCGGTAACGCCCGCAAGCCCGATCACGAACGCGGCAATCATCCCAACACGACGCGTAGTCATGACTTCATTTTATGCGATCTTGTCGTTTACGATCTTAGGGCCGCACCCCGGGAATCAGCACTCGAATCCGCCACAGGTTCTTGTTGCTGATCAGGTACATCGTTTTGCTGTCTGGATCCCCGAATGCGTTGTTGGCGAAGCGAATGGTTTCGGGAGCGCGCACTAATCCCAGACGTTTGCCTTGCGGAGAAACGATCCACAGTCCCCCCGTGGCAGCCGTGTAGATGTTTCCTTGCCGATCCACTTTGACGCCGTCCGGTCCCCCGAGTCCTTTCTCGCCCGTCAGATCCACAATTACGCGCGAATTCTTGACCGTGTCGTCGGGCTGAATATCGTACGCGAAGATCTTTCGCATCGCCGGTTGCGGACCCCCGTTGGTCACATACAGGATCTTTTCATCGGGCGATAGCGCGATGCCGTTGGGAGGCAGCCCGCCCGGGTCCTTGTCCAACAAAGAGAGCTTGCCCTTCTTGAGCATGTAGACGCCGTGATACGGGAGCTCCTTCGCGGGGCTATTCTCGCCGCCCTCCAGGCATCCCGCCGCACCGTCTGTGAAATAGATGGTGCCGTTTGACTTGATGATCACATCGTTGGGGCAAGTCAGCCGCTTGCCCTCGTAGTGATCCGCGAGCACCGTGCGCGTGCCATTCTTTTCGATGCGCTCCAGCGCGCGATCCCCCGTGGCATCCACCACAATGCGATGTTGCTTGTCGGTGGTGACGCCGTTGCTCCCGCGACCCATTTCGCCGGGTTTGACTCCATCCTTGTTGCCGGCGTGTTCCAGATAGACCGAAACCTTGCCCGTTGCCGGACATGGATACGCGAAACAATCCGGGATCCACTTGAAAATTTTGTTGCCCGGAATATCGCTGAACAGAAGATAGCCGGTCTTTCCGGTGGAGACCCACACCGGACCCTCGCCACCGCCGAAACCATCCGCCGCGAGCTTTTCCAGCTTGGCATCGGGAGCCAGGATGGCATCGAGTCCCGCGTCGAATTTCACGATGCCGGTATCCTGCGCCTCAACCGCGGTGCCCACGATTGCCACTGCCAACGATAGCAACGCAAACTGCTTCATTTGTCTCTCCTTCGGAAACGCGAGGGGCGCTCTTGCTTATAAGTGTTGCGAACGGGCCCCTGCAGCCAACTGGAGATTTTATCTGTTTTCAGAGAGAGAAGGAAGGTGCCGGCGATCGGCCCTTGCTAACATTCAAAAATGCGGCACGGGCGAGTGGGGGTCGTCCAGGGTAGAGACTCCATCATACTCGCCCGTTTGGAGGGGGTGGTAATCCCATCCGTACTTATATAGACGCACGAACCTGCGGTTCGGTCGTAAACTGTTGCGCACCAGTTTAAGGGCTCCAGCTTGGCGTGCTGTGCGAGCTTGGCGCCTTGCTCGATGACTTTCGCATGCTGCAGAATCTTCGGATCTTTCGCCTTTCCCGATTTTCGTTGGAGCGTCATTACTCCTTCGCCGTTGCCGTGTCGTTCCGTCAACGCGAAAACAATATCGCTCTCTCAGACCTGGCGCGCATCAAGTGGCGCAGGCAGCAGCCGGGATATCTGTCGTGACCGTAAATTAAGCTTGACAGTTTGGCTCAAAAGGCGCGCACTCTGATGCGAATAAGCAATTCTGCCTACTCACGGACTCTCTAAACTAAGTTAGATTATCCGACCTCTCCTCTTAGCCATTGTGCGTCCTGGTGTTTGCATCCAGGCGCGGAAAGCTACTGGCTCCACGTAGAAGTCATGAGCATTAATACTGCGAACTCTTCCTTATTTGGTGTCAGAATTGCCGTTTGTTTGATAATCCTCGTCCTATTCTGCCCACTCATCAGTAATGCACAACAGCCCGTTACCGGGACATCGGTTCTTCCCCAGTTCGTTTTTGGCGGCGGTTGGTACACGGCTCTGTATTTCACCAATTTGAGCTTGCAGCCAGTATCGTTCCCCGTTTACTTCTATTCGGATTTCGGGGCGCCCTTGATCGTGCCATCCCTCGGTGGGAGTTCCACGACGGTGACGATATTGGCATCTGGTACGGCCGAGATCGAGGCCCCGAACGTCGGCCTCCTGCAACAGGGGTATGCAATCTTTACCCTTCCAGTTGGCGTCGGCGGCTACGGGGTCTTTCGATACAGCGCGGGCGGAGCAGGGCAGGAGGCAGTCGTTCTGTTTGCCAGTTCGAGTGGCACTAACTCCACGCTCATTTGGGACGAGAAGAATCTCGCCACCGGCGTAGCAGTCGTGAACACGAGTTCGACGGCAGCAAACATCGCCATTACCGCGAAGAATGCGTCCGGCGCGACGATTGGAACTTCATCGATGCTGCTGCAACCACTCAACCATACGGCGGCTGTGCTGGACGCCTTCCCGGGTTTAGGCGGCGTAGTAGGCCAAAGCGGTTCCGCACTGTTCACCGCGTCCACCGGCAGCGTGGCGGTATTAGGGATTCGCTACAACGGGGTGGCGTTTACCTCCATCCCGCAGACGACGGGAGCGACATCTCAACTTGTGCCGACGTTTGCCTTCAAGACCGGCCGGTATTTTAGTCCAAGCGCAATCCTAGGCGGGAAGGGAGCGATCGACATCGTCGGCCCGGGTGTCACCGACGGAGGGGCCACCCTATTTTCAGTCGCGAATGCGCCAGGTGCTGACGCTTGCACGTATCCGACTACCGCCATGTGGTTTGTCGGGCCAATCGCGAATAATCCGTGGGCGGCCCGGCTTAACAATGCGGGCATCACATCGACAGCCTGGAGCTACGGTGTAGGGGATAGCGGTTGCATCTGGGGGGCCAACGACCTCCTTGGTTTCAGTCAAATTGGAAACACACTGACGATCGCACGGTTCAGCGGCAGCGGATCTGACCACGCGGCTCCGGTGGACCAGATTACATACACATTGGGTACAGCAACGGCGCCCTCAGTAACACCGGTGTCTTCCTTCCAGGCGGGAACATACAAAAGCCCGAGCAATATTCTGGCGGGGAAAGCCGGGATCACCTTGACCGGCCCAGGTGACGCCGGTGGCGGGATATTACAGTGGACCCTCGCGAATGCGCCAGGTGCTGACGCTTGCACCTACCCGAATACTGCCACGTGGTTTGTCGGACCAATCGCGACCAATCCGTCGGTAGCCGTCCGGCTTAGCAAAGCCGGGATCACTTCGACAGCCTGGAGCTATGGTGTAGGCAATAGTGCATGCATCTGGGGGGCCAACGACCTCCTTGGTTTCAGTCAAATTGGAAACACGCTGACGATCGCACGGTTCAGCGGCAGCGGAAGTGACCACGTGGCTCCGGTAGACCAGATTACATACATACTCGTGCCATAGACCGATGGATGCGCTTGGCCAGAGCACGCGGGCTACGGTCGAAGGTGGAACACTTACGTCTAGAGTCCAGATTGGGTTCTTGATACGACAGCATCTATTGATTAAGGCGCTTCTTGCATCGAGAAAGGGTCGACTTATATCCCGCGCAGCGCTTGTCGGGGTAATTTTGGCCTACGGAATAGCGGTTCGTCCATCTGACGGCCATAACGGAATTCCGTGTTTGTGGCGCACGGTTTTCGGATTTACTTGTCCGGGCTGCGGCCTTTCTCGGGCATGGGCGTTCTTCGTCCGAGGCCACTGGCTGGAGGCCGGCAAGATGAACTGGCGGATCTTCCCAGTGGTTTTCGTTTTCTTGAGGAAGCTTGCCGTCGATTTTAACGATTGCAGATTGTCGATGCGGTAGACACGAAAGGACGAAACATTACAAATGGCCGAACTGGGAGCGATGGAACTGGCACAACTTACCAAAGATTTAGATGATTCAAAGAAGGCAAGTTTTAGTCAACAGTTTCAATCCGAAAAGAAGGATCCGGGCACCGCTGTGATCATGGCCATATTCTTATTTGATAGGTTTTGGCTTGGAGACACGGCACTTGGAGTAGTGAAATACCTCACGCTTGCCGGATGTGGCCTCTGGGGGCTTATCGATCTGTTTACCGCCAAGAGCAGGTGTAATGACTACAATCGCCGAAAAGCGAACGAACTGTATCAAGCTCTCAAGTTGAGCTAGTTAGTTGTGCCGGGCTCACCGCCGGGACTCTCTACTGAGTCTCTGGAGTAATTTCAATGCCCGGAAAACGGGCTCGGAAGGCCCTTGCCCGCCGAAACGCCTAGTTTCGGTTGGTACGAAGTACAACGAAGTGGCGCTCTGGAAAAAGAAACCGGCCACCAGCATGGCGGAGCGCAATACCGGGCGCCTCCATAAGTTACAACGGGCGTCTGTTATTCGCGCCTTCGTGATAGACTTCCTTTGTCCCGGACCCGTCGCACGGCGTGAAGGGCAGGGAGGTCTGATTTTGAACCACAAACTTTTGCTGACGCTTTTCGCCGGGTCTGTCCTGATGTGTGCGCAACAGGCTCCGGGACCAGCCGATCGCGTCAACGGCACCGGCAAAGAGCCTCCCTTTGGACTCTACGTCCCTCAGGATCATCGCCCCTCGCTCTTCTATCGCGAGGATTTCAAGCGTCCTCCGCAGGGCATTCACGAAATGCCCGTCACGCAGGAGTTCATCGCGAATCCGAATCTGGAGCTGAAGCTCTACGGACCCGGTGGCATCCACGTGCAGATCGATCATCACGAAGGCGAGCCCAAGGACGATCCCGATTTTCTATGGAGCGGCATCACTCCCGCGCCGTGGGCCGTGGCGTTCCGTCATCGCGAGAACAATGTTGATCTCTCGGGCTTGGCGCGCACCAAGTGGCGCACGCAGCAGACCGGATATCACGCGCTCCATCCCATCGTGAAGCTCGCGAGCGGACGCTGGCTCATCGGCGAATACGCCGAGGGTTGGACGCCGGATTGGCACGAGTCCGAATTCTGGCCCGCGTGGATTCGCTGGCGTCAGTTGGATATCGATAAAGTCATCGAAGCGCCCACCGGCACGCAGTACGAGAACGGCCGCTGGGAGCCGAATCCGGACCTGAGCAACGTGGAAGAAGTCGGCTTCACGGACATGATGGCCGGCAGCGGCCACGGGCAAGGCGGCTGGTCGCGGATCGATTGGGTGGAAGTCCGCGGGAATCCCGTGAAGCGCGCGACTGGGAAGTCGGCGAAGTAGCATCAGTGATGCTACGATGAAGGCATCATGAGCATCAGAACGACAGTGACGCTCGACGATGACGTTGTGGACCGCGCCAAACGATTTTCGCACAAGCGCGGCATCCCATTTCGGCAAGCGCTCAATGATTTGGTGCGCGCTGGTTTGGCGTCGGAAGCAGCTCCCAAACGGGGCCCTTTAAAGTTCGAGCCCAAGGATCTGGGACTTCGGTCCGGTCTCAGCTACGACAACATCGAGCGGCTCCTTGAAATCGGCGAAGGCCCACGGCATCGTTAGCACAGAGCTCGATGGTTATTCTGGACGCCAATATCCTGCTCTACACGTACGACCGTGGTGCGGAACAACACTCCGCGACGCGTCGGTGGCTTGATGAGGCGCTTTCGGGTACCGAGCCCGTGGGGATCCCATGGCTGAGTCTGTGGGCATTCATACGAATATCTACCAACGCTCACCTAGCGCGTAATGCTGTCAGTAGACATGACGCCTTCGCATTCGTTCGTCTCGTGACGGGCCACGCGGGGGTTGTCCTTGTCTGGCCTGGGCCTCGTCACGCGGAAATTCTTGAGGCCCTGGCCAATGAGGGCCGTATTCTAGGTTCGTCCATGACGGACGCGGCAATCGCCGCGATCACGATAGAACACGGAGCGACTCTAGCATCCACGGATCGCGGATTCACTAGGTTCAAGCGCTTGCGGTGGGTGAATCCGCTGGATGCCGACTGAGCCGCGCACTCTCAGCCAAGTTCGGGTGTTACCGAGCGTGATTGCGCAGGTTCCTTATAGCCCGCAGGCTTTTCTGCGCCCTGCTGAACAAGCTAGTTAAAGAGTGCCGAAGCCCTTCTCCTCGCGCGTTCAGCAAGATCGATAGCGCGGGCATGCTCCTTGGTCGGCGGCAACTCTCTCAGAATCAGAGTTCCAAGGTGATTCATATGAATGCAACTGTTCGCCCAACGTGTAAGCAGTTCCTTGGGAATCTGCGACTTGACGTCATGATTTTCCATGCCCAACAATTCCTTTTCTCCGCCAGCGCGGAAATGTGCCATTCTAACTCACCACAATTTTCGGCATCTCTAAAAACGCCCGCATCGCATGCCAAAACAACTGACGATTCGTCCCCTGCACTACCGAATGCGCCATGCCCGGAAGAATCACAAACTGGCGATCTCCGCTCGGCAGTTGCTTGAAGAAATCCTGCAGATCGTCCACCGTCGCGATGCCGTCGTATTCCCCGCGGATCAGCAGCACGGGTGACGTCACTTTTTTCGGATCGACAAGAGGCAAGTTGGCAGTCATGTCGAGATACGTGCCCGTCGGCACTTGATCGCCGTACTTCAATTCGGCGTCGGCCAGAAATTCGGAGATCGCGGGATCAGACGTCCCGGGCTTATCGCGCGTGGCGATGCTGAAAATCATGGCACGATCGCGCAGTCGGCGGTTATGCGTACGGTAGTAGTCCAGGCCCTTGGCGCGTTCGGCGAGCGTCGGTGAATTATCGCCTTTATACGTGAACGCCCCCAGCACCAGGCGATCCACTCGATCCGGCCGGGCCATGGCATACGCGCCCGCGCGAATCGCACCCGAAGATTCGCCCATCATGTGGACCTTCTGCGCGCCGGTTTCTTTCGCGATCAGTTCGATACCGGCTTTCAGATCCTCCACGCCGCTGGCGATATCCGAATTGCCGCTGGTCTGGGTGGAGTGGCCGTAATTCTCGTGGTCCATCGTCCACACGTCGTAGCCCCACTGCGCGAAGACGTTCATCACGGAGTATTCGCCTTTACCGGGCGTGGCGAGATCGAAGCTCGAACGGCTGGACATCGACGATCCGTGCACCAGCATCAGCACGGGCAGGGGAGCCTCGCCCGCTTTTGGCGCGCCCGCGCGTTTTCGATACATGTACAACTTCACGTCGCCTTTTTGCGCCCAGTATTCGTTGGTCCAGAGTTTTGCTGTCGTCTTCGCCGTCGTCTTGGCTGGCGAATTCGATGCCGCCATTGCGGTCCCAGCCAGCGCCGAACTTGCCACTGCGGCCGTCATCAGACTTCTTCGCGACACCTGCCTGTTGTTCATGTCACAATCCCTTTCCAGTCCAAACGAAATTTTGCGAGAGACCCAGCTATCAGATTATAGTCCTAGCCCGTCGCGAATGGCCGAAGGGCGCTGCACCGCACGACGCGCCACAGCCTGCGGGCGTGAACTTTATGCGTGCCGATAAAATCTTGGCGCGCAAGCGTGATTTCCTCCACCTCGGTGTGTTATTCTGGTCACTGACCTGACACACAAGCGGGGACGTAGCTCAGTTGGTTAGAGCGCCGGCCTGTCACGTCGGAGGTCGCGGGTTCGAGCCCCGTCGTCCCCGCCATTCCTTCCACCCGTTTGCAATCCAAACAGAAC
>CAITIX010000432.1 GCA_903892565.1 uncultured Acidobacteriia bacterium
CATTTTCTGGGACTGCCTTAATTGACCTTCCAGTTCCACTTCATATGTCACGTCGCGCTTGATGGCCACGTAATTGATGATCCTGTTGGCTGTGTCCCGCACTGGCGAGATGGTGGCGGCTTCCTCAAATAACGTGCCGTCTTTGCGCCGGTTGATGAGATGTCCGCTCCAGGTTGCGCCCCGGTTTAAAACCGCCCACATCTGCCGGAAAAACTCCGTGTCGTGTCGGCCACTCCGAAGGATGCGGGGGTTTTGACCAACCACCTCCACGAGCGCATAACCAGTGGTTTTTTCAAACGCCGGATTGACATATAAGATCCGGCATTCGGTGTCGGTGATCATGATGCTCTCGGTGGCCTGCTCAAAAATTGTGGCCATCCGCATCTGATATTCTTCGGCCCGCTTCCGTTCCGTGATGTCCTGGACTATCGATATGACATACTCCCGATCAAGTTTGACCAACGACAGGTTTATCTCCACCGGATACGTCGTGCCGTCTTTGCGCCGGTGCCAGGCTTCTGTCTTCGCGTAGCCCGTCTCTTTCAGCCGGGCATTGGTTATGTCGATGTGAGCGCGCTCCAGTCCGTTGGTCACCTCCTCCGCGGTCATCTTCACGAGTTCATCCCGGGAGTAGCCCAGATCCGCGCACCCGCTTGCGTTTGCATCCAGGAACCGTGTCGTGGCGAAATCCAGCACAAAGATATTATTTTTGGCGTGATCAATC
This sequence comes from uncultured Acidobacteriia bacterium, assembly GCA_903892565.1. Taxonomy (GTDB): domain Bacteria; phylum Acidobacteriota; class Terriglobia; order Bryobacterales; family Bryobacteraceae; genus Palsa-187. Next base: position 725 of record CAITIX010000432.1, read on the forward strand.
AAAGTGCGGAACAATCGCAACTCCGTTTCCGCTCGCTTGCGTTCGCTGATGTCGCGTGTGATTTTGACATAACCACGCAGTCTCCTCGCTTCGTCGCTTAAGGCCGTGATCACCACGCTGGAGAAAAATTCGGAGCCGTTCTTGCGCACCCGGATGCCTTCGCCCACGTAACGGCCTTCCGCCGCCGCCGTTTGCAAGTGCTGTTCGGGCCTTCCGCCGGCAATGTCATTCACTGTATAAAACCGGGAAAAGTGCTGGCCGATAATTTCGTCCGCCTCATACCCCTTAATCTGGGCGGCCCCGGTGTTCCAACTGGTGACCCGGCCTGTCAGATCGAGCAGGATGATCGAGTAGTCTTTTACCCCCTCGACCATCATGCGGAAGCGCTCCTCGCTTTCCTGCAAGGCCGTGGTGCGCTCACGTATGCGCTGCTCCAATCCTTCATTGAGCTGGCGGATTTCATCCTCCGCCCGCTTGCGTTCTGAAATGTCCGAGACCGAGCCAGCCATGCGATAAGGTTGTCCTTGAGTGTTCCAAACGGCCTGCCCCCGCACATGGACCCACCGATAGCCGCGCTGCTTCGTCAGCATGCGAAATTCGATATTACATGGAGTCCGGCGCTCCAGATGGGCAGCCATCTGGTGGTCTACCATCTCCAGGTCCTCCGGATGGATCAGCCCTCGCCAGGTGTTCATTTGACTGGGCAATTCGCCCGGTTGGTAGCCCAGCATATTCCACCCGCGGTCCGAGATGATCTCCTCCCCGCTGAGAATATTCCAATCCCAAAGGGCATCATTCGATCCCGCTACCGCCAAGGCGTACCGTTCCTCGCTCTCGCGTAACGCTGTCTCCGCCCGTTTGCGGTCAGTGACATCCACCAGGGTGCTGAGGATGCACGGTTCGCCGCCAAACTCGGTCAATCGCAGCGCTGCCAGCAGGTCGCGGATTTCCCCGTTCTTGCAGCGGGCCTGTATGTCCACGACCAGCCGCTTCTTGGACTGCAACTCGGCGATCACTTGGTCCCGGTTGGAATGCCACAGGCCCAGCTCTTCCGAGGAGTGACCGATGAGTTCCTGCCGGCTGTAGCCGTACAAGCGAGCGAACGGCTCGTTGACATCCAGGAAAATCCCATCCTTCAACCGGCACAGCCCGATTGGGGAGGGGGAGTCCTTGAAAATCGTCGCGAAGCGCGCCTCGCTCTCCCGTAAGGCGGCTTCCGCCCGTTTGCGGGCGGTAATATCCACGACCGTCCCCACGATGCGCACGAGCTTTCCGGCCGAATCGCGTACGGCAGTGGCATTGTCTTCGGCGTGGATGATCCTGCCGTCCTGGTGGCGCAACCGGTAGTGCAGTGTGTGCTCGTGACCCGTGTTTCGTATTTGTTGGAAGGCCTCGTGGCATCTGGCCAGGTCTTCGGGGTGGATTTGCTGGTCCCACCAATCCAAGGTCAGTTCGCTCGGTGTGGATGCGTAACCGAGTAGTTCCCGCACGCCATGGAGCGCATTGACCCGATATGTCACCGCGTCCACGTCATAAACCATGGCATGGGCGGCGGCCGTTGCCAGTCGGAAGCGCTCCTCGCTCGCCCGCAAGGCGGCTTCGGTTTGCCGTGTTAGTCGGCGCAATCCGGCCTTGCGCAGTTCGTCTTTCACCACTCCGGCCAGTTGTGCCAACCGGTCTTTCAGCAGATAACCGTGCACGCCGGCTTTGATCGCATTGGCCGCTTGTTCTTCACCAATGGCTCCGGATACGAGGATTAAGGGTATGTCCCGGCCTGCTGCCTGCACCAGACGTAGGGCATCCAGGCCGCTGAAATGCGGCAGCCAAAAATCCGCGATGATGACTTCCCACTCTTGGTCTGCCAACGCTGCCTTCAGTGCGGCGGGGTTATCCACCCGCTGCCACCGCGGTTCATAACCGCCCTGCTGCAATTGGCTTAGCAGAACTTGCGCCTCCGCCTCGCTCTCTTCGACGATCAAAACCTGTAGCGGTTGGTTCATGGCGATGTTTGCTTCAGAGTGGTCAGAACCGGCACGAGTGACGCCGAATGGTTTGCTGGAGGTAACATTGCCAAACGGGTGGTTCAGTCTTTTGCACCCCGGTTGCGGAGTCATGCCCTTAGGGACAATGCCGTTAAGGAATTCAGGCAGAGATTTCTTTTACTAAGTAATCGATCGCCCCTTTTCGCGAGGTGTTTTTGCGCAAGCGCGGCCAACTGCTCAC
>CAITIX010000433.1 GCA_903892565.1 uncultured Acidobacteriia bacterium
ACAAAGGTCCTTTTTCCGAACTCGATGGCCTGACCGCTTTTCTTCCGAATGTTCCTGCAAAGAAACCTCTCGGCGCCGGATTCTACGACGAGCAAATGACGACGCAGGAATTCGAGGCGTGGGTGAAAACGCTTCCTGCGGGGCAGCAAACCGAGGCCCGCGGATTCTTTAGCGTGATTCGCCGCGAGAAAGACGGGAAGCTGGCCATGACACCGTATCGCGAAGAATACCGCTACTTCCTGGACAACGCGGCGAAGCAACTCAACGAAGCCGCTGCGCTCACGACCAATGCGACATTGAAGGAATTCCTCACGCTGCGCGCGAAAGCGTTTCTCTCCGACGACTATTACGCATCGGACGTCGCGTGGATGAAACTCGACGCTCCCGTTGAAGTCACTATCGGCCCCTACGAGACATATAACGACGAACTGTTTGGATACAAGGCCGCCTTCGAGGCCTACATCACCTTGCGCGACGAAGCCGAAACGGCCAGGATGAAAAACTTCGCCGATCATATCCAGGCGATCGAGAACAACCTACCCTTGGACGCGAAGTATAAAAACCCAAAGCTGGGCGCGCTCGCTCCGATCCGCGTAGTCAACGAAGTGCTCGCCACGGGCGATGGAGCTCACGGCGTCCGCACGGCGGCGTTCAACCTTCCTAACGACGAGCGCATCGTGAAAACGATGGGATCGAAACGCGTGATGTTGAAGAACGTGCAAGAGGCCAAGTTCTCGAAGATCCTGCAGCCTATTGCCGCTAGGGTCCTCGCTCCCGCGGATCAAAAGAACGTCAGCTTCGACGCGTTCTTCTCGCACATTTTGGCGCATGAGATGACGCACGGCATTGGTCCGCAGAACAACGTCCGCCAGAGTTTGAAGGAGCTGCATTCGGCCATCGAAGAGGCCAAGGCCGACGTCACAGGCCTCTTCATGATGCAGTATCTTTTTGACCACAAGATTTTGCCCGCAGCGGAAAGGCCCCTGTACACCACGTTTCTCGCGTCTTCGTTCCGGACACTGCGCTTTGGCGTGCATGAGGCGCATGGCCGCGGCATGGCGCTGCAATTCAATTACCTGATGGACAAGGGAGCGTTCGTCGCCAAGGCGGACGGCACGTTCGCGGTAGATTTCGCGAAAATCCAGCCTGCGGTGCGCGATCTGGTGCACGATCTTTTGGACATCGAAGCCACTGGCGATTACGCCCGCGCGAAGAAGATGCTCGATGAACTGGGCGTCGTACGTCCCGCGTTGCAAAACGCGCTGGATCGGCTACAGGACATCCCGACCGACATCGAGCCGATCCGTAATCTGTAGTCGTCTAGAAAGGGAGTGCTAACGAACGCGCTCGTCGCGTTCCACTTTGCCGTCGCGGATATGAATAATGCGGTCGGCGCGCTGCGCGATATCGTGCTCGTGCGTCACCAAAACAATCGTGTTGCCGTCGCGATGCAGACGGTCAAAGAGCGCCATGATATCGTTGCCCGTGGCGGTATCGAGCGCCCCGGTGGGCTCATCTGCCAACAACAACGACGGTCGATTGACCAGCGCGCGCGCGATGGCCACACGCTGGCGCTGGCCACCGGAAAGCTCGTTGGGTTTATGCCCCTTGCGGGATTCCAGATCCACGTCGCGCAGTGCCTGGAGCGCCCGTTGCAAGCGCTCTTTGCGATCCACACCTGCGTAGATCAACGGGAGCTCCACGTTGTGCAGGGCATCGCGCCCGGCCATCAGATTGAACGTCTGAAAAACGAAACCGATTTCGCGATTGCGCACGCGCGCCAGCTCGGCATCGGTCATCTGGCTCGCCAGATGACCATTCAAATAATAGAGGCCGCTCGAAGGGGAATCCAGGCAGCCGATCAAATTCATCAGCGTGGATTTGCCGGAGCCCGAAGGGCCCATAATCGCCACGTACTCGCCCTTGCGGATTTCGAGATCGATGCCCGAAACGGCGTGGATCTCCTCGCCGCCCATCGAGAACGTCTTGCGCAGATCCCACGTACGGATGACGACGCCTTCGCGGCGGAGTTGTTCCCCGCGCGTGGCGAGATCGGTGGTCGAGGGTGCGGAAGAGACGGTTTCGGGCAAGTTCTCTTCATCGTAACGCGGCTTAGCTAACGCGGCGCCATCATCCGTAGCGGACGCTTAGTAGCGCGGCACCGTCGGGTCTACCACGATGCTCCAGGCATCGATTCCTCCGGCCATGCTTTGGCAGCGGGCGACACCTTGATTGCGGAGCCAGTTTACGACATTCAGACTCCGCACGCCGTGGTGGCAGAAGACAATCAACGTGCTCTCATCGGCCTTGGCTTCCAGTTCCTGCAAAGTCTCGGGGACGCTGCGCATGGGAATGAGAGTGGCCCCTTCGATGCGGGTGATCGCGAATTCGTTCGGCTCGCGAATATCGATGAGCACCAGCGGTTCCCCCGCATCAATGCGGCTCTGGACCTCTTGCGGGCTGATTTCGAATGGAAGAATGGTTTCGCTCACGCATCCGAGGATATCGCAGATGCACGCGCGACGAAATCTTGAGTGACCGTGCCGCCGCGAGATGCGGCAGAACATCAACGTGATGTTCGTAGTTTGTCAATCTGTCCGGTTTGATTCACACGTGATCTGTCCGGTTTAGCCTACCGCCCCTTTGGCGCTGCGTCGGCTGGCCGACGGGGGCTTTCTTGTTTTGGTTCTTAAGAGAGAAA